>DAOUHE010000093.1:0-9698 GCA_034428715.1 Dehalococcoidia bacterium | reverse complement strand
GGTCCAGGCCCTGGTCACGGAGCGAAATGCCGCCCGAGCCACCATTAACTGGCGGTTCAACACCCAGGACGCCAGGGGCAAACTTCACCGCCTCTATCCCTTCGATTCCAAACATGACTGACTACTAGTCCGTTTCGTAAGAATGCAGCTTGATCTCTTTCAACGCTGGAATCACCTCTTTACCCAGCAACTCAATGGACCGCATGCAGGCCTCGTGGGGCATGGGTCCTTCGTTGCCATAGATCAACAGGTAACCTGGGTTGAGGTGCTCCACCACATAGTTCAGCTTTTCGATCACCGTGTCTGGGGTCCCCACGATGACGACCCTGGCTTCCTGCTGCCGCTCGTATGATTGGGCTGCGCCGGCGTTGCCTGCGAAGACCCCGGTGGGACGGCTACGCTTGACTTCCAGCGCTTTACGGGACTGGTAGCCGGGCGGATCCACGTGTTCTATGGGGCCGCGCTGGCGGTGTCCCTCCGTCCAAACAAAGTGGCGGCCTATCTCCTGGGCTTTTTCCTCGGTGTCCGCCACAAAGACTTTGAGCAGATAGCCGAAGTGCTCTGGCCCCGGCTGGTAGCCGGCCTCCAACGCCGTATCGATGTAGATCTGCTTAAGCCATTCGGTGGTTTCCATCACCGCGCCCAGGTTCATATAGGGGTGCCCGTGCTGGGCGGCCCAAACCACGCTTTCCGGGCTCCCGGTGCCGGGGAACCAAATATCCGGCCGGGGTTTCTGCATGGGCAATACCCATGGGTTTACCACCCGGTGGTGATAATACTTGCCTTCATAGCGGAATGGTCCAGGCTCGGTCCAGCACTTGACTATAAGGTCGTGGGCCTCTTCAAACCGCTCCCGGTTCTCCGTGGGGTCTATCCCACCTTGCAGGCTCTCCACGGCGCCGCCCCTCACGAATCCGGAAATTATCCGGCCACCGGAGTAACAATCCAGCATGGCGATTTCTTCAGCCATGCGGATGGGGTCGTTGATGGCGATGACATTGCCCAGGATGGCGATCTTGGCCCGCTTGGTGACCTTGCATATTACGGCGGCGTCCAGGTTGACCGCGGGTTTGCCGCACCAGTAGGCGGAGTGATGCTCGTTGGTCATGATGCCGTCGAAGCCCACCTCGTCGGCCAGGGCGTATTGGTCGTGATACTCGTTGTATAGAACGTGGGCCTTGTCTGGGTCAAAGTGGTTGTTGGGAAAGCCCAGCCGTCCCGAGTCGTACTGTTCAAGCTGCCCGTCGGACACGTATCCCTGAGCCTGTTCGGAGAACCAGTAAACTTCCACCGTGTCTGTGGGCCGGGCTAGTTGATCAACCATCTTTGCCTCCCTAATCGCTATTGCCGGTTAACGCGGCCACCGGCGCCGACACGGGGGTATCCCCGCTGAACTGCGCGCCTGGTATTGCCTATCTGGGGTGATCTGGGGGGATTATAGTGACCTATGTGTAGCTAGACAAGTTTAGATGGGAAGCCTTTGCTCCTTTTTAGCTACCGTCGTCACCGTTCGTCCGAAAACCATTTGGTCCGAAAACCATCTGGTCCAAGGAAGTGGGGCATGACCTCTTGGGCAAACAGGGTCAGTGTGTCCACCTGTACCGGATCCGGGAACAGTAAAAAGAAATAAGTTATGCCCCGGTCCACTAGCCTTTGTATCTGTTGACGGCATTGGCTCGGAGTGCCGGCGATGGCACGGTCCAGCGACTTTTTATATACGCCGGTGGTGGTATTGGCCGTGGCTGCTCCCCTGGATACCAACTCTTCAAACCGATCAAAGTCTTCGGCGATGAACACCCGAGTGTTGTGGCTCACTTCAATCGATGATGGGTCTCTGCCGGCCCGTTGGCAGTGCTCGTCCAGGTTTTCCAGCTTGGCGTGGTAATCATCCAAACCCAATTCAAACCCGATGTTGCAAATATCGGCATGTTGGGCCACCGCCCGCATCAAATACCGTTCGCCATGGCCCCCGATCAAAATCGGAGGATGGGGTTGTTGCACCGGCTTTGGATCGACCGTAGCTTTCTGCAGCAAATAGTGTTTCCCTTGATGGCTCACCATTGGCTCCCGCCAAAGCCGCTTGATGATATCCACCGATTCTTCCAGCATTTCCACTCTGGTCTGGATGGTGGGATAGGTGTAACCCGATGCCCGATGGTCGTACTCGCCGCCCCCAGCGCCTATGCCCAGTTCCAACCTGCCTTCGCTGATGACATCCAACGTGGCTGCCATCTTAGCTAGCAGAGGCGGCGGCCGGTAGGTGTTGGCCAGCACCAGTGGGGTGAGACGTATGCGGCTGGTTTCGGCGGCCAGGGCCGCAAGGGTGGTCCAGCATTCTAAAGCCGGAGCGTTCAATAAATCGTAGAGCGTTGCCGAGTGGAAGCCCAAACGGTCGGCAGCGATCCAAATCTCACGCAGGGATGGGTAGCTATACCCGCTCTGGTGAATCCGAACGCTAAATTTTACGTCGGAGGACATTATTCCTACTGATCGGATTGCTGTTTCTTGGCAGTGCGAGGTTGGTGGCCGTATGGGGACAGGACCGCATTGACCGGGATCAATAAAGTTGGGTTGTAGGCCGGAGGGGACTCAACTTCGGGGTACGAATCATACTGATGGTAGAACCCAAAGCTCTGATGGCGATGGGTCAAACCCCGGTTAATCCAATGAATCCAGGAACTCGTCGATGGCCTGATTCACTTGTTTTGGCAGTTCGGCCGCGGGGAAATGCCCCGCGTTGCGCAACGCCAGGTAGCGCGATCGTGGCACCGCTCTATGGATCTCCAATTCGTATTCCGGCGGCGCTCCTGGGTCGTCGACTCCCCGAATCAGTAGCAGGGGGGGTTGCAAGGATTCCACGCGGTCGCGGACATCGAACCGGTCGATGGTCACCAGGTCATTGTATTGGGAAATGGGCCCCACCTTGGTGTGGCAAGCCAACAAGCGTCCCCGCAATTCGGGGTTGATGAACTTCATTGCGTGGCGCTGGAATTCCAACCATTCGTGATACGTGTCTGGGTCTTCAGCCGCTCTGAGGCGCATTTCCAGCGCTCCGGGAGCACGCTCCTTGGGCCGCATCGCCACCGTCATCAAAACGATGGCCTTGACCTCTTCCGGGTAATCCAGAGCATATTGCAAAGCGATGCAAGCACCCAGGGTGAACCCCACCAACACCAATCCGCTGGCACGGTCTTGCGACCAAAGCCAGCCACGCAACCAGTCGGTGTACCTCTCCACGTCGGGGCAGGGCTTCCCTGATAGATGGCCGGGTAGGTTGGGCGCCAGGCTACCTGGATAATGGGCGAGTTGATTGACATAGGATTCGGCGCAACCGCCGGCGCCGGGCCCATGGATGAAAACCATCTGGTTCATGATTTGCTATTCTAGGCAGTGACCATGACCAGGTCAAGCCAGTAAACTGACATAATGCGGATTATTGACATTCAGTCTATGATGTCCTTACAACAATTCGGTTAGTTACGTTTACTGATTAGACCGGATACCTCAGTCTCAAACACCAATCATAACAAGGAGGGTAGGATCATGGCGAACGATTACACCATATGTGTTGCCACGGTGGGCGGTGGGCTGTCGGTGAGCCCCGACGGAGGTGAGACCTGGAACCGCATCAGGGATCCCCTGCCTTCGGAATCCAACGTAAGGGCCCTGACCGTGTATCCCGATGACCCCCATCGGATCATAGCGGGAACAGACATCGGCATATTCCGCAGCGATGACAACGGCGTATCCTGGGAAAAACTGGATTCCCCTATGGAAAACCTGCAGATTTGGTCGGTGACCGTGGACCCAGCAGACACTGAGACCATCTTCGCCGGCACCCGGCCGGAAGCCTTCCGATCTAGGGACGGCGGCAAATCGTGGGAGCACCTGACCATGGGCGTCGACATGAACTGCCCCGTCGGGACCCCCCGCACCACCAACGTGATCGTCGACCCCAGGGACCACCGCACGATATGGGCGGGCATCGAAGTTGACGGCGTCTATAAGAGCCTGGATGGAGGCGACAACTGGATACACATGTCCGACCTGGGCCCGGACCCGTTCCACGGCGACATCCACGGCATGGCGATAGACGCCGGTCCAACGACTTCGATATACTGCACCAGTCCCTTTGGCATCGCCCATAGCACCGACGAGGGAGAAAGCTGGGACTACCACTATTTCCCCAAGTTCAACGAGCAAGACAACCGGTCCTATTGCCGCGGCATGGCCATAAAGACCGATGATCCCAACGTGATGTTCGTGGGCAACGGCGACGCCATCCCCGGAATCACCGGCACCATCCAACAGACCAGGGACGGCGGCAAGACCTGGCAGCGAACTGAACTGCCGGTGGCGCCCAACTCGGTGGTCTATTGGTTTGGGACCCACAAAGCTGTTCCCGAAACCATAGTGGCCGCCAGCCTATACGGATACGTTTACGTAACCGATGACGGCGGCGGGTCATGGAGGAAGTTGCCAAAGGAATTCGGAGAGATCCGGTCGGTGGCCCTGACTCCCAACTAACCTGCGCGACCCCTTTCGGGCACATGGCAGGATAATACCAAGGATATTATGAGGTCCCGGAGAAAACTCCGGGGCCTTTCTACAACCGGCGAAAACTCGGCCGATTCGGCTATATCCTCCCCTTATTGGCGATAGACGATGTCAGCGATAGACCATTGGCGAACCATGATCCAGGTTGAGCATGCCCAGTCCGACGCAATGCGCGCGCCGCCGCCACTGACGGCCGCGTCTCCACCCGGGGCTACGTCGCCAGTAGATCACTGGCGGCCCTACGCGCGTCAGTTCAGCGCTGACCCACGCCGGTCAGACGATGAATTGCTCAAACGTTTGCTGCTAGAGATCTCACCGGGCGACACGGTCATTAACGTGGGGGCTGGCGGAGGACGGCTGGCCTTGCCTATAGCTCTTCACGGTAGCCACGTCACGGCGGTGGAGCCCTCACCGGCGATGGGAGAGGTGCTGTTGAGTGTGGCCCAGGAACATCACGTCAACAATATTTCATTGGTGCGGTCCGAATGGCAGGAAGCCACGGTGGACCCAGCCGATCAGACTTTGTGCGTTCACGTCCTTTACACCATCCAGGATATCGGCGGGTTCGTCACAATGCTGGAAGATCACGCCCGAAAACAGGTTATGGTGGTGCTGTATGGCGCGCCGCCCCAGTCCCAGAATTATCCCCTGTGGCGAAAGGTACACGGCACCCCTAGACTGCCATTGCCCAGCGTGCCAGAGTTTAGAGAAGTGCTGCGAGATTTGGGGATAAAGGCACGGCAAGAGCCGCTGACGGCTCAGCCGGCTAGGGGGTTTGATAGCTTGGAACAGGCTCTAAACCAACTAAGCCAGCGTTTGTACCTGGGCGAAGACGACCCCAAAAGGGACATGCTGGCCCGTATCCTTCCCCAAGAATTGGAGGAATCAGGCGGCGTGTTCCGAATCAGGGGCGCCGTTCCTCTGCAACCGTGGTTATTTAGGTGGGCCGGTTCGGCTTCCAGCTAAGGCAATCGCGTTGATCCGCGGTGGTTGTTCGACCAATTCGTATCTTTGTGCATTGAAACACTTGCACCGCCCAGCCTACAACCATTCCGCGCTGAAAGCCGGGTACCGCCTAGCCCACAACCATGTCACCCTGAGCAACGCGAAGGGTCTAAAATCGGTGTTTTCATATCGTAGCAGCTAAAAGGATTCGCCTGCCCTGGTTAGTGAGGTAGGCGTTTTACTCGTGCACGGAGTAGTTACGGCGGCGATTTTAGATTCCTCGCTACTCTCTGATTGACATGACATCGCTTCGCTCGGAACGCCACGGTAACAATTCGAGTTGACACCTAATCAGGCACCCATTACGCTACCGTTGAATAAAAGGGCCGGCGGTTCGCAAAGTTGGCGGATCAGCGTTGGCGGATCAGCGTTGGTGGATCATAGAAACGGCCATTCACTAGGAGAGATCATGGAAGTACACGTATATACCAACCCTGGTTGATTTAGCTGCCGGACGGTGGAGGAATTTCTGTCGTCCAACGGTGTTCGGTATGAGCACCATGACCTGGCAACGGATGAACCGGCGGTTGAGTATCTCAAGACCCGCGGAATCAAATCAGTACCGGTGACCATCATTGACGAAGACACCGTGATAATCGGCTATTACCCCAAGAAGTTGGTGCCCGCGCTGAATTTAGACGTAAATGTCGACCTTTCGCGCAAGACTGATTGGCTCGCAGAAAAATACGACGCGATCCTCCAGGCTACCGTGCGGGCCACCAAGCAGCTCGACGATGCCCAGCTAAAAGAACAGGTCCCGTGGCGGCCCTGGAGCCTCAGGGACGTGGTGTTGCACATCATGTCATTCCCGGAATTGGCCTGGCTCAGTCATGAGCAAGGCAGTATGAGCTCTGAAGACATGGCCGCGTCCAACAAGCGCTTGGTTGGGGTGAATTCGTCCCAGGAGCTTTGCGGCTACGGTGAGGGCGTGCGCGGAGGCATCATCGAGTTCTTGAACAGCGGAAACGAGACCGCCTTCGACCGGGTGGTGCCCGCTCACTATGGCGGCGAGGTGACCGTGGTGGAACTGCTGAATATCATCCTCAGCCACAGCACGCATCACCTTAAACAGCTTTATCACCATATGGAAACCGGGCTGGGTATCGTGCCCAAAGAGCCCGCCAGCGAAAAGGATTTCGACGGAATAGTGACCCCCACTGCGCTTATTTAACCCGCCGAGAGAAGGCACGCGCCGACGGCTCGCCTGTCTGGTCAATCTGAATGGTCAGCCCGAATCAAAAATGAGGATAGCTGTATGAAATACGATGTGATAATAATCGGCGCCGGGTCGGCGGGCTCCATCCTGGCTACCAGGTTGAGCGAGGATTCTAGCAGGTCAGTATTACTGCTGGAGGCGGGTCCCGACTACCCCGACTTCGAGCATTTACCCGAAGAGGTGAAGTTCGGCTACGCCACCGAAACCGACATAATGACCAGCGACCACAACTGGCAGTTCATCGGCAAGGCCACCGACACCGCCGGTCCAATGATGGTGCCCAGGGGCCGGGTCACCGGTGGCTCTAGCGCCATCAACGGTCAGGTTTTCCTGCGAGGTGTGCCAGAGGACTACGACAGTTGGGCCGATATGGGTAACGACAAATGGAAATTCCAAGAACTTTTGCCCTATTTCCGGAAGATTGAAACCGACACGGATTTTGGCAGTGACGATTTTCACGGCAACGACGGGCCCATCGTTATGCACCGGTTCAAGCGGGATACCTGGCTGCCCGCCCAGGTAGCCTTCCACGCCGCTTGCCTGTCCGCCGGCTTTGCCGACGTCGCCGACCACAACCATCCCGACTCCACGGGAGTAGGGGCCACGCCGCTGAATAACCCCAACGGCATCCGGATGAGCACCGCCCTGGGCTATCTGGACCAAACCAGGCATCGCCTGAACCTGACCATTCGGGCCAATTGCACGGTCCACCGCATCATCTTTGAGGGTAACCAGGCCATAGGTGTCGATGTGGAAAGCGGCGGAGAGAAATTTGTGATCGATGCTGACCAGATCATCCTCAGCTCCGGCGCCATCGGCTCTCCCCAATTGTTGATGCTTTCTGGAGTGGGCCCTAAAGACCATTTGAGCAGTTTGGGCATACCGGTGATCAAAGACGCCCCTGGCGTAGGACAGAATATGAGGGACCACCCGGCGGTCTGGATCACCTGGAGGACCAAGGAAGGCTTTCCATTGGACGGTTTGGCGCCCCGGATGCAGTTGTGCCTGCGATACACGGCTGAGGGCTCGGATTTGCGTAACGACATGAAAGTGTCTATGCAATCCTTCGCCACCGAGCGGCCCAACCAGGGCGGAAACCGCATGGTCCCGATGGGTATCCGCATGACAGGCGGGATCCAATTAGCGGCCGGCTCTGGGGAGTTACGGCTGAATTCCACCGACCCCACCGAGCAACCCGTGCTGGAATACCATTACCTGGAAAACGAATTCGACGTCAAACGGCTCCGGGACATGGTCCGCATGTGCATCGAGTTGGGCGAGCACGAGAGCTTTAAGGACATCATTCAAGAGCGCATCAACCCTACGGATGCCGACTTGGTATCCGATGAGGCCATCGACGCCTGGATGAGGCGGGAGGTGACCACCTCCCAGCACATTTCCTGCACTTGCAAAATGGGCCCGGCTTCGGACCCTATGGCCGTGGTGGACCAGTATGGTAGGGTCCACGGGTTGGAAGGGCTAAGGGTGGTGGACGCCTCCATCATGCCGGATTGCATCCGCGCCAACACCAACGTGACGACCATGATGATCGGCGAGCGGGTCTCCGACTTTATACTGCAAGGTTCCTAGATCGGGAATCTGCCACCGTGATGAACTTTCTGGTTTGCCAGAAAGAAAATCCCGGCGGGGCTCGGTTCTGTAGTAGCTGCGGCGCGGCCCTCACGGCCTCCGTACAGAACGATGGGCCGGCCGGCCCCACGTCCTTCGCCGAGGGCCGCTACCGGGTGGAGCCCAAGTTGGGAGAAGGTGGCAAGGGCATCGTGTTTTTGTGCCAGGACACGGTGCTGGGCCGGCGGGTGGCCGTCAAACTGATCAAAGATGCGGTCATGGACCCGTGGCCCACCACCACGACATTTTGCACTGGGACGTAAATCCCGGCAGCGTGTGGCTCACTCAGGAAGGCTTGGCCCCGCGACGGCGAACGCTCGGACCTCTATATGCTGGGCGCCAACCCGGCCAAAATATTCGACAATCATGGAGTGATAACCAGGCTTCGGCCACAGCCAAGGTACGGGCCAGTCACTGGGGTTTTAGCAGTCGCACTACCCTCCACTCCCCATCTAATGGTCCCCCCCGCCCCGGCCAGGATGTCATCCCACTCGGCTTGCTCGGGAGTAAACTGGGTTGAACTCAGCAACGGGGATTGGAACAACAATGTGACCGCTGGCTTATCGTAGAACAGGACGGTGAACTCACCGTTTTTGTTGGAGGGACCGCCACCATTGGAAAGTGGGTGGAGTCATCGGGGCCACCCTTCCGTCAGGCTGGGCCGTAGGATCTGGAGCTACGCGGTGCTCGCTGAGGATACAGCCGATTTTCGCGAGGCGTGTTATAGGTAGGCCCGCGGGGAGGCCTAGATAGGTAGAGGATAAGGTGGTCGCATCGGCCAAATCAAGATTCTCCCAGACAGCGATGTCATCTCCCGTAAAGCTATCCCCGGCATCGTCCGCTGAATCAAAATAATCCCAGAGGATCCGCATGACCGAAAGTTCGTTATCCTCGCCTAAGCTATTCCCCCCGGTCTGGGATTCGAGACTGTACGTGAAATTAACGTCTTTAATGTCCGTGTAATCAATATCACCAACGTTGGGGATTCCGAAGGCCGCGGTGCCCTTGATCTGTTGTAGCACCGTGCCGAAGTAAGTGGGCCAGCCCTCGCCCCAGGCCAGGCGAATACCCGCGTCTTTACCACGTGGTGGCTCGCCCAGATTTTCCAATCTACTGTGCGACCCACCCGGATTGTCCTCTATGTTAATCTGGTCCATGGCATAGTAAGGTGGACCCCATCAGTTGGACAGTATTGGAGCAATGTTAAGTGAGGGTCCCGCTGTCTTTCCAAGGTCTACCAATGCTCTGGTTGGCGGCCACCTCCTCTCTTTTGACTGTTCATCTGATTGCA
>DAOUHE010000092.1:0-9772 GCA_034428715.1 Dehalococcoidia bacterium | reverse complement strand
GGTCCAGGCCCTGGTCACGGAGCGAAATGCCGCCCGAGCCACCATTAACTGGCGGTTCAACACCCAGGACGCCAGGGGCAAACTTCACCGCCTCTATCCCTTCGATTCCAAACATGACTGACTACTAGTGTCAAGAAACCTCATCAACGGGCTCCGTCTCCGGCAAGTAGCGCTCCATGACGGCCCTGGACCAAGCCAACTCGCGAATCTCGGCCCAGCTTAATCCCCGGACCAACTCGGGATCAACGAATTTCTTCAGACTTCCCATCAGCGACCTGTTGTGTTCCGGACCGACGAAATAGATCTCCACGTAGTCATCCACCAGCGTTTGCAGCGCGATCCACCCAGGCTCTATGCCCAGGCTGTCCCGGATCCGTTTGTCAATCACGATCTGGCCTTTGGTTCCGACTTTATTGGCAATGGTATAACTCCAATGAATAAGTATGAAATTATGGTAACAAACCAAAAAAGCGGGCACAACCAACACCCCATTGCCCGAGACAGTCAATGCCTTTAAAATGGCCTCAAATTCCAGGCAGTATTGTAAATTGGCGAAAAACGGGGGTTAGACCATGAAATTTTCTTTAGCTTACGAGATGCAAAGGCCGACGTTGGATGACCATGCCGTAATCGAAGAGACCATCGAGCAGTGCATTCTGGCCGACGAGATGGGTTTCGATGCCGTTTGGTTCGTGGAGCATCACTTCCTGACCACTTTTTCCGGTTCGCCATGCCCAGAAGTCATTTTTGGCGCACTGAGCCGATTGACCAAGAATATCCGTTTGGGGTTTGGCGTGGTGATCTTGCCATACCACCATCCGGTGCGGGTGGCTGAACGGGTGGCCATGGTGGACCAGCTATCCCATGGGCGGGTGGATTTCGGCACCGGCCGGTCGGCGCCCTATGAGCAGATGGGCATGGGTATCGACCCCCGGGACACTCGCGAGATGTGGGAAGAATCTCTCAACATGGTGCCCAAGATATGGGAGTCGGACTTCTTCGAATGGGAAGGGAAGTACTGGAACGTGCCTTCCCGGCAGGTGTTGCCCAAACCCTTCCAGAAGCCCCATCCTCCAATCTGGGTGGCCGCGTTACAGCCCGCCACTTACCAACTGGCTGCCCAGAAGGGCATCGGCGTCATGGCCTTGGGAATCAACGCTCCATCGGTGCTGGAGCCAGAGATCAAAGCCTACCGGGAGGCCATCAAAAACGCGAATCCCGTGGGTAGTGTGGTCAACAACCAATGGTTAAGTTCCTGCTTCGGTCTCTGTGGCGAAGACAAAAACGCGACAATGGAGTTATGCGCCCAGTCCCTAAAGACCTTCTTTGGGCCGGGACGTCCCTACGTGCAGGACCAGAAAGATGTATACGCGAAACTGCTGGAGCTATGGGGAGGCATACCAGACCACCTGGCCCAGAACTTCTCCAGGTATATCGAAGTGGAGAAACCCGATGAGGCCCAGAGCTCCAATGGAGGCTCGGGAAGCTCGGTGGACCTATCCGGCGGGTCGGCATTGGCCCAAAAGATTTGGGAGGAGTTCGACGCCGCGACCATGGCCGAGCGGGGCATCATAGTGGCCGGCGACCCGGAAAGCTGTATCGCCGCAGCGAAGCTTCACGAGGCAACCGGGGTGGACCAACTGCAGTTCTTGATGGCCACCGAGACCGTGGACCACGGAGCGGTAATGAAGTCCATCGAGATGTTCGGCAAGCACGTGATACCGGCTTTTAAAGAGGCGGACAAGCCGGCGTGGTGATAATTTCTACAACCGCCGCCCATTCAGAACAAAACGTCCACCCAGATCCGGACAGCCGCTACCGCCACCACCCCAGCCAGGGCGTAGCGTAGCAGGCGGGGTCTCAAACGCCGGCTCACGATTGCGCCTAGGTAGGCCGACGGGACTGACCCTGCCACCATGACCAGCGCCAGCTCGAAGGGTACCTGGGCCGTGGTCACCTTCCCGGCCAGACCGGCCACCGCCGAGAATAGTATGATGCCTAGATTGCTTCCGATCGCCATTCGCGTAGGGACATTCAGGACGTATAGCATGGTGGGAATTAGCAGGAAGGAACCGGCTTGACCCACCAGGCCCCCGGTAAAGCCGATGAAACATCCCAAGCCAATAGCCAGTGGCGCGTTGAAGCTGAATTCAGTTGGTTCGGGCTGGTCTTGCGCTTCCCTGTCTGGCGAGCTTCGAGCGCCCGGTAGAAAAATCAGCGCCGCCGCGATCAGGGCCATGGCTCCGAAGATGGCCAGGATCCCTTCGTCGGGCATCCACCGGGAAATGATGGCTCCCGCCAGAGCGGATGCCCCGGCAGACATCCCCAGGTACCGGACCAGCCGCCAGGAAACGAACCCGTAGGACTGGTGCCGTGTCAGGCCTGAGATAGCGCCGGCGAACCCTTGGACCATGGTCAGGCCGGTGATCTGCTTCACTGGCAAGGCGCTGAAACCGGCCCATCCGGGAGCGTATAGGAACAAAGGGGTCATCAGCAGGCCCCCTCCCAGACCCAGAAGGCCGGAAAAGAAGCCTGCCGATATACCTATAGCCAGGACCAATAGAATCAACGAAACGCTCCCAGCTCCTGGATTTGCCGCGATGGCTGACGTTCCATTTGGGAGGCCCACCAACAGAAAGCCCCGGCGCCGCCGGGGCTACTGGACACCAACCCGGCCTTTGGGCCGTTACTCAAGGTCCGCCACTCTGGGGCCCACTTCTTCCATCAAGAGCCGCAGGCAATCGTGCTCCCATTGGGCTTCATCTGGGTCCTGGGTTATCGCCAGCAGGGTGCCGAAGCCTCCCACCGCTTCGTACAAGTCGCGAATTCGCCTGGCGCACTCTTCCGGGTCGACCACGATCCAGATGTTGTCCATCATGTAGTCCACGTCCACCGCTTCGTCGGGCATGTTTGGGTCTATCTTGGTCGAGGGCAACAACCCGGACCCCTTGCGGTTGGGTAGTTGGTGCTGCAAGTAATTGCGTCCTAGAACCGCTCGCGCCCGCTCCCGGGCCAACTCGTTGGTCTCGGCCACGAAAACGTCCCGGCCAATGTGCCACTGCTTCCGGTCCGCCGTCCGGCCGGCGCTGGCGGCGCCCTCGGCAACCACCTCCCAGTGGCCCTTCAAGTACTGGGGTGCCAGGTTGGAACTGCTCATTGGTATCCAGCCCCGCTGGCCGGCCACCCGTATCGAGTCCGACGCCAGGGAAGTGGCCGCCACGCCGATGGGCGGATGGGGTTTCTGGTACGGCTTCATGTACATTCCCCGCTCCAGGGTGGGGTCCAACTCTGGCGCGGTGATGTCGAAGTACTTGCCATGGTAGCTGAACTGGCCTTCGTTCTCCCATATTTTCAGTATCACATCTAGCGCCTCAGCCGAGCGCTCCCGGACCATCGCCCCTTCTTTTGGGTCCAAGCCGAAGAGCTCAAGATCGGTGGGAATAGCCCGAGCGCCTATGCCCCAGTAGAATCTGCCCCGGGCCAGGTGATCCAGCATGGCAATACGGTGGGCCAGCTCCACCGGGTTGTGAATGGCCAGCAGGGTGACTCCAGTGGCCAGGATTATCCTCTCGGTCATGGCCAGGGCCTTGGCGATGAGCAGGTCCGGCGCCGGGGCGTTTTCCCACCGTTCGGTGATGTGCTCGCCGATCCACGCCTCGTTAAAGCCGAGTTTATCGGCCGCCACGATAAGGTCCAGGTCGCGGTCGTAAGAGTCGGCGTAAGAACGGTAGGGAGGATGCAAAGGCATCATGAACAGTCCAAACTGCATGGGTTTCTCCTGAAGCCTGAATTATGGCCGTGGATGGGGCTGGGTCGAGCTTTGGCTGATACTACGGCAGCCCCAATTTAGTGTCAAGGAAGGCCGTTCGGCGATTGATTGGAGTCCCAAGACCACTTCGCCGCTTGGTGCCGGTGTTGCCCGGTTAACGCCCGTTCTGCTAGACTGGCAATAGGTTCCACCAATTGTGGACACTAGGTAGACGGCATGAAAAAGGTAGTAAGTGAAACCAACGGCGCCCTGTTCAGCCTTCCCTGGCTGGTGGCGAAAGACCAAGGTTTCTTTGAGGCCGAAGGCATTGAGATGGAATTTGTTGATGCCCCCACCAGCGGCGTCGTGGAACACACTACCGATCCCGAAGCGGTGAATCCGATCCTGGGCCATACCCCCTTCGAAGAGGGCCGGGTTTCCATTTACCGCGCTTGAGAAGAAGGTCAGGTCCGTCGGGCCTATGAGAGTAATGCCGGAGCCAAGGTGGTCGCCCTGCGCTCCGCGGTGGCCAGCCAGGCCATCATGGTGCATCCAGATTCACCCCACTACTATCCCGGCACTCTGGGCAACGTGCCGGTGGCGGTCAACTTCCACGCCGGTTCCCATTACGTAGCCCTTCGTCTTCTGGAGGGCTATCTTCCGGCCGATAAGATCAAGGTGGTGCATTACGGGTCGCCCCAGCATCGGTTTGAGGCGTTGATGAACCGCGAGATAGAGGCCGCCGCCGTGATGGAGCCCTATATCGCCCTAGCGGAGAAACTTGGTTGCCGCGCCGTTTGCGAGGGTCATTACCTGGGGGCTGAGAACGCCAGCGACGACATGGACGAGGAAACATTCAACGCCATCAACCGGGCTGTGGCCAAGGCCATCGACCTGATCAACGCCGACAAACGAAAATATATCCACTATCTGATCGACGAGCCCAGGTTCGCGCCGGTGGCGGCCAAATGGGGCGGCCTCAGCCCGGAGGATTTCCACCTGCCGCGGCTTCGCTACACCAAACAGGCGCCCTATACTGATGAGATCGTGGCTGACACCTACCACTGGATGGTCCGCTGGAACCTGCTGAACCAATCGGTATGCACCACGGACCTGGTCGACAACCGCCTGGCCGAGCCCGCCGCCCCCCCGGCCGACGACTAGGGCAGATCCAAACCTCGCGTGCCTAAGACCGGCTGGGCTGAAAATTCCGGTCGGTTTTTATTATTGCGAACAACAACGTGGTGATATCGGCTGGCCCAAACTCCAGTAACCGCTGCCGCCGGAGTACAATAACAAAACCAAGAGATAACCGGCATCAACCAGCTAGGTTTTGCCTCAAATAAACCCACGCAGCATGTCACCCCGAGCCCTTCAGCGGAACTCAGGATTAAATCCACGAAGGGTCTAAATTAGTGAGTTTAGGATCGCCAACTGGGGCGCAACATACATGAATTTAGATCCTTCGGGCGCTGCGCTCCTCAGGATGACAGTTTTGGGGCAAGGCCATCCAGCCGGGTTAAGGAGTTCAAAATGGCTTTTGGTCTGAACAGGCGCGCCGGGGTGGCGGTGGTGGAACTACACGGTGTGATCGGCACCAGGATCAGGACCAACACCTATTCCCGGCTGTTCGACTCCATCGCCAAGAGCAAGCGTTATCGGGCCTTATTGCTGGATATTGACTCTCCGGGAGGCTCGGCGTCGGGCTCCGAGGTCCTCTACCACAGCATCCGCAAAGTTGCCGAGATCAAACCGGTGGTGGCCTACGTCAGGGGCATGGGCGCTTCGGGAGGCTACTACCTGTGTTGCGCCGCCAGCCTCGTGTTGGCTCTCCCCACGGCCATGGTCGGTTCCATCGGCGTGATATACCTCCGCCCCGTCCTGGAACAGCTTTTGGGCAAGGTGGGGGTTCAATTCTCGGTTTTCAAAAGCGGGTCGCTAAAAGACATGACCGGCTTCTGGCGCAGTCCCACCACCGAGGAAGAAGGAAAATTCCAGGAACTGATCGACGAAGTGTACGTAAACTTCGTAACCGTGGTTTCCCAAGGAAGGTCCATGGATGAGGCTCGGGTGAAGGAACTGGCGACGGGAGAGATATATACCGCGCGGCGGGCCATGGAAATGGGTTTGGTGGACGAACTTGGCGGATTCGATCAGGCGTTGGACGCGGCTGCCAAACTGGGTGATGCGCGGCCTCGGCCCTTTTTAGTGCAGCCTAAGCGGTCGTTCTCCGACCGGTTCATGGGCCGGGCCGCCAACGGAGCCGCTGGAGCTTCTGGTATCGACTTCATGACCGGTCCAGTCCAGCGGCTGTTGTCCGGCGGAATATATTACCTGGAGCCTACCTTTCTGATGGGCGACTACTCCGGCGGGTAAACCGGGAGTTCGCCGTTAATTTTCCTCCTGGCGGGACTCCATCCCCTTTGACTCCATCCCCTTTGACTCCAGAACCTTGGCTTCTCGCCATAGTTCATCTTTTTCTGACATGGGCAGCCGGGGAAAATCCCGGCCACGGTCGTCAGCCAGTTCTTCCATCTTAAGGTAGCGCCACCGAAAACGTTGGTTGGCTATCCGCAACGCATCCTCGGCGTGGATCTCCAGCCAACGTGATAGATTCACCATCATGAAGAGAACGTCACCTAGCTCGTGCACCTTTTCATGGTGAGTCTCTGCCTTCCGCAGCTCATCGACCTCTTCGGCCAGCTTGTTTAAAACTTCGTCAATATTTTCCCAATCGAATCCCGCCCGGACCACCCGGTCCTGCATGAGCTGGGCGGCGGTCAGGGCCGGTAGGTCTTTGGGAATGCCGTCCACCGGCGATTTCTTGACGCCCTGCTCCCGCCTCTCCTCATCTTTGATCTTCTCCCAGTTCCGCTCGACTTCCCGGGCATCGGCCGCTGTGGCGTCGCCGAAAACGTGGGGATGACGCCGGATCAGCTTTCGGTTGATCTTGGTCAGCACGTCGCCGAGGTCGAATCGGCCGGCTTCCCGGGCGATGTCGGCGTGGAACCCGATCTGGACCAACAGGTCTCCCAATTCCTCGGCCAAGAGTTGGGGATCGTCCGAATCTATTGCTTCCAAAACCTCGTAGCACTCTTCCAGCAGATTGCGCTTCAACGAGGCATGGGTCTGCTCCCGGTCCCAGGGGCAGCCACCGGGAGCTCTGAGCCGCTCTACGATTGCCACCAGGGTCTGAAATTGGTCCATATCACCTTCAGGGATTTTTTGTCCGGCGTTTTCTTGAGAACACATGGCCGGATTATAGCGACGCCACCGGTTGCCCGGCAAGGGAAGCCAATGCTAACGTAGGTCGCATCATACTGATCGCGTCACCAAGGCAATCTGTCATCCTGAGCAACGAGAAGGATCTGGGGCGGCAGGGTAGCTCAACCACCATCTCGTCCGGGGAGAACCCTCTCCCCAGATCCTTCAGTCGCTGCGCTCGCAGAATGACAATTTTAGGGCGAAGCCCAGCATTTTGAGGATGAACAATGGGTCGTCTATCTTGGATTCCAGAGTTCTTATTAGCGGCATCGGTTCCCCTGTTTTTGATCGCGGCCAGCGTTACATACGCGGTTAACGACGCCGGGCTCTATAACGGAGGATTTCAGCGATACCACGTTTCAGAGATAACAGGGATCACCGGCCCAGACCTGGATCAGGCCGGCGTTGAGTTGCGCCAGTATTTCAATTCCCGACGGGAACCGTTGTCGGTGCGTACCCGGATCTTTGGCGTGGATCAGGATTTGTTCAACCAGCGTGAGGTACTCCATATGGCCGACGTGAAGCGGCTGATTTGGGGCGTATATGCCGTGGGGGCTATCACAGGGGTTTATTTACTTGTTTTCACCGTGGCGGGACTGGTATGGCAGCCCCGGATTTATGCCGCTAGGCTGGCCCATTATTACTTGCGGGGAGGGGTCCTCACCCTGATCATGATCCTGGCCGTTGGATTGTTTTCCCTGGTGGGATTCGAGGCCCTTTTCCTCTTGTTTCACCAGATCAGCTTTAGGAACGATCTGTGGCAGCTGAACCCATATACGGATTACCTGCTGCTGATGTTTCCTCAGGGGTTTTGGTTCGATGCCACTCTTCGGGTGGCCACCGTCACCGTGGTTGGCGCGGTGATCGCCATAGTGGGGTCTGGAAGCTATTTATGGTGGTGGCGCAGGGAGCGCCAGGACGGTATTTCCCATCAGCCGGCGGGCATCGACGAAGCCAGGTAGGCGGCAAAATCAAAAGAGGCTTTTCCTGACCAAAGGTGAAAGCCTCTTTTTACCGGAGTTAGCTCTGATGACGGTGGTGGGGGATTTCAGTGGCCGCAGCCGCAGCCTCCGCCGCAGCAACCCCCGCTCAGAGGGGGCAATGGGCCGAAACCGGTGGACTCTTCCCCGGCCTTGCCAACCCGTGCGAAAACCGAAATGGCCCGTTTGGCGGGCTGTTCGCAGTTGAGGCAGTCGGCTCCCTCGGAGCTCATGGGTTGTAGCTTGTCGAACTTGTGTTTGCAGGTAGGGCACAAATATTCGTAAAGCGGCATTCTGTAACCTTCCCAGTAGATTGATCGATTCTCTGATAGCCGGTCCCCGGTCTATGCCTGGTAGAGACCTGTTGCCCCGGGTCGCCTTTGCTTACCATGAATCTACTCTAACCGGCGCGGACCGTCAAGGGCGTTGAAACCCTCTGCGCCAGTTTTCTCCAACAAAGGCCGCCGCGCGGGTACCCTTCGGCTAGCCGTTGGCGAGGGCGGTGGCACGCTTAACACACCTTCTTTTAAACCGGCAATGGGTTTCTGGTTCCCCTTTTCCGGCAACTATCGCGCCAATACTGCCGCTTTCCCAGACTCTTGTTGTTCGAATCGCTAAGCAATGCCGGTGTTACGCGGCTTGGTGAAAAAGGCCACAGGGCAACGGTCCGTGGCCTTAAATATCGCCGCACTTCCATGCATCCGCAACGGTGGTTGGTCGATTACCGCGCCGGATCGTACAAGGGGCCCCGGATAACCTGGCCCGGAAGGGCTCCGGTGTGCTCCCCTCCTTCCAGCAGCACCTCACCGTTGACGATCACGTAGTCGATGCCTATGGCATCCCGCTTCACGTGCAACATAGAAGCGTCTGGAAAGTCGTACACCGGCTCCCGAGGTTTGGACGCGATGGTGTCCGGGTCGAAGATGACGATATCGGCGGCTTTCCCTGGGGCGATGAAGCCCCGGTCATGGAGATCGTGCATCAGGGCGGTCTTGCCCGTCAGCCTGTGGACCGCCTCTTCCAGGGACATGACTTGCTGTTCCCGGACCCAGTACCCCAACAGCCTGGTGCTGTATTCGAAACGGTCCATCTTGTCCGGACGGGCGCCGCCATCGGTGGTCCCGATAACGGTGTATGGTGAGTTGAGTATCTGCCGCTGGGACTCGACGTCTACATTCCGGTCGACGCATAAAAAGTGGGTCTGCAGGCCCTCGTCCATCGACAGGTCAAGGAATGCATCCATGACGCCCTTACCCTGCTCCTGGGCTAGCTGCTCGATATTCTTGCCTTCCAGATGCCGGTTCCTCTCTTCTGAGGTCATGAAGACTTCCACCAAATCCCAGCGCCGGTTGAAGCCCCGCTGCCTCCGGCCCCTGCGGTCGGTGCCCGTCGTCCCCTGCTCGATGGTTCCCTCGACTGCCTCGGCACTCAACGCCTTGCGGGTCTCGGTGTCGCGGAACGACTGCATCCGCTCCGGGACCGGCTGGGCCATCACCGAGTCCCAGGTCGGCATGCCCTCGAACATGATGTGGGGGCTGATCAGGTCTTCGTCTTGCGCGGTATCCAGCCCCTGCCTCAGGTTGAAGATCGGCCCGGCCGTGACGGACAAGCAGGAGCCGTAAGCCCTGGCTCCGGACTTGAAAGACTCCTCTAACCCCACATTTCCCATATGGCTGAATATCCCTCTGAGTAAATCGTCGGCATTCTTTAAACCATTGTCCATTTGTGAGACGTTGGCCGTCGGTATGGCTATAATTACCCCATAGCTTGGCGAGTTTTA
>DAOUHE010000091.1:0-2476 GCA_034428715.1 Dehalococcoidia bacterium | reverse complement strand
GGTCCAGGCCCTGGTCACGGAGCGAAATGCCGCCCGAGCCACCATTAACTGGCGGTTCAACACCCAGGACGCCAGGGGCAAACTTCACCGCCTCTATCCCTTCGATTCCAAACATGACTGACTACTAGTTCCTATCAGCACAATGGGAGGTTTATTACCATGGCTACCAAGATACCGGGTGAGACTTATCGCGGCGAGGGACTGCATGTGCCCCTGTCCGCTGACGGACAAGTAGCGGCTTACGTATGGCCACTGAGGATCCTGTCCATTCAGGGCCAGGGTTGCGGCGGCCCGACCATAGGCATTGAGGTGGGAAACGAAGAGATCATACGCTTCGACTGCCACGAGGCCCGCGGACACTGGCACCGCGGCGGTTACGACCGCTTGGAGCGGCCGGGAAATTCGCATGTCGACTTCCCAGAGGGCTTGCAGACTGTTGACGCGCAGGTCGATTGGGCTTTGCAGCAGTTAAAAGAAAAGTGTGGCGAGTTGCTGACAGAAGCCGAACATGAAAGCGCCGCCCAACTCCTCGACGAATCGTTTGTGCGAACCGGCCTGGCCGCCATCAAGGCCCATATAGACAAGAATAGCGGTTTGCGGCCCCAAGCCATTGCCGAGAAGCTGATCGTTACTTAAACGAAAAGTGGTTGCCGCGTCGCCGCAGTTGATGAAGCTCCGGCGGAACCTGCCGGGGCTTCAATTCACCTCTAGCACCGTTTTCCCCGCTTCACCTTGCCAAGGGTGATATATCACTCCAACAGAAACGCCTTGATCGCGGCATGGGCCTCGGCGGGCATCTCTTCGGCGATGTGATGTCCACACGGCATGGAATGTCCCCGGATGTCGGTGGCATAATCCCGCCAAACCTGTAGAACGTCTTGAGTCCGCCCGACGTAGCCGGTTTCGCTCCACAGCGCCATCATCGGACACGTGACCTTATTGTCGAAGTCGGAGTCATCATGCACTAGATCTATGCTAGCTCCGGCCCGGTAATCCTCACACATGGCGTGGATACCGGCGGCGTCAAAGCAGCGGGCATACTCGTCCACCGCCTCTGTGGGAAAGACCTCGGCGGCGTTTGCGCCCCTTTCAAACCGGTGGCGAATGTAATAGTCGGAGCATGCGCCAATGACCCTTTCCGGGAAATCGTAGGGCTGAATCAGGAAGAACCAGTGGTGGGTGCCGGTGGCCATCTCTTTGTTGACGATCTGAAACATGCGGCGCGTGGGTATTATGTCCAACACCACCAGCTTTCGCACCCGTTGGGGGTGGTCTTTAGTCAGCCGGTGGGATACCCGGGCGCCCCGGTCGTGGCTGACCAGAAAGAAGGAATCGAATCCCAACTTCTCCATGACGTCCACCTGGTCCTGGGCCATCGCCCGTTTGGAATAGTTCACATGCTCCGGATCGCCGTGGGGCTTGCCGCTGTCGCCATAGCCCCGAAGATCGGCCGCCACCACCGTGAAATCTTCCGCCAGGAGAGGGGCGATCTTGTGCCACATGGTGTGGGTTTGGGGATAGCCGTGGAGCAGCAATAACGGAGGGCCGCTGCCACCCTGAACCAGATTTATGGCCGTGCCACTGGTCTCCACCTGCTTCCGCTCGAATCCTTCAAACATTTTGCCCCCAATCTTATCCGCCGATAATCCCACGGGGCCTCACCGTGAGCAGGCCACGCCACCCGGAGCTTGTTGTAGGCTGTGACCGCGTTCATTGTAGAGCGGCCAAGGCGGCATGGCTACCGAGGAGAGAGGCCGGTGGTATCTCCCCAAAACGAAAGAGCAGGCCCGGAAGATCTTCCCGGCCTGCATAAAACTCGTTGCGCCTCAGCGTGCCCATCAAGGGCCATAGGCACAGAGCCTGCCCCGGCCTGATTAGGCTCCCGTCCACTCAAAGGCCAGTGTGGCATAACGCACGAAGATCGTGCCTCCCGGCGCGGCCAAGGGCCCGTTGGCCGCCAGCAGGGCAATGGTGTGCCGGTCGCCGGGGGTCACGTCGCCGTTGAGCAAAACCCTTTGGGGCACATTGAACCCCTGGATCGCCCCCCGGTCCCTATTGCATTCGCCGTCAAGCCAGATCTCGCCATAGTCGTCGATGCACGTTTCGAATTGGACCCGCACACCGCGGGTTGGGTGGCCTTCCACCGTTTCCGGCAGCGTGATGTTGAGCCGATACCAAGCGAAGGTGAACCCGTGGGAGATCCTGGTGCCAAGGTCGTTGCATACCTCCCATCCGGAATCGTCATAATCTACCATCCGGGCGGGACTGCCCTCCGCCTGGGTCACCAACCCCTCATTCGACTCGCCAGGCACGTAACCCCTGGCAAATTTCCATTGCCCGCCCACGGAGGCTAAGGAACTGTCACGAAATAACTTGTTCTTTACTACATGCTCAGCTATACTTAATGGGTGATAGTTGAAGGAGCGATTCAAGCTCGTTACCAAGCGATTGCCCCCGTTGTGGACGAGCGGGTGCG
>DAOUHE010000090.1:0-5879 GCA_034428715.1 Dehalococcoidia bacterium | reverse complement strand
CGTCAGCCGGACTCCATACTTTTCCCTGACCATACCACCGCCTCCCATCAACACTATCCAGAGTCAGGGTAGCTCTTTTGCTCAATCTTTCACGTTACCATTAATATCAAGTTTGACTGACTACTAGTCATGGTATATGGAAACGAAGATAGCGTGCCACCTAAACTGGTTCCAAGGAAAAGAATATGAAGAACAGTATCTCCCGCATTCTGACCACCCATGTGGGGAGTTTGGCCAGGCCTCCGGAATTGATGGAGTTGATGTTGGCCAAGGAAAACGGCCGCCCTTACGGCCCCGTCGCGCTGGCTGTCCAGGTCAGGGAGTCGGTCGCGGACGTGGTGAAACGGCAGGTTGAGGCCGGCATCGATATCCCCAGCGACGGCGAGTATGGCAAGCCTAGCTTCTCTGCATACGTGAACGACCGTCTCACCGGCTTTGAGCCCCGGCCACGGAATCCCAACGAAAGCCCATTCTTAACTGGGGCAGAGACCGGAAGGCGTTCCTGGAGTTCTACGAAGAATACGACGGGGCGGCCAGGGACTCTCAGGCCAACCCTGTGGTCTGCACGGGACCTATTGCCCAGGTGGGACAGGACGCGGTCCAAACCGACATTGCCAATTTCCAAGCCGCGCTTGCCAACGTGGAAGTAGAAGATGCATTCCTACCTGCCGTGGCGCCGGGCACCGTTGAGGGCCAACGGCGAAACGAGTATTACCCTACCGTCAAGGAGTACCTGTACGGGGTCGCCGATGCCATGCGTGAAGAATACAAGGCCATCGTAGATTCCGGGCTGCTATTACAGATTGACGATCCCAGGGTAGTGACTCAGTTTGACATGATCGACCCGGCGCCCACCGTTGATGAGTTTCGCAAGGCGGCCGAACTGCGCATAGAGGCGGTGAACCACGCCATAGGAGATCTGCCGCCAGACCGAATCCGCTACCATCTGTGCTGGGGAAGTTGGCACGGCCCCCACACCACCGATTTTCCTTTAAAGGACATCATAGACCTGGTTTTGAAGATCAACGCGGGAGCCTATTCAGTGGAGGCGGCTAACCCGCGCCATGAGCACGAATGGCGTGTTTGGGAGGACGTGAAACTTCCAGACGGCAAGATACTGATACCGGGGGTCATCGCTCACACCACCAACACGGTGGAGCATCCCGAGTTGGTTGCCTCACGCATTGAGAATTTCGCGCGGTTGGTGGGAAGGGAGAATGTCATCGCAGGAAGCGATTGCGGTTTCTCCCAGGGCGCCTTCAGGCCCAGGGTCCATCCGTCAATCATGTGGGCCAAACTCCGCACCCTTTCCGAAGGGGCTAAGCTAGCCACCCGGCGGCTTTGGTAAGCTGGAATCATTGGTTGACCGCGCAGATCAAGACAGGCGCATCCGTCTAATGAAAGGAGGAATCCCCATGGCTAACCCAACGCTTCGCACCGCAGTGGGCAACTACGGTCATACCAGGCCTTTGAAGGACGGCACCACCGTATCGCCGCGATTCGAGATGGAACACATAGATGTGTCTCCGGTGACCAGCATTTTCCGGCGCATGGTCCGTGAGCTGGAATTCGACGTTTCCGAGATGGCGCTGTCTACCTATCTCTGCGCCCGCGCCCATGGAAAAGCCTTTACGGGAATCCCCGTTTTCTTGACCAGAAGCTTCTATCACGCAGGCATTTCCTATAACGTGAAGTCAGGGATAAAGACCGCCGCCGACCTGGCGGGCCGCCGGATAGGCGTAAGGGGATATACCGTTACGCCGGGGGTATGGACCCGGGCTATGTTGCAGACGGTATACGGATTAGACCTTGACTCGGTCACTTGGGTCCTGTCTGGGGACGAACACGTTGCCGAGTATGTGGCGCCGTCCAACGTGGTCTCTTCGCCCAATAACGACCTCGTGGTGATGATGCTTTCAGGAGAGATCGATGCCGCGATCGGTGCCGCGGCCAACGATTCACCCGATATCAAACCCCTTTTCCCAGAAGCTCAAGAGGCCGATGCCCAGTGGTTCAAGGACACCGGCCTGTACCCCATCAGCCATATGGTCGTGGCCAAAAACCAGCAGCTTGAAGACAATCCCTGGCTGGCCAGGGAACTATTCTCGCTGTTCCAGACGGCCAAAAAGCCGTATCTAGAGTTCCTGCATTCGGGAGCCAATCTGACGTCGGCCGACCAGGCCTTGCTGAACATGACCAAGATTGTTGGTGACGACCCCATCCCATATGGCGTGGAGAGCTCCCGTAAAACCATCGAAACATTCATCAAGTTCAATGTCGGCCAGCTAGTGATCCCAGAATCCGTGGCCGTCGATACCCTCTTCGCCTTCTAATCTCCCCGGTGATGATCGACCGGTAAAGCTGGCGTCCAGGCCCTGCCTATTTCGTTGGTTAGGCTCATGATAGGCCGCAAATAGGATAATCTGGAAAAATGATCCGCGTCGGAACCGTTAACGGTTCGTCTTCTCGAAAACAAGAACTGGAACCAGGAGGATCTAAGTGGTTACCAAAGAATTGAACGAATTGATCACCAGGATAGGGCCCGGCACCCCGATGGGCGACACCATCCGGAGATACTGGCTTCCTGCCCTGCTATCATTTGAGATCCCAGAACCCGATTGCCCGCCGGCCAGGGTCAAGTTATTGGGCGAGGATTTGGTGGCCTTCCGCGACACCAAGGGCCGCATCGGTCTCATTCAAGAGTTTTGCGCCCACCGTCTTGCGTCGCTATGGCTGGGGCGTAACGAGGAATGTGGGCTGCGCTGTGTCTACCACGGCTGGAAGTACGACGTTGACGGCAATTGCGTCGACCAGATGAACGAGCCTCGGCAATTTGCCGACAAGGTCAAGCTCACGGCCTATCCCACGGTTGAGATGGGAGGTATGATCTGGGCCTATATGGGGCCAAAGGATAAGATGCCACCGCCGCCCAAATTCGAACTGACCCAGGTACCCGAAACCCATCGCTATACGACCAAGGTGGTTCAAGAGTGCAACTGGCTGCAGGCGCTGGGAGGTGGCATCGACACCTCTCATGCACCGATACTTCATCGCACGATAACCACCAACACTAGCCAACCCGGCGTCGGGTTTAATTCGGCATTCGTTCAAGGTTCCGCCCCGGAATTGGAGGTGGACCTCACCGATTACGGCTACCGCTACTACGGCATCAGGGCACTGGGCGACAAGGGAAATTTCGTCAGGGCATATCACTTTGTAATGCCCTTTACCCAGTTGCGCCCCGGTGGAGGTACCAAACCGATGGTGGACGGCCACTTTTGGATGCCCATGGACGATCACAACGTGATGGTCTACAACTGGGGATATACCTACGGTGAAGAGGCTTTAGGGCCCGAGGACTGGGAACTACGCGGCACCGGCAATAATTTCGGAACCGACATCGACGTGGAGAACGGCTTCCGGTCGATCCGCAACAAACAGAACGACTACATGATCGACCGGGAGGTCCAGAAGAACGAGACATTCACCGGGATTCGCGGCGTCAACGCCCAAGACCGGGCGGTGCAGGAAAGCATGGGACCCATCGTAGACCGGACCCGGGAGTTTTTGGGACCTTCCGACATGGCCATAGTGGCCACCCGGAAACCTGCTAGAAGAGGCCATCAACACGGTGGCCGACGGCGGTGATCCTCCCGGATTGGCGCCCACCTACTACAATATCCGCTCAGCCCAGGACACCATTCCCTTCGACACCGATTGGCGCGAAGCCCTGATGGGACGTATGTATCCAGACAAGCCGGCCGGAGCGTAAAAGAATAACTAGCGGATCGACGGTTGTTTAAAAAGACGTGTCCTTCGACAGGCTCAAGTTAAACCAGCACCACCGACAAAGGTTCGGTGAACTACACTATAGGCGAGCAGGGGCGCGTAGTTCGGGTTGGGTGTCACCGCCACCAGACTACCGTCCCTCATCCTAAGCTCCTGGAATACCTCACGGGCCAAATCCCTCCTGTGTTCGGGACTCACCCCTGGGCGTTGCCAAAGGGCCGGTAAATCTCGTAACAACTCGGCGGCCCGGTCAAGGTTAGGCGTCATCTTAGGCACGTGGCGAGTGGTTGGTTATTCCGTGGAACCGCTCTCTGCACCCGTAGCAAATGAGTACCCCCGTCAGCGGGTACACCGCTGGTGTTTTAGAAGCGGACTCGGTTGCCCGGGCCGTCTTTTTTCGGCTCTCACCTCCTGACAGTTTGCCCAAAACTTTCTGACCTCATCGTGTACTTCGTGCACCCTTTCAATGACCGCTTCGTCGGGCTTTCCCCGGTGATCCATCTGGAGGTCATCCAAAAAGACGGCGAGGCTACTTTTCTTCATGGGAGGATCTTTGAGGTGCTTACCAAGGCTCAGGAGGGCATCGAGCGGCGGCAGCGGCGCTTTTAATGGAGTGGAGTTCGCAATCAAACTCCGAGGGAGGTGGTCATTAAAACGGTCCTATCTGAATGCTGAGATTCGAATCTCGGGATTGACGTGACCACCCTGTTCCCAGGTATCGGTTTCGACAGCAACCAGGCTACCTATTTCGAACGAAATGATTTTGCCTATAAAACTTGCGTCTCCTCGAATGATAATGACGGCAAAGCCATCAGCGACCGTACTCGATGCCACCTGCTGCTCGTCAATCCAAGCTGTGACTAACGTGCCGTCTGGAGCAGGTTCACCGTCGATCGTCACCGTTACACCCGATAAGTGCGGAGGAATTTGTGAAACTGGTGTTTGAGTCGGATTTGGCGTACGTATCGGTATCTCTGTCGGGGTGGGCGTTGGTGAGGGTCGAGAGGTGGCAGTGGGTTCGGGAGTGGGCCCGGGAGTAGGGGCCGCAGTAGGAGCCGGTGTTGGCGATGTTGTGGGTTGAGGAGTTGCAGTAGGGGCTGGCGTTGGCCTTGGTGTGGGTTGGGGAGTCGTCGTAGGGGCCGCCGTTGGTGTTGACGTGGGTAGAATCGTCGCGAAAGGTTCCGGCGTTGGCCTGGGTGTAAAGGTTGCAGCCGGCGCGCTTTGGCCACCGCACGCTGCGAAAATAAAAGCCAACGTAAGAAAGACGAACCCTGCGGGGATGACCGATTTGGACCGCCACGAGAAACTTATCAATTGGGTTACTCCTGCATTAGTTCGATCCTAACCACCCAACTTTGAAACCCCAGGATTTGGAGCCGCCCGAAACTCTATGGATGTATTTAATGAGCATAAGGACGTGGTGGTGTCGGATGCGGCGAACAGATTAGCCTAAGGAAATGATCCATCTCTCAATCGAGAGGTTCAGCAAATTGCCCCGGTCCATAGTCTAGTCTTTATAGCATAAATAATTGTTTTTGTTGACACAGATAAGGGGTCCTTGTTTTTGAAAACCTGACCAAGGCTCACGAGGACTTTGAGCGGCGGCGCCAGCGTTTGTGATGTGGAGGATTTCGCCCTTAAGCTACCAGCGCCACCGCCTCAGTCACGTCCTACCATGTCCCGTCCCGGTCCCATACAGCTAACATATTACCAAGGATAACCGGCTCGCCGGGAATTCCAGGCCGTGTAAAAAAACCTGAACCGAGGATGGGTTGTCGTCAGTGAGATTAGCCTGGCGGCAATATAATTACCAGGATGGCACCCTATAAAAAGAGGGTGTGGGATGATTAACTATGAGAGGTACCACAATAAGGCTCAAACAAGTTGGATCGGGTATTAGGGACAGGCGTTATGACGTGATTTTTGTAAAAGAGCTGGCGATCTGCGTTGGATCACCAACTGCCTAGTACTCAGTCAACCGTAAAATCGGAAGGGTAAAGGCGGCGAAGTTTGGTTCGTGCGTCCCGGGTGTTGAACCGCCAGTTGATGGTGGCTCTGGCGGCGTTGCGCTCCTTGACCAGAGCATCGAC
>DAOUHE010000089.1:0-22780 GCA_034428715.1 Dehalococcoidia bacterium | reverse complement strand
GCCTGGAGCGTTTGGCCGTAACTGACCCAGTCCCTCCATGGCCCTGTACGCCCGAATCCCGACATGCTCAGCATGATTATGCCGGGATTGATCTGGCGGATGCTCTCGTAGTCCATGCCCCATCCCGGCATCACGCGGCCGCAAAAAAATTTCGAGACCACATCCGAGACCGCCACCAAGCGCTTGGCGATGGAGGCCCCGTCGGGAGTCTTCATGTTCATGGAAATGGAGAGCTTACCGGAGTTCCAATTGTGACGCTGCCCCAAACCTCTGGCGGTGGAAGACGCGGGACCGCCGGCCACCGACAGCGCCTGGTCCGACTCCACCTTGATGACCTGGGCTCCCTGGTCGGACAGGATTCGGGTGGCGGACGGGCCGGCGTGTATCCAGGTAAAGTCCAAAACCCGAATTCCCCGCAGGGCGAATCCACCTGTTGTAGATTGGTCTTTCATGCGCCACGGCCTAACGTTTCGGCTACCGGGCTGAAAATGACTGCGGTTTTTATGCGCGTCACCACCCCTATATCACTCCCCGGGCGGCCAGGTCTTTCAGTTCTCGATCTGATAAGCCTAGCTCATCGCAGTAGATCTCCCGGTTATGCTTTCCGGTTTGGGGCGCTGAATTTCTAAGGCTCCAGGGTGATCGCGATAATTTGTACGGCGCACCTGGATAAACCAGGGGGACTCCACCGCCGGTATCGACTCCATTCACGTAATAGCCACGGTCCCACAGTTGTTCGTTGGCCAGCAGTTCATCGGGTCTTGCCGCCGGACCCCAGGGATGGTGGCGGGCCTGTCCCCAATCGGTGATCTCCTGCCTGGAATGGAGCAACGCCCACTCTTGGATCAGTCCCTCTATGTGCGGGGAAAGATCGCCGCGCAAGATGAAACGGTCGTCGTAACGCTCGTCCATCAAGTCCCCGGCCATGCGATCGCTGTCCATCCAAGCCCGAAGGTCGTCCCAGGCTTGCTGGGTATTGGTGGTGATGCTCACGTACCCGTCCTTTCACCGCCAGGTGGCGACGAACTGGCCTCCATGGCGGAAGCCGCAACGCACGGCGGGAGTGCCCTCATAGTTGTAGACGGTATTGACGTGCTCGGTGGTGGCCGCCACCGCCTCCTGCATCGAGACGTCGATCCGTTGGCCCTGGCTAGTGGCCAGCCGGTGGTACAAAGCCAGAAGGATGGCGATATACGCTCGATTCGAAACAGTATGGTACGCCTGAGAACCCCACAGTTGGGTGGGTGGTGTATGGGGCCAACCGGTGACGAACATGTAGCCCCCCATGGCGAACCCGGTCAAATCGGATGCCTTAAAATCTCTGTAAGGGCCGGTTTGGCCGAAGGGGGTTAGCGAGGCGTAGATAAGCCTTGGGTTGTTCTTTGAAAGAACGTCCCATCCCAACCCATGGGAGTCCATATATCCCGGCTGAAAGGTTTCCAATAGAACATCGCAGCCATCCGCGAGACGGCGCAGGAGCGCGGCGCCGCCGGCTGATGTGATATCTAGGGTGATGCTGCGTTTATTGGTGTTGAAGTGGAGCCAGTAGAGGCTTTGTTCCGTGTCAACCTGGCCATTGGCGAATGGCCCATTCCGGCGCATGGGGTCCCCACCGGGTGGCTCGGCCTTGATGACGTCTGCGCCCATGTCGGCCATCAGCTTACCGCAGTAGACGCCCATGGGCCCCGACAGGTCTAGCACGCGGTAGCCGGTCAGGGGCTGTTGTTCTTCAATCAACCAGGTCTCCGCCTGTATTTAACAACTCGATACTTGAACGCTCCGGAACGGCTGGTGGCATTTGTTAGCTCACCCTGAGAAACTTCTGAACCCGCTGGTTGGCTGTGTCCACAGCGTACAGGTCGCCTTTGGAGTTGCTATACACGTTATGGCCGTTTTCGAAGGTGCGTCCACGGGCGAGGATTTGGCCGTCCAAGTTTAGGACGGTCAGGCGGGGCACCTGGTCGGTGACGTAAACGGTTTGGTGTGCGTCGATGTGTATCCCAATGGGAGATTTGAAGTCGGTCCACTGGTCCAGGTAGTCACCATCCTGGGTGAATACCTGGACCCGGTTGTTTTCCCGGTCGCACACGTAGATCCGGCCATCTTGCGAGACCCTCAGGCTGTGCGGCACACGAAACTGGCCAGGCCCGCTGCCCGGAGAACCAAACGACGATATGTGAACTCCGTTTGGGGTAAACCGGTGGATGGAGGAGTTTCCATAGCCGTCGGAAACGAAGATGTCACCGCTGGGAGCAACCGCTATGTCCGATGGATGATTGAAAGGGGCCTGCAGCGCGGCCTGGTACCGGTTGCCCAGGGCCATCATCAACTCCCCATCTGGAGTGTACTTCAAGATTTGGTGAGCGTCCCGGTCGGCTAGATAGACGCCGTCGTCGGGACCGATATAGATGTGGTGGGCATCCTCCAACTCGCCTTCACGCCGGGGCCACGCGGCCAGCATGGTGCCTTCACGATCGAAGACCATCACCGGCGGGCCACGGCGTTGGAACACGTATACATGGTCAAGGGAGTCCACGGCTACAGCACTGGGGTTCTGGAAGCTCATTCCCTGGGGCAGGCGTGCCCAGTCGCCTTGATACTCGTAGACATAGTCTCCCATGCCAATCGTTATAGCCATACTTAACCGTCTCTTTGTTGCTAAGGCGCTTAGAAGCCGTTGTCGTTATCCCGCCGGAGGGGGTGCTTACTGGGTCGACGATCACAGCTTGACATAGTCACCGGGCCATCGCGCTTTGGGAACCGGTGAATATAGGATTTACCACCTTATCCCCGAAGTTTCGCCCCATGATCTTGTACCCTTCCGCGTTGGGATGGAGCTCATCGGGGAGCGAGCCGGCCAGATCGGGGCCGAAAAGCTCCAGCCCATTGATGTAATGGATGTTCCGGTCGCCGTGATCCATCATGATCTGAACCGCTTCCGCGACCTCGTCCCGCATGGCCGACAGGGTGAATCCTACCGCGTTGAGGACCGATTCCCTGGGTGGAGAAAAGATAGGGGAGATGACCGCGAAGGGCGTATCGGGATGCTTCTCCCGGATGATATTCACGAAGCCAATGATCGCCGGTATGAACGTCCTGGGGTTGAGACTGGCGGAGCCATAGATATTGATCCCGACCTTCATGGAAAGAAAGTCGGCGGGCAAATCCCTCATCATCCGCGCCAGCATCGGCTCCAGGTGGCAATTGCCTCCATAGCCCAGGCAGGTCAGGTTTAAGCCATGCTCGCGGGCGGCTATGGCCGGCCATGTCTGGCTGGGGCTTTCGGCGGCCCGGCAATGGGTGATGGAACTGCCGTAGGTGACCCATTTCGGGCTCGTGTCCTCATAGGGCGTGACCGTAGAACCAGAAGTTAACTCCAACCCACGCAGGCGAAACTGGCCGTATTGCGGCAACCATAGCTCGATCAGCTTTTCTTCGGATGGCAGGTCTAGGAACTCGAAGCTCTTTTGTCCCGACAGGTCCAAGGAACCGTGGGACTGCCCATCGCAGTACAGATCGATGTTGCCGGGTTCCCCTATTGGTTCAGATGAAAAAGACTCCGGCTCAACGTGACCCGCAATCGATTGGGTGTCGCTACGGAACGAGATCCTAACCCCGGCGGGCATCGAGGCCCTCTCACGCAAAGCGTCGGGTGGAAATAACGCGCGATCGTCGTATGGGATGCGCCAGGGCATCGTCCATTGACCCGATTGTTGGAACGATATGGCCCCTTGCCAGGTGATTCGAGGGTCATCGGGACTGATCTTCAGCGGCATAGTTATTCAACCTCGCAAAGTTCATCTGGGGTTGCCAGGGCCAGTGTACCGCCATTTCCCATTCCCCTCTACCCTTGGGGGGAAGTCGTGGGCCGAAAGTCGTCCGCCGTATGTCACCCCGAGCGCAACGAGGGGTCTAAACTCGTAAGCTTAGCTTCGCTTACTGCGGCGGGACATCCACGAGCTTAGATTCTTCGTCACTCCGTCCCTCAGAATGACAGGTTTGGAGAGGCGTATGGGATTACATCTGCTGACCATCTCGTCGCCTGGTTTTGGGGGTAGGCTCCGAGCGTTTTCATGCAGGCCGGGACAGTTCACCTTGAAACGTGGCGATCAAGAGATCAGCCGTTGGGCTGGTCAAACCGAAAGGCTTGCGGTTGGTGCGTGGTGCGACCAGGTAGTGCCAAAAAGCCAGCCAAACCCGGTCGAAGTCCTGTTGAGACTTGCACCTGAGGTGGGCTGGAAGGTACTGGGCGACGTAACGCTCTACCAGGTGATTTGTCCCCTCCGGGTCGTTGGCCAGATCGGGCAGCCTGTTGGCGATACCAACCCAGAACGCTTCGTCGAAAAGTTTTTCCGCATCTAGGTTTTCCCCGTCCATGGAAGTAAGCCTAACAGCATTGGTTGCGATGTGACTACTATGGCTCCATTCTCGGATCGAAACGGGCTAACGTATTTCTCGGCCGACTTTGCTCTGAGAATGACCCAGTCACTCCAACTCCATCAGTGGGTCGTTGGCGCTGACCGAGTCCATGGGTTGGACGTGGATGGTTTTGACCACACCGCTTTTGGGAGCGCGGATGCTCTGTTCCATCTTCATGGCTTCCACCACGCATACCTCGTCACCAGCCGAAACACGGTCGCCGGGCCGGACCATTATGGAGATCACCCTTCCGGGCATAGGGGAGCGGATGATGTCGTCGGAAGTATTTACCCTAGAGGCGCTGCTAGGCGGTGGCGGAGTTGCTCTTCCCGAGGACCTAGGCCGTGGCCTTCGGGTGGGTGGCGGAGTCTCGGACAAGTCCTCCACTTCCACGGGAAAGGTCTCGCCGTTGACGGTGACCTGGATGGGTGATGTGGAAAGGTCTCCGACCTCAACTGTGTACCACTGCTCGCCTACCTTGATCCGGAAGGTGGCTATCGCCAACCCCCCCTACCCAATGTTTTGGATAGGAGTTGTTCCCGGCGGCCGAATGTCCGCCAGGGGTTGGGCGCGGTGGCATCAGAAGGCGGCTTTTGGGAGTTCTTTAGGGATATCGCTAGGGCGGCGCCTAGGGCCGCCGCTATCTCCATATCCCCCTTGCCGTTTCCATCGCCGTTGTTCGACATGGATCCTTTACCGAGGTGACGTTGTCCCGATTTGGCATGTTCCCGGAGCCATCCACCCAGCGAGCCTGTGTGATAGGTGCCACAAGAAAACTCTTTTTGGAAGAGTATCTCCCTCAGTAAGGGGATATTGGTCCCTACTCCATCTATGCGGAACTCCAGAAGAGCTTGGAGTATACCCTTGAGGGCTTGCGGTCTATCTTCGCCCCAGGCCATGACTTTGGCCAGCAGTGGCTCATAGTGTAGCGTAACTTCATAGCCCCTGCAAAGCGCGCTGTCCACCCGGATGAATTCGCCGGCGGGTAGATTGAGATCGCTGATGGTCCCAACCTGGGGTATGAAGGTTTCCGGGTCTTCGGGATATATCCTGGCTTCTATCGCGTGGCCTTTGGATACCACGTTTTCTTGGGTGATGGGAAGGGGCTCTCCCCAGGCCGACCGGATCTGGAGCTCCACCAGGTCCAACCCGGTGATCATCTCGGTGACTCCGTGCTCCACTTGCAGGCGGGTGTTCATCTCCAGGAAGAAAATCTCCTCGTCTTGGGAGACGAGAAATTCCACGGTGCCGGCGTTGGTGTAGCCGATGTGACGCCCAAGCTTTAGGGCTAGTTTGCTGATCTTCTTCCTTACACGGGGACTCAGTTTGTCGCTGGGAGTTTCTTCGATGAGCTTTTGGTTCCGCCGTTGGATGGAACAATCCCGCTCGTGGAGATGCAACAGATTGCCGTGCTGGTCGCCGATTAGTTGCACTTCGACGTGGGAGGCGTTTTTCAGGTACCGCTCGAAAAACAAGCGGGGGCTGCCGAAGGCGTGTTCCGCCACCTGGCGGGTGCGCTGGATCAGCGGCAACAATTCGTCCATGGAGTCGATGATGTGGATGCCGATTCCGCCGCCGCCCTCGGCCGCTTTCACCATCAGCGGGAATCCTAGGCTCCATGCGCGTGCCTCCGCATGGGCATCGTCGATGGCTTCATCGGTTCCAGGGAGTACGGGCAAGCCGGCCTTTTTGGCCAATTTGCGTGCCCGGAGTTTATCGCCCATCTTTTCCATGACTTCGGGTTTTGGGCCGATGAAACAGATACCCGCCTCTTCACATCGCGCGGCGAATCGGGGGTTTTCCGAAAGAAAACCGTATCCGGGATGGATGGCGTCGGCGCCAATCAGTTTAGCGGCCTCCAATATCCGTTCCAGGTTCAGATAGCTCTCTTGTGGAGGCGCCTCTCCAACGAGGACGGCCTCGTCCGCCAGCTTGACGTGGAGGGAGTCTTTGTCGGCGGTGGAGTAGATGGCAACGGTGGATATGCCTAGTTTACGGCAGGTGCCAATGATGCGGCAGGTTATCTCGCCCCGGTTGGCGATCAAGATTTTTTTAAACAAGGATCATCATCCCTAATCTGGGATTCCAGTCGCTGGCCGGTCCCCCGGAGCAGCGTAAGTCAGTGGCGCCATTGGAGTTGATCCCTAAGGTTATACCGCAGACCGGGATTCCCTTTGTAGGTGCTCCATTAACGAGTTCGAACGAATTTCTTTCTCTAGCCAGTAGGAGATCGTAGAGGCCAACAGGGTTTTTAGCTCTTGAGCCAAGGCCGGGGCCACGGTCAAAGATGGGGGTTTGGACGTGGGGGTGCGGTGGAATAGCCTCAAAACCTTGAGGGCCCGCAGGGACAGTGGACGAATTCGGGCTTCGGATGGATCGCAATTCAGACACAGGGTCCCGCCGACATTCGGGCTGAAGCGGTGGCTGCCGGGAACCACCGGCTGGCGGCACTCGACGCAATCGTACAGCTCGGGCATGAGCCCTGAGGCAAGTAAAAGGCGCAACTCGAAGAACCGAAGGGGCAATTCCGATTCTGAATCTCCCGCTATAGCTTCTAGGATATCCAAGGCCAGGTCATAGATCGCGGGGTTGGGTTGGGCCTCGGAACCAAAGCCGTCGACCAGCTCGGCCACATACAAGCCTTTGGCGATGGCGGCTAGGTTCTCTTTCAACGGATTGAAATTGCTTAAAACCTGGGCCTGGGTAATGATGTCCAGGTTCCTGCCCATGGACAGGGAAAGTTGGACGCGGGTGAGGGGCTCCAGATGGCCTACCAGTTTGCTGGTGGAGCGGCGTGCTCTTTTTGCGACCGCTCTTATCTTGCCCCGGTCTCTGGAGTAGAGGGTGATCAACAAATCTGCCTCACCCAGGGTTGACCTCGCCAGGGTTAATGCCTCGGTCCGATAAGAGCGTGGAGGCGCCATCTTAGGAATCCATCTTATAGTTGAGCCTTAAGATTCCGGCAAAAATCCCGGAATATTGCTATGGCCTAGAGTTCCAGACTAGAGTTCTTGGCGGCCCTGGAACGCCCGGCTCAAGGTCATCTCGTCGGAGTATTCCAGCGATCCTCCCACGGGCAATCCCCGGGCCAAATGCGTCACCGTCAGATTGCCCCGGTCCAAGTTGCGGCGGATATACATGGCCGTGGCCTCCCCTTCCAGTGTGGGGTTGGTGGCGATGACCAACTCGGTGATGTCGTTTTCGCTGAGCCGGGCCAGCAGTTCTTTTATCTTGAGTTGTTCCGGGCCCACGCCGTTGAGGGGCGAAATGGCCCCATGCAGTACGTGGTACAGGCCCCGGTAGCACCGGGTGCGCTCCACCGCCAGCACGTCCAAAGGATCTTCAACGACGCAAAGGATATCCCTGTTCCTCTGGGTGTCGGCGCATATGGCGCAGGGGGAAGTATCGGTGAGGTTCTGGCAATCCTGACAGTAGACAACGCTCTGTTTCACGGCGGTAATGGCGTCGGCCAGGGCATAGGCTTCCAAATCTGGCAGGCGGATCAGGTAGTAGGCCAAACGCTGGGCGCTCTTAGGCCCAACACCCGGCAGCTTGTTCAATTCCTGAATCAGCCGGGTGAGGGTCGGAGAAGCTGAGGGCGTGGGGTCGGTGGTCATGCTGATGATTTCAGATAACGAGCTAGGATTTCGATATCAAAGGTCTTGAGAGGAAGATCAAGTTCTTCTGCTAAAGCGACGACTACTGAATCTGAGCCTCTCAGTCGATGCAGCTCGCTGATTTCCGTTGCGTTGTCCATTCGTTGGCGGTCTAGCGGGTAGAAAGAGATTTTGCCATCGCGTTGCCAATCTGCAATATTTTGCTTCCAGCCAGCCAGGAGAGCCTGACGGTTTCTTTGGGTGCGTCGACCGATTGCAGCCACGACTTCCACGCCTACTAACATCGGCAAGTGAAAAATGTAATCACCGCTCTCAAGACCGTTAATGTATCCAAGACTCCGGGAATGAAAAACCTCCGCCTCTAATAAAGCGGCTACCAGAATGTTGGAGTCTACGACTATGTGTTCCAATCACGGGCTCGCTGCTCGCGGATGGCGTCGACGGCGGATACGTCGTGAGGCCAGACTTTACTGATTTCCTTGGTTAGCTCTCTCCAACGGTCGAACGGGTTCTTGATGGATAGGAGCCGGACCATGAGCTCCAGTTCTTCAAGGGCTGCTTCGAGCCGTATAGACACGGGTTCCTGTGCTGCCAGTTTCCCCAACGAAGCTTCTAAACCTTCGCTGGTTGCCTTGTCTTGGACTGCCAGGTACTCGCGGACGCCTTTCTGGGCTTCCGGCAGGTCCTCTTCTAAAATGCCCGACAAACCCAGAAGCAACGCTGCAGTGCTCCAAGTGGCAAACAAATCTGTGAGGTAGTCTTGCTCTTGCGGGCCGAAGTCTTCTCTGAGGGAATGGGCTTTTTGGTAAGCCTCAAACGCCTCATCCCAGCGTTCCAACTGTAGCAGAGCCGTGCCCTTCAACGCCCATGTAGAAGGAACCTCCTTTATACCCAAGGCCTGGTCGTATTCTTTCAGTCCCTCCTCTCTTTTGCCCTCAACAAAGAGTAGTCCTGCCTTGGTGCATAGCAGATACTCCAGCACATCTTGTTTCTTTGAAGCGGGTACAAGGCTCAAGTGATTATCGATAAATGAGTCAATTTGGTTCAACGTGAGAGTGTCATTGCGAATGCTCTTAACAAGAGAAGAAGCCGCAGCCTCTAAAACACCAAGTTCCGCAATTCGGAATTTGGATTGTGATGGCTGCGGGAATGGTTCTAGTCCCAGTTTTTCAACCAGCGGTGCAATCGTCATGGGTTAACCTTTTAGTTAAGCGCCGTCACGTCAGCCCGGGGATGTTCAGGCCTCCGGTAATGCTTCCCATTTTTGAGGCGGCGAGCTCTTGGGTCTTGCTGATGGCGTCGTTGAAGGCGGCGGCCATCAGGTCTTGAAGCAACTCAACGTCATCCAAAGCCTCGGGGTCGATCTCCACCGACTCTATCGTCTGTTTGCCGGTCATCACCACTTTGACCACACCGCCTCCAGCGGTGCCTACGGCCGTCATGGTCTCCAATTCATCTTGGAGCTCTTGGATCTTTTGGAGTTGGGCCTGCATCTGCTGGTCTTGGCTCTGATTTCCGCCTCCAGCGGCCCTTCCCTGTCTTCGCCTGAATTGACGGTTCATTCCACAGTCTCCTCTATGACGCGCCCACCCATTCCCTGGATGGTACGCACCAATGGGCTGGTTTGAGACGGCTTAAGGTTGTCGCCGCCATTTGACCCATTCCCGTTGAGGGTCAATCTGAAATCGTAGGATGCGCCAAAATACTTGGCCACCACTTCTGTGACGGTGCGCTGGCCCAGGGGGTCGTCCATCTCTTCTTGCATTCTTTTCAGGTTCTCACGGTTGCTGAATGCCAGTACCAGCGTATCACCGTCCAGGTAGACGTTCCCGGATTTGCAGTCCCTCAGCAGAGCGCCCAACATGTATTTCTTGCCCTTTTTGCGGCTCAGTTCCTTCACCGCGGACAGCCATTGGGATTCTATGCTGTTTGATTCTGTCTGGGACGGAGGGCTGTTGGCCGTTTGCGAGGCGGCCATGGCCGTGGGTGTGTCCGCCGGTGTTCTAGCGGACGTGGGTGTGCCTTCAGGCGGTCTGGCGGGTGCGGGGGTAGAATCGGCAACTTTCCGCTGTTCCGCCTGTGCCATGTTTTGGGGACGAGGCGCCGCGGCGGGCCCGCTAGCAGGCGCCGGTGTTTGCTGCTGGTCTTGCCTGATCTGTTGCGGCGCGGCCTGTGGTGGCGCCACCTGATCGTCGCAGATCTCCACTACCGCCAATTCCAGTGGCAGGGTGGAAGGGGCGTCGTAACGCATGTTGACTTCGCCCCATAGCTTGATGGCCTTCATGATGCGCCAGGATGGGAGTTGCCCCAACAGTTCTTGCAAATGGGATGTGACGTGCTCAGGCAGGTCCACGAGACTGGTAGAGCCGAACTGCAGCAGCATCGCCCCCCGGAGCAGGTCCTGTGTTTGACGGTGCAACTGCCTAAGGTCGGTACCGTCCCAAGCAGCCTGATTCACCACTCCCAATGCCGCGGTGGTATTACCCATCAACAGGTACCCGGCCAATTCCAGCCACCGTTCGCCGTTGCCCAACCCAAGGAGTTCTTCCACCTGCGCCACGCCCACCCCACCGCCGTAGGAGACCACTAATTGTTCCAATAGGTTTTCGGCGTCGCGAAGGCTCCCCTCCGCGTAACGGGAAACCAGGCGCAGGGCGTCGGAATCGACGGCCGCCCCTTCGGCCCGGGTGATCTCGTCTAACCGTTGAAAGATAATTTCTGCCGGGATACGCCTGAAATCGAACCTCTGGCAGCGGGAGATGATGGTCGGCAATATCTTGTGGGCCTCGGTGGTACACAGGATGAACATCACGTGGGCCGGCGGCTCTTCCAGGGTTTTAAGGAATGCGTTGGAAGCCTGGTCCGTGAGCATGTGGGCTTCGTCGATGATGTAAACCTTGCGTCGGCCTTGCACCGGCGAAAAATTCACCTTATCCCTGATATCGCGAATCTCATCTATTCCCCGGTTGCTGGCGGCGTCCAATTCGATGATATCCAAAAACCGGCCATCGTTGACGGTAGTGCAAATGGAGCACCGGTTGCAGGGGTCGCCTTTCTGGGGGTCGAGGCAGTTGACAGCTTTGGCCAGGATGCGGGCCGTGGTGGTTTTGCCGCTGCCCCGAGGCCCGCAGAATAGGTAGGAATGGGACACCCTTCCCTGGTTGATGGCCTGAAGTAAAGTGGTGCCCACGTGCTCTTGCCCCGCAAGCTGTTGAAAGCTAACGGGCCGCCATTTTCGGTAAAAGACTTGGGAGGTCATTTATACGCTACCCGATAACCAACACTGGTCAATGATACTGGCCTAATATCACCGGCATAACATCTCCGGCGTGAATTCATTCGAAGATCGAGGCCAACGCCGCCCGTTCCTTAGCCTGCATCTCCGCTGTTTCGCCGGATTCCAGGTGGTCGAGTCCCACCAGATGCAACATACCGTGGACCAAAAGCAAGGCCAATTCGCGTTTGACCGCATCCTCCTGGGATACGCCTGGGCCCCGAGCTTGAGCCTGATTCAGGGCTTGCCTTTCGGTCTGGGGAAAGGAGATTATTATTTCGCCTAGGGTGGGCAACTCATCGGGCGGCAGTGGGAATGCGTCGCCGGGGTTTGCGGATTTTACCAACCGGTCCTGGGGAGCATCATGATCACCCTCCCAATGGCCGGGATGGTCTGCCGAGAACGAAAGCACATCGGTCACTTCGTCCACCCCCCGATAGTCGCGGTTCAAACCTCGCACGGTTTCGTCGCCGGTCACCAGTACCGCCACCTGGGCGGATTGGCCCATTGGCAGCGCCTGATCCATGGCGCTGGCAATCACTTTCCTGATCCAGCATTCCGAAAGGTGTGCTTGAAACGGCTCCTCAACGGTGATATCGATCTGCCTTTGGGGCCGGGAACTCAATCTATGTCCTGAACGTGGGGCTAGGATCCTCTGGCAATGGGTATTTAGGGGCGCTGGCGTCTATCGGCGAAGCTAACCCCATCATAGCATGGTGGCATTTCACCCATCAACAAGCTCGCCGCCGGCGGATGCCCCGAAGCGCGGCCGCTATATTGAAAGGGCTAGTCGTGGGCGAAGAACGCCTGATAATTTTCTGTTCCGTTCCATTGAATTGAGCGGCCGTCATTGCCCACCATGGAGAAATCCCCCATCTCCGTCAGCAACTCGACGTGGCTCATCACCTCTGAGAATGCGGCGTAAAAGATGCGGTCGCTCAGGCGAAGATGGGGAAAGAGCTTTTGGGTGATGACCGACATGTCCATGGTTTCCTTACGGACGAAGGTGATCATCTGGGCGCAACGGTCGCGGTGGTGGTCCATGATGGCCACCGCACGGTCGACGCCGATGGGGTTGAATCTACCCTGGTGGTAGGCCCGGTGGGCCGGCATGACGGTGATGTCACCGCCCAGGGTGGAAACCCGTCTAAGGGAATTGATGAAGATTTTTAGCCCGTAATAAAGGTTCTCCGACCGGTAATCCTCAGGCAGGGAGTCCCGGAATCTAGCGTAGCTCATATTGACGCTGGGATGTGGTGTGATCTGGGGCAGGATATGGTCCCCAGAGAACAGCATGCTGTTGTACTGGATGCACAGCTCGTCGGGGGAGTGTCCCGGCGTGTAATAAAAGGTGAAGCCGTCGGAAACGTCGCCATCGGTGACGGGGTTGGTCAGGGTAAGTTTCTGTCCCAAATCGGAGTGTTCACGGAATCTCTGCTCAAATTCCGGGTCTTCGGTGCGGGGCAAGCCGATGAAGCGTTCGCGCCAGTCGGATTCCCGGTCCCGATGGCTCACACCTAAAAGCTTGCCGTAGACTTCGTGGGCCCACAGCTCCGCTCCGCTACGGGAGACCACGTCGAAACAGTTTCCGTCGTGATCCAGGTGGCCATGGGTGATCACGACGCGGCCCACCGCGCTAAGGGGATACCCAACGATCTCCAGACCCTCTTCCAGGTCGCGAAGGGAACCGTTGCACCCGGTGTCCACCAGGGTGAGCTTGTCCCCCTCCACCACGTAGCTCCAGGTTGGCCCCAGTGTGCTTTGCCAGGCTTGGGGCACCCCTATGCCGTGGACCACCACGCCATCGGGGAACTTATATTTGACCACCATGCGGTTGCCGGATTCGTCACCGGCCTTGATGATTTCAGGATCCATCAGAACTCCTGGATAAAATACTCTTGGGCAAAATTTAGCGGGCCATTTTCAGCCCGCATCTGGGAATGCAAAGTTTGGCGTGGCGTCAGACAGTTGTCGATTCTTGTCGCCCCCGCGTGGTGGATTGTGGACACCCGGCCCAACGCGTTCACCTCATCCGTCGTGCCAGCACCCAGTATACCATCGCAGGGTCTTAAAGACCGAAGATTGGATCAGAAGTCCGGCTTCCCCAATCGTTGAGCCGAAACCGAAAATCCGTCATAGATCAACCTGGCGGGCTGATAGGTGTGAGCAACGCCCATGGAACCGCTAAACCACCGGTTTAATGACCAGACCTTTGATGCCCTAGATACAGGCCCGGAAATGCCCCCTTGACTGCCGTTCCTGAGACTGGGCTACTATTGCGGTGAGAGGAGATTTTATGCCCAAGTACTTGATTCAAGTTACCTATTCCGATGACGCGTTGGCAGACTTGGTGAGGAACCCCGAAGACCGGGGTGCGGTGATCACGGAACTGTTCGAACGTTTGGGCGGCAAGGTTGAGGCTTTTTACCATTCCTTAGGCGAATATGATCTGGTGATAATAGCCGAATTCCCAGACAACGAGACCGTGGCCGCGATCCAGATCGCCGTAAGAGCGGCCGGCGTCGAGAAAGATCAGAAAATCACGACACTCCTATCCAGGGAAGAAGCGGTAAACGCGCTAAAAAGGGCGGGCAGCTCGGGCTATCAGCCCCCCAGCTAGCGATCGGCCTTAGGGTGGATTTTTTGTTGAGGTTCGAGCCAGCTTCAGAGTCTCACGGAGTGGAAATGGCGGGCCGGTTTAAGTGCCGCGTCACCGCGGTTTTTGTGTCCAACCAGACACTGCTTCATGGAAACATCGAACCCTTGAGCCTGTCGAGTTGACATGGATGTAACATTCGAGTGCTAATGTAGTTGATCACTAATGGATCACAACTTAAAGATACCCTGGTATGGAGGAAAAATCAGCGTTGCCGCTTGCTGCCGACCTCCAATTTGACCAATTTCGAGGGTTCTAGTTATAGTTGTCCACGGAGCGTAAATGGGAAGCGGTGGGTGGTCTGCGGCGCCGTGAATGGGAGATCAAGCCAGGCCAAACAAGAGAGGACGAATAATCATGAGCTACAAAGCCGAATACATCTGGATTGACGGACAAAAACCCACCGCCAAGATGCGATCCAAGGGTAAAGTGATCGGCGACGGCGAAGAGCCTCCCATCTGGGCCTTTGATGGTTCGAGCACCAATCAAGCCACAGGCGAGCAATCCGACTGTGTCTTGAACCCGGTTTTCGTCTGCCCAGACCCCGTACGTGGGGGAGAAAACAAATTGGTGATGTGTGAGGTCCTCCTCACCGACATGACGCCCCATCCCTCTAACACCAGGGCGGCCTGCGCCGAGTCGTCGAAGAAATATTCCGGGTTCGACATGTGGTTTGGTATTGAGCAGGAATACACTTACTTTGATGGTATCAAGCCCTTGGGCTGGCCGGACAACGGTTTCCCAGCTCCCCAAGGCGGCTATTACTGCGGTGTGGGCTCCGATGAGGTGTTTGGCCGTCCCATCGTGGAAGCCCATCTAGACGCCTGCCTGCATGCCGGATTGGCCATCGCCGGGATCAACGGAGAGGTCATGCCCGGCCAGTGGGAATTCCAGATCGGCGCGATCGGCACACCGGCGGTTGCCGACCACCTTTGGGTCGCCCGGTGGCTGCTCTACCGCATAGGTGAGCAATTCAACGTTAGCGCCACCCTCGACCCCAAGCCGGTCAAGGGCGACTGGAACGGCGCCGGCGCCCACACGAATTTCTCCACCGTGAAGATGAGAAACGACTACGACGCTTGTATCGCCGCCGCCGAGGCCTTGGGAGCAAATGCCGAGCTACACATCGCCAACTATGGCGACCGGATCGAAGAACGGTTGACCGGCGCCCATGAGACCTTGTCCTACAAGGAATTCAGGTGGGGTGTCTCCGACCGCGGCGCGTCGGTCAGGATTCCCTGGCAGGTAGCCCGGGACCGGAAGGGTTACATCGAAGACCGCCGCCCCAACGCCAACTGCGACCCGTACATTGTGACCAGGCTCATATTGGACACCGTCTGCGGCGCCGCCGTCGGAGAATGACCGCCTGGGCTAAGCCGCGGGGATGGGCGCATGAGGCCATAGCGGCCAGCGGGCCAAGCCAGACCGCGATTGGAACCAAATCCGATAGCGGCCGCACCCGGGAACGATAAAATCACCCAGGTCACCGGATGCTAACCTCCAGGTTGGCGCCCGGTCAACTCCGGCGAATCTCCCTCGGTGCTGTTTTCGTGCTAGGCGGCCCATAGCCTCTCCGGCCACCCCGCCGGCGTTCTTTTGCCACCACGGTTTGTAGATAGGTCTGGAGAATATTTGTCCAGCCTCCCCAGTAACAACATCTGTTGCGACATACCTTCACCGAGTGTACTCATGGCATTGCCATCCCTTAACCGGCGGGTGTGTGAACGCCGAATGTCCAACCGGATTCCTAATCGCAGGTTGGTCCAAAACCGCATTTTCCGGTCCAAGAGGGGCGTCTGGCTGCCCGCGCAAGCGAGGTTGTTTAACGGCTGGGCCGCTGCCGGCGATTCCAGATCTCCCGCACCATCTCAGCGACCTCGCTTACCCCAAATCATCAACCTTGGATTCAATAACATATATTTCATTGATTGATATAGATGTCGCAAGATAATCACGTTATATATCTTGACAATGCATTTCTTAACATCTAGCTTAAGCCAAGCGGTTTTTGACCATGCCAAATCTGATCGTTTCCTAACAATCAAGCCTAGCTGCCACGGTTGGGTTAGAAGCGTATTGGGTGGAATTTACGGGGATTTGTTGGTAATAGTAACTAATCCAAAGACTGATAATTTTGGACCGCAGCGAAAAGGGGTTTAAGTATAGCCACTGGTGACGCGGTTACAATCGGTATCGCAAAAAAAGCCCCGGGTGAGTTCACCGTAAAACAAAATCACCCGGGGCGGAGAGGAACGTGACGGTTACACGTCCTAATTTTCGTTTTACCAGACTCTTCCAAGGCACGTCCCGAGTGGGTAGTGGCAGGTGTCGTTCGCCAACGTTGGCAACGATAAACCGTTGAGCCCGATCTAGGCGTGCCCATTTTTTGACTGGCATGTCCCGGACGGGTACCCAAGATTTAACACCTAGTCCCCCAGAAAATGGCGAACCGCAAACAGTTGGAGGTAACCTCATGCACGGTCGTTCAATCAGAAATCCCAAAGTGTTGATTCTCACGCCGTTGGTCTTGGTCTTGCTTTTCGCCATGGCCTGCGGCTCCTCGGCCCCCGCCGCGCCGGTGGTGGTGGAAAAAGAAGTCATTAAAGAGGTGATCAAAGAGGTCCCGGTGGAAAAGGTCGTGATCAAAGAAGTGATCAAGGAAGTCGTCGTGCAGTCGGAAGTCATGGCCAAGTCATCCAAGGGGGGCGCCGGGAAGGCTCCCCCTACCATCGTCCCCGGCGTTGCGGTGGCGATGGATGTCATGGCCCCGGCCAAGGCTATCACCGCGGGCAAGCACGGCGGGCATATCAACATGGATGACTACGCCGACGTGCGACAGCGGATAATGGCCCAGTCAAGTGTTCTCAACAAGCAGCTGTCGCCGATGTTCAACACCCTTATGGAGTTTAACCCGGAAACGCCGGACTTCAACGACCTCAGGTGCGACATGTGCACCAGTTGGGAGCTGGCAGCAGACGGCGTCACCTATACCTTCCACATCAACCCCGCGGCCAAATGGTGGGACGGCGTGCCCGTCACGGCCGACGATGTCGTGTTCAGCCTGGAAGCCCAGATCAACCCCGATCAGTTCCCGATCCTGGAGGGCCGGTCGACTTCTGCTACGGTGAACACTGGGCTTTACATCGAGACTGGGACAACCCGGGCCATAGACGACAAGACGGTTGAGATAACCACCATCTTCCCGGCGGGGGCTTTCCTCACCGCCCTTTCCAATGAGACGGCTGCGATTCAAGCCAAGCACGTGGTGCTCGACCAGGGCATCGAGCAGGGAGGGAAGGACCTGTGGGCCATCGTGGGCTCGGGCCCCTTCAAGTTCGTGGACTACGAAAAAGAGGTCTCGGTCGAGTACGTGAAGAACGAGGACTACTGGAAAGAGGGGCTTCCGTACATCGACAGTATGACCCATTTCATCATCACCGACTCAGGCCGGGCGATCGCGGCCTACAAGACGGAACAGGTCTTGACCAGCAACCAGAATGGTTACACCTTGAGTAACGACGAGGCCTTGAGGCTGGGTGAGGAGATGGACAACCTCACGGTCCACTGGGGCCCCGCCGAATTCGCCAGGTACATCATGATGAACACCACCGTGGCGCCGTTTGACCAGGCGGAGGTCAGGATGGCCGTCCACCTGGCCATGGACCGCCAGGCTATCCTCGACGCCACCTCGGCCGGGCAGGGGGTTCAGGGTTTCCCGCTGCCTCCGAATGCGTGGTACAGCAACACCGATGAAGAGTACGCCAACATGCCTGGCTACAGGTACGTCAACGGAAAGAAGGACCCGGCAGACATAGCCGAGGCCCAGGCTCTGCTAAAGTCGGTCGGCGCCGACGGCCCCTTTAAGCTGACCATGAGTTCCAGGGTCTGCTGCGGCTACCCCGACGTAGCGGTGATACTCAAGCAGCAGCTACAAAACGCTTTCGGCTGGGATATCACCCTCGAGACATTGGAAAGCGGCGCCGGCTTCGATAAATACTGGGCAGGCGACTTTACCTTTGCGGTTCAGGGTGGCAACATCTGGAGCTCCGATCCCGACGCGGTTGGTAGCCGGTACACTCGCGGCACGACCATGCAATGGGTCGGAGGCGGCAGAGGCAAACGGTTTGTCCCGCCGGGGATCGACGAAGTGTACGAAGCCCAGCAACGGGAAAGGGACCAGGACAAACGACGGGCTCTGGTCCAACAGATGGGCGAGATAATCCTGGCAGGAACCGCCAACCCGTATATCAACTGGTCCAGGAAATACTGGGCGGTCAACCACAAGATCCAGAACTTCAACTTTACGTCTGAAGGCAGAGCATGGGAGCACGTCTGGTGCGACCCGACGTGTTAGACGCCTAGACTTCTAAACCATAATTTAGGGCAGATCGGTAATTGTAGGCGCTGGGTCTACCGCTTCCGGTCTGCCCTTCTGGAAAACCAAGTGATCTAAGACCCTCCAAAAACGGAGTGCTGCCGACCCCGGCTGGGGACCAGGCTGGCGCTTGAGCCGCGTCGTAAGGTCCGTCAACCGTCCCATGTTCTGCCTGGTTACATGGGCCCCCGTCTCCGGCCGGGGTTGACAGCACGCCAAAGGCGGAGGGTTATGGTTGGGTCAGGGGTTAAGGCATTTCGCCAGCCCATTGCAGGAAGGAAAGATGCGGACTTATATCGCCAAGCGCTTCGTTCTGTTCATACCCACGTTGCTCATCGTTACCGTGGTTGTGTTTTCCATCCTCAGGGTGATCCCCGGCGACCCGGCCCTGCTGATTTTGAGCGGAGAGGATGGGGAAGACGATTTCACCGACGCCCAGTTGGCAGCCCTGCGGCACAAGCTGGGCACCGACCGGCCCATCATCATCCAGTACACCTCCTGGGTGGGCAACATGCTCAAGGGAGATTTTGGGATCTCCTATTTTTATGAGGGCGACCTGGTCATCGATGACCTGAAGGACAGGATTCCCACCACGTTGCAGCTGGCCATAATGGCGTTGTTCTTGGCCACCATCATGGCGGTGCCTCTGGGAGTCATATCCGCCTTAAAGCAAGACACCGTCATCGACTACCTCACCAGGGTGTTAAGCATCACGGGGATAGCCACGCCCAATTTCTGGGTGGCTATTATGACCATCTTCTTCCTGGTGCTATTCTTCAACTGGGCGCCGCCCCTGAAATACGTCGACCCATGGGTCGACCCGTGGACCAACTTCCAGCAGTTGATATTTCCGGCCTTGGCGCTGGGGACGTCCAACATGGCTTTCATAACCCGCATTACACGTTCCGCCATGCTGGAGGTGCTGCACGAAGACTATATCAGAACGGCCCGTTCCAAAGGTTTGTCGGAGATAATAGTGATTTTCCGGCACGCATTGCGTAACGCCCTGTTGCCGGTGGTCACCCTCTCGGGATACGAGTTCGGCCGGTTGATCTCGGGCACGGTCATCATCGAGGTGATCTTTTTGGTGCCGGGTATGGGCCGTTTGCTCATCACCAGCATATTCCACCGGGACTTTCCAATGATTCAGGCGACCATCGTCATGATAGCAGTGGTGGTGCTGGTGCTGAATCTGGTTTTGGACCTATGTTACGCGTGGCTGAATCCGAGGATACGCTACACCTAGGGCACCTGAAGATTTACGGGGGTAATCTATGGCCGTGAACCAAGGAACCGCTCAAGCGCTTCCCGATCCGACGATAACCGGATTTCGGCCCAAGCGCACGTTCCTGCAAGAATTCGTCACCTTTCTCAGAACCAAAAGGTTGGGCACCTTTGGCCTGGTGGTGGCTGTCATAATGGTGATTTCGGCCGTTTTTGCGCCATTAATCGCCAACCACGACCCATACGCCACCCCGGTTGAAGACAAATGGATAGCGCCCAACACCAATAACTACTTCGGTGGAGACCACCTGGGCCGGGACGTGTTCAGCAGAATCGTTTACGGCGCCAGGATCTCCCTGGTGGTGGGCTTGGTTTCGTCATTCGTCGGTTGCACAATCGGGATGGCAGTGGGTGTCGTCAGCGTCCACTTCGGCGGAAAGACCGACCTGACCATCCAGCGGTTCATCGACGCCATGATCGCGTTCCCCACGTTGATCCTGGCAATAGCGATCATGGCTGCCCTGGGTTCGTCCGTAACGAACGTGATCATCGCGCTGAGCATTGTGTACATACCCAGCACCGCCCGGATCCTGAGGGCCCAGTACATGGCCATCAAAGAGATGGACTATGTGCTTGCGGCCAGGGCGGTAGGGGCCGGCGGCTTGCGCATCATGGTCAAGCATATGATACCCAACGCCTTCGCGCTCTACCTGGTGATCGTGACGTTCCACTTAGGCGGGGCCATCATCGCCGAGGCATCATTGAGCTTCCTGGGAGTGGGCAGTCCGCCGGACGTGCCATCATGGGGCAGCATGTTGAGCGGCGCAGCCTCCCAGTACGTGGCTCTGGCGCCCTGGCTCGCGATTTTCCCCGGCGCCGCGATATTCATCGTGGTGTTTTCGTGGAACGTGCTGGGCGATGCGCTCCGGGACGTGTTGGATCCAAGGTTGCGCGGCACGGGACCGAGCTAGCCCTACCTGGCAAGTGTACCGCCCGATTAAAGTACATACCGAGGAGGCCTGAAGTATGCGGCTAAAATTTGCCTTGCCGGGCGTCTTGATGGCATTGATTCTAGTGGCCGCGCTTACCGGTTGCGGCACATCCAATGAAGCACAAGCAGGTGAGGTTGCAGCGGCCGATGCCGCCGATGCCGCGGCTGCAGCGGGGTATGTCCTGTCTACCGACGCCGGAAAGCACATGGGCGAAGAGGTGACGGTCACGGGTACCGTCAAAGACTATTCGTTCCTCTGGGGCAGAGCGGGGAAGCCGGTGATCCTGCTCTTCGATGTTCCGGGTATCGTCAATAGAGGGTCAGGCATCTCAGACCTGGAAACGCCGGCATCGTTCAAGGCGATTATCTGGAAAGAGAACGCCGGTAATTTCCCCGCGAACTTCGCTAACGGCTATGTTGGCAAAACCTTGTGTGTCACCGGCCTGGTTGAGGACTACCGTGATGACGCCTCGATATCTGTGGTAGATCCTAGCCAGATCAAAGTGGATTGCTGAAGCGGGGACTCGATTAATCACAGGGCTTGGAAGTTTTAAAGCCCCCATGTTTCCATGATTTGGGAACTTGGGGGCTTTTCATTTGGGATGTCTCACTGGAAGCCAAATATGGTGGACAGAATACTGCCTGAAAACATTAGGCGGTTCGCCGCCAAGTCGGTCAGGCCGTCAGTCAATAGCAAGAAATCGAGGATAAACCGGATAAATGCGGGAGGCTGGCGCTCTGGAGTGGGTTTGATCCGCTAATCTTAACTTCGAACCGTGCTAACCATGTCACACATCTCGATTCGGGTTAACCTCCGCTGCCGTACAGGCGGTTCAGGTTGGAGTGACGGTTTGGGTCCAGATCCCTGCCTAGCAGCGCCGGATCTTCCGGCCCGTAGCGGTGGGCTCGAAAGACGCCGTTCGCCATTCCGTTGTTGCCCTCGGCAAAGAAAGGGCTGATGTACTCCCAGACCACCTCCCCGGTGGGCGTCACTTCAAAAAGGCGTCCGTTGGCCCCCTCGGTGATCAGGGTGTTGCCGTTGGCCAGGCGCTGAGCCCCGCCGGTGAAATGGGTAAAGAACGAGTTCAGGGGCCTGCCCCGGTATTCCCATACGATCTCGTTGGTATCGGGGTCGACTTCGATCACCCGGGAATAGCTTAGGCCCCGCCGGTGGGCGCCGTTATCCAGCAACAGCACGTGGCCGTTGGCCAAAAGGGTCGGATTATGCTGATGCGATATCCGGCCCTGTCCCCATTTCCAACTAAACTCTCCCGTCCCCCGGTCCACCAATGCAACGGTGTTGAGAATCCGGAAGCTGATCAGGAAGTTGGCGTCTCCGTTATTCCCTGGGTCAATGGCTGTCAGGTCGTTGGCGCCGCCCCACGAACCCCGGCCCTCCAGCGGGCAAATGACATCCTCTGACGGGTCTAGGTGGCCGGACGACCTCCATTCATACACCATGTCGCCGGCGGGATTGGTTTCCACCACCAAGTCTCCGGTCATCCGCACCGAGTCATTTGGTGAAGTGAATCCGCCCCGGACCAGCCGGGTCAACTCTTCTGAGATTGGCTCGTAGAGCAACAGCAAATTGTTGCCGTTGGCCAACCGGCAGTGGCGTCGCAACATTGGATTTCGATATTCCCACACCAGTTCGCCGTCCCAATCTAGCTCGACTATGGCGTCGGAGCCGGGCAAGCCCGGCAAGCTGCCGTTGGTCCGGAACAAGAGATTACCGTTGGGGAGCAAGAACCCGTAGTTGATCCCCTGGCCGGAATGCCAGCGGTGGACAAAATGGCCCTCCATGTCCACCAGGTAGGCGTCGTCCCCACCGTTGGCTGAGAACAGAGTGTAGCCCCGGTAGGCGTGGGGTGGGTCATAATGGGTCACACCCGTGGGTCGGTTAGACCAGCCCATGGTTTGCTCCTTTCGGGGGCGCAGTATTAGCCGTACGAGCGGCTGGGGAAAGGGTAGCATTGGGTGATGGGGAGTTCAAGGCGGTCCGGCGTTGCGGCGGTGGCAGCCTCTTGCGCTGGATAACCTCATCCGCCCTCGGGGCGCCTGTCTTACCAGGGGAAAATCTAATAACTCGCTGTTGGCCTAGTACTCAGTCAACCGTAAAATCGGAAGGGTAAAGGCGGCGAAGTTTGGTTCGTGCGTCCCGGGTGTTGAACCGCCAGTTGATGGTGGCTCTGGCGGCGTTGCGCTCCTTGACCAGAGCATCGAC
>DAOUHE010000088.1:0-3113 GCA_034428715.1 Dehalococcoidia bacterium | reverse complement strand
GTCGATGCTCTGGTCAAGGAGCGCAACGCCGCCAGAGCCACCATCAACTGGCGGTTCAACACCCGGGACGCACGAACCAAACTTCGCCGCCTTTACCCTTCCGATTTTACGGTTGACTGAGTACTAGTCAACGCATCCCGATGCATTTGAGAGCAGGCGGACGGCCCCGTCGCGACCGCTAGCCTTACCTGGTCCCTTGGGCAGAGCCTGTCTAAATCGACGAAGCCGAAGGGGTCAGGTGGGGCAAACCTTACCCACGGGGCGGCATGGATAAGCCTCCTTCACCTCCAAGCAGATTGCGTCATCCATTGGTGTCGCCCGAATCTCCGGGGCCGGCACTCAGGCGTACAACTATAAAGCCGGTAACCAGTCGGTGGGAGTAGGTAGTTGACCGCATACCTGATCAAACCGGTGGCTATGTTCTTCCCCACGATGATTTTGCTCACGATCATCGTCTTCGCCATCCTAAGAGTTATACCCGGAGACCCGGCGCTGCTGATCTTGGGTGGAGAAGAGGGGGACGAGGAGTTTACCGAGGAGGAGTTGGCGGCGCTGCGGGCCCGGTTGGGAACCGACCGGAATATAGCCATCCAGTACGCGGACTGGATGGGCTCCATGCTATTCCTGGATTTCGGCGAATCATATCACTACAGGAATCCCGTCTCCGAGGATCTGGCCCAACGGATCCCCATAACCCTGCAACTAACCATAATGTCGCTGTTCATCTCCGGCATAGTGGCCATACCTCTTGGTGTATTCTCCGCCGTCAGGCAGGACACGTGGGGCGACTATATCTCCCGGGCGATTACTGTCATCGGATTGGCCACGCCAAACTTCTTCGTGGGCATCATGACCATCTTCCTGTTGATACTTTTGTTTGGTTGGATACCCCCCATAGGTTACGTCAACGTGTGGGAGGAACCATGGGCTAACATGCAACAATTGTTCTTTCCCGCTTTGGCCTTGGGCACCTCGGGAATGGCCTTCCTGGCCCGGGTTACCCGGTCCGCCATGCTGGAGGTTTTGAACGAGGACTACATCCGGACCGCCCGGTCCAAGGGGCTGGGCGAGAAGATCGTGATATACCCACGCCCTAAAAAATGCCGTGCTGCCGGTCATCACCATCTTCGGGTTGGCGTTGGGAAACGCGGCGTCAGGGTCGGTGGTAACCGAGATCGTCTTTTCGGTGCCCGGCATGGGGCGGCTATTGATCGAAGGGGTCCAGCACCGGGATTATCCGATGATTCAGGCCATAATCGTGGTATTCGGCATAATGGTCTTGTTAGCCAACCTATTAACCGACCTGACATACGCTTGGCTGAATCCCCGGATTCGTTACGCCTGATCCAAAGACGCACTAGGGGAGAGGAATGATCCAGAGGCAAGAAGAAGTAATAGCCGGCGAGCCGGCGTCGGTCATCGACTTTAAGCCCAAACAGGGGTTTGCACAGGACGTGTCCCGCTTCCTGCGAACCAAGCCTTTGGGTACCGTAGGAGCCGTGATAGCGTCGGTCTTAATACTGGTCGCCGTCTACGTCAAATTCATTGAACCAAGCTTGGGTCTCATCGCGGACCCCTACAAACCCACAGTCGACCGCATTAACGTAGCGCCCGGCGCGGATGCTTGGTTTGGGGGAGACAAGATTGGACGCGACGTTTTCGCCCGGCTGATCAATGGTGCATGGATCTCCCTGTACGTGGGCATCCTGGCCTCGTTCATTGGGACCACGATCGGGATGGCGGGGGGCATCGCCAGCGCATATTGGGGCGGCAAGCTGGACTTGATCGTCCAGAGATTCATAGACGCAATGATCGCCTTCCCGGGCATTCTTTTGGCCATTGCGATCATGGCCGCTTTGGGCGCCTCCATCAACAACGTGGTTTTTGCCCTGGCGGTGGCATACATTCCCAGCGCCGCCAGAATCATCCGTGCTCAAGCGCTGGGCATCAAAGAAATGGACTATATGCTGGCCGCCCGGGCGGTGGGCGTGGGAAACCTGCGGACCATGGTCAAGTACATTGTGCCAAACGTCTTCGCCATATATATCGTCATTACGACGTTTCATTTGGGGGGAGCCATCATCGCGGAGGCCAGTCTTAGCTTCTTGGGGGTTGGAACTCCGCCCAACGAACCGTCTTGGGGAGGCATGTTGAGCGGCGCGGCCTCGCAATACATCGCCGTAGCCTGGTGGGCGCCGTTATTTCCTGGAGCCGCGATAATCATAGTGGTATTTGCATGGAATATACTGGGAGACGCGTTGCGGGACGTTCTCGACCCCCGCCTTCGCGGCACCCGTTAGCGGTTCGTCTCTTCCAGGACTGGGCGAAGATCAACGCCCCGGAGGACCACTTCCGGTGATTTTTTGCTCCGTAGTCAAGGACGTCTGTGTCACATTTCTGGGTTACATTCAGAGGTGAAAACATGAGGGGCATCGTTTTGCTTCCGGTATTCGCGGCGATAGCGGTCATGTTGGTAGCTGCCTGTGGTGGAGCGGCTTCCGAAGCAGACGAACAAGCAGGCGCTGGGGGCGCCGGCTCTGGGGCGGCCACGGGAGTCCAGATCACTCCGGCTAAACCCAGAATATCTGGCGGGGAAACCGGGCAGCGGGTGCGGCCGCCCAGCGAGCTCGATATCACCATCGATAGCTGTACGTGGGAACCCAGTGAGGCGGGCGGTCCTGTAGAGCTCAACGTCTCCTTTACCGTCGTCAACAATGCCCCAGAGAATTTGTTTGCCACCTTCCTGATCCGCGACCAAATCAACCCGGGACTCTTCTATAAACCGCCGGGGAGTAAGTCGGCGTTGAGCGTGGTGACGGGAGAAACCGACAGCCGCACCTTTAATACCGGCAAATTCCAGGTCGGGTCCGAGACACTGAACCTGGTGATCGCGGGACAGCGCCGGACAACTGAAAACATTCCCTTAGACAATTGCACCCAGCCGTGAGCCAGGCCGGTCCTAGTACTCAGTCGACCGTAAAATCGGAAGGGTAAAGGCGGCGAAGTTTGGTTCGTGCGTCCCGGGTGTTGAACCGCCAGTTGATGGTGGCTCTGGCGGCGTTGCGCTCCTTGACCAGAGCATCGACTTCCCTCCTGAGGGCCTCCTCGCCGGA
>DAOUHE010000087.1:0-1634 GCA_034428715.1 Dehalococcoidia bacterium | reverse complement strand
CGCCAGCGTACGGCGCGGACCCCGACCCTCAGCGGTCGGGGGAACGCCCCTTCGCCCATTTGGCGGTACAAGGTGCTGCGCGAAAGGCCGCATCGGGCCAGCACTTCGCGGAGGCGCAGGAGGCGGTTGTCTGAGGTGGTGACCGTCATGTTGGTACCCCATTAGTGGTTTGTTTCACCAGAGGGTACCGCCTCGCCCCACGCAATATCAGATGAATTAATCATCCGATTTATTCACCCCATGGGCCTGTTAGCACAAGGTTTAAATTGACCCACCCCAAGAGGGCCGGGCAATTTGCCTTAGAGCAAAAGCTCGATAAGTCCGAGGGTAGATGCGCTGGAAGAATTGCTTAGAGATGGAAGAGTGGTGCGACGTGAAGGGACCGTGGACCTAGAACCGAGGACGGCCAGAGGCCTGGGTTGTGACCGGAATTAGGTGCGCAAGTACCTGCGGCACCCCTTATCGCCGCAGGTCAAGCACGGGGGGAGGTGGGGGTCGAAGCTGGCCCCCTGGCTCTGGTGCGTGGGCCACCCGCTATCTGAGGGGGTGGACAGTGGCTTTGGCTCTCAAATCCATCGAGAAGGGTCGATGGGCCCACCTCATCCTTGGCTAATACCAAATTCGGATAAAGAGTGCGTTAAAGGCGCGTGTGTAGACGATGGAAGGGGGCGTAATATGAAGGGAAGATAGCCAAGGGGTGAGGGATGAAGGGATGGGAAGAGGACTGAAAGTTGATTGGCAGGAAAGTAACGAGGAACTGAAACACCGTTACCAGAAAGAGGTGCATCCTCAACGGCGCACCCGACTGCAAGCCCTCTGGCAGCTGCGCCAAGGGAAACGGATTCAGGATGTGGTGGACTTAACCGGAGCTTCCTATCGCAGCGTGCAACAGTGGCTCAGGTGGTATCGACAAGGTGGACTTGGCGAAGTCATGAGACGGATAGTAGGGCATCACGCAAAAGGTAAAAGGCCCTATCTAAACCGGCTGCAGTAAAAAGCCCTGGTGGCCAAGGTGCAGCCCGGCCAGTTCCGAACGGTGTGGGATGTAGTCGAGTGGGTCCAGGGTCGCTGGGGAGTGACTTACACCTATAACGGCATGTATTCCCTGATGAAAGGGCACGGGCTGGGGTTGAAAGTCCCCCGGCCCCATTCCGAGAAGGCAGATGCCCAGCAGCAGACCGCCTGGAAAAGGGGGGGCTGCTGAATGCCTTGGACCAGGCTGGAAGGACCACCACGTCCCGATTATGGCACTGTGACGAGATGCGTTTCGGGCTGTGGGGACAGGTGCGGCGACGCTGGGGTCTTAAAGGGAAGAAGATCATCCAGCGCATGCAGATCGTGTTCCATTGGAGCTATTTGGTGCTGGCAGTGGACGTGATGCGAGGTGAATTACACTGGGGGTGGTCCCAGAAAATGAACCAGCAACAGTTAGTTCCCATATTTGAGCAGTGGCCCATGGATGGGGTGGTGTGGGATGGTGCCCCCAGCCATCGGGGTAAACTCATGGGCCAGGTGGGCTTTGCTCGGATTTTTCTACCCGCCTACTCGCCGGAACTCAATCCTGCGGAAAGGGTATTTGAGGAAGTTCGCGGACACATTGAAGGAGAGGTTTACCCTTCCCTAAAGGCCAAAAA
>DAOUHE010000086.1:0-2393 GCA_034428715.1 Dehalococcoidia bacterium | reverse complement strand
AGATGGCCCGGACATATCATCGCAGTCAGCTATTAGGCGATTCCGACGGTGGAGGGGAAGCGGGTGTTTCGAGAGAGGTAGGCAAATCTTCCCATCCGGGGAAAAGAGTGCTCAATAGAGGTTTTTAATAGAGAAAGGGCAGTATCCCATCGGTGCTGCCGAGATAGGCTCACGGGGGTGGGGCGCGACAATGAGCGAATCCTACGGAGACAACTTGGACCGGCCAATGACTCAGAAAGGATTTGTGCTGACCGATTGGGTAAGGAAGCTGACTGACCATTTGGAAGATCTCGTTAACTACGAGAGGTCTTTAGAGCATACTCTTGCAGACTTACGGAGGCGGGATGAACGAATGCTAGGTTTGCCTATAAGCACCCAAGAGGACTGGACCGAAAACATCCGAGGACGCGTTGACCGGTATTCCATGGGCCTCGGGAGCCAACCGCGCCAAGCTTCGGGCTATGAAAATGGTGTATCTGGAAGATTGAATGTCATTCTTGGTGTCTTGCGGGAACATCCTGCGCTGGATCAAGCGATATATACCGCGGATGATCAGTTAGTTTTGAAACTGGATCTGGGAATACATCGAGTAGCAGGACACCCATTAGTGTTTCTTCTGAGAGGCCTAGTCGACTACGCCGTAGAACACACCCCCAAAGTAGCAACTGAGGCTTTTGCTCGGGTGGTCCAGTACGAGGAAAATGAGGGTCTCACCTTCTACTCGATGATGACGCTCCGCGGCTTGCACGTCGAAGGCATACACGAAATTGCTTCCGGCATTTCTCTAATGTCATGGCAGGAGACACGGAAATACATGCCGGATATGATAATCCGCTCAGAGATCAACGCACTGGAAGGTGTCGGCGGTGAGCCTATTGGAGCCGTCGTCTCACCGACGAAATGGAGCCCGGTATTTGTTCACGCAGACTACGATATCGAAAAAAGGACTTGGCCTGAGCGTTCTCCGTCATTTAGGGACGACGCACTGTTGTTCATTGAGTTGATAGCTGTGACACATGGTTCTCCGGTGAGAAGTTCGGGCTTCACCTACGATGGCGTGGAACAGGAAGTCGCACATCTTGTCGGTAGGAGTCCTTCTTTCAGATTTTCACGCGGCATAGTGCGCGACGACCGCTCCAATGTGAGAGTCTCCAATATCCCCGAAATGTCGACGAAGGCGTTTGTTGAGGCTGTCAGATTGTTCGCCAAGATGCGCAATGAGAAAGGCCGACTGAGACTGGCATTGTCACGGCTTGCTTCATCTCTTAATCGGACTGGACCTCTTGGATCCATTGACAGCATTATCGATGTCGCGATCGCATTAGAGCTAATGTATCAGCCCCGGTCGACCGAAATAACCTATCGACTTATGACGCGAGCATCCTGCTTTCTTGGAGAGAGCGTCGAAGACCGGATAGTAATTTCCGATAATATGAAAACCTTTTATGGGGAACGGTCGTCTATAGTGCATGGCAGCACGGAACCAAAGGGGGAAACGTTCGAAGCGGGGTTCGATATTGCGCGACGCACCTTGAGCAAGCTCGTATCGGAGGGTGGGCCTTCCAAGACTCGAGATTGGGACAAATTTGTGATCGCAGGCCGGTTCTAGCAGGGTGTTGAAAAGAGGTGGATAGTCGGGTGAGTTGGCCTTTTCCCTTCAGTTTAGCCCGAATCCACCGATGGACACGGATGGACGGCGTGAGGACAGTGGAAGGGGGGTGAGGGAGTACAGACGCTATGATCCGGGCTCGAATTCGGGTAGACGGGAGGTTGGCGGGGGGTCTGCAGGCGCTTTTGGGGGCAGGCCTGCGGCAGATCGCCCGGGTCCTGAAGTGCTCACCGGCGACGGTCAGGAAGGCCCTGCTGGCCGAGAATGGGCACGTCCCGGGACCTGCTGCAGCTCAGTACCTGGGCGAGTAATGGCCATTATCTCAACCAGCTCGCCAGCGGCCATGAATGCACCATTTCCAGACCATCAGGCTTGGGGATCGCCCCGCCAGTGGCCAGGGAATGTACCATCCAGCGCCATACAGGAAGTTGCCATCATGGTAGCTACCGACCGAGTGAGGGCGCTCTTCGCCGACGCCCGGGACCTTCAGGCCGATGCTCTGGAGATGCTGGAGCAGGGCCTTCTCCGCAACGCTGCGGAGAAGGCCTGGGGCGCCACCAAGAGGGCGACTGACGCCCTGGCCTGGCCAGGAGACCGGAGAGGAACCGGAGCGGTCCTCAGAGAGCTCCACTGGCCTCAGGATGCTGGAATCCCTCGACCCAGAGGTACGAAGGGCACGCCTGGTGCGCCGCTACTACACACGGCAGGGCCACCTGCAGGGGGACTGCTTCTACGCCGGCCTCTGCGAGCCCATCGAGGAGACTGAGCGGCGGATCCGGGAGAC
>DAOUHE010000085.1:0-3675 GCA_034428715.1 Dehalococcoidia bacterium | reverse complement strand
GCCCTTCCAGTGATACCAGACCGCCGAGTCGTGGACCATCCGGCCATACAAATCTTTCACCACCGAAGCGATACCGGCGTGACCGCCGAGACGCTGGTATGGTGACATTTCTGTTGATGCAGTCATGATTCACCCATATATCCCAATATTTGCTGTACCGGTTGTGTGGGATCTGTCCGATGACGTTTCAAGGAAGGTTTGGCCAAAGCGCAGACAATGGCGAAACGAGGATGCGGTCTATGCTGTTGGTGGGCCTACACGTACCGAATTGCGAACTTTTCGATGGGAGGTCCAAATATAGAGTCCGGCTTGGTCGGCCAAGCAGTACTGTACTACAAACCTTCGAGCGGGTAGTGGCTCTGTAAAGGCGATCCAGTTGTTGGTTCAGTTGTTCAACAACAGCCACTCTTGAGCGCCTAAGCGAGCTTCCTTGATTCCATGTCCGTGTTGCTCCACGAGGGCACCAACTGCCCAGGATTTAGATGCCTGGCTCTCGCCAAACAACCTGCTCAGCTCACCAAGGCCTCTCGATTGCCAACTGGCCACTCGGTTGTGAAATCGACTCAGATTAAAGCGTTGGCAGTGACTATGGCCGTGGCCACTCTTTCAAGTCGGTAATCCTGTACGTCCACTTGGTGGAAGTGTTGCATAACTCCTGGTTTCGCCGGAGTAGACTCTTTGAGATCCTGAGAAGGTTGCCTTTCTCCTTGGATTCGGGGTAGGTAGGCATTGGAAGAGGATTCTTCTCTTCTGCTTTGTCGATTCGGACTGCCCTTACGCCTTTCCATACCGCCAGCGAATTTCGCCGCATCGACACTGGACGTACTTGGATTGTTTATCTTCCAGTCTCCAAATATCGCAAGGTGGATCGCACGAGTAGCACTTGAAACATGCAATTGCTTTCTCACAAACATCGCATGTGCCCAAGCGAACCAGTTCCTTATGTCTTGGGGCAATCGCGCATCACACAGTTTCGACGTCGTCAGGCCGGAAGCACTTCTGAAAACACCTCTTTCCGTCCGCAACCAGGCGCGTCAAAAACTCGTGGGCCATGCGCCTGTCGTTTTTCTCTGAGCGCAGATAGGGCAGACGGATCTCAAGATGTTCGGAAATCTGCGGAAGCTCTAGGTCCATTATTTTCCGTGCATCATTCCCAGCTGCATCTGGGCGCTCTTCAATCAAGGCGCGGGCGTCATCGAACGTCGTCGTCTTGTGCGACCAGCGAATGCCGATTTCTGGAGTTTCGTATGGCAGAAGGATTTTGAAAATCCTCCTATTGTTATCTCCCAACTGATGTCCCAGTTCTGTGTACCACTCTCGGTCATGAGTAAAAATTACCACCTGTCGGTCGCTGAACTCCTTCTCAAGCAACGATTGAATCATCCCTCGGTGGTTTCGGTCCAAGCTCACGACCACGTCGTCCAAGAAAAGCGGACGTTCCGTGTCGACAACCTGCTTCGCCATGGCCAAGAATATGCAAAGACCAAGACTGTTCCGATACCATTCCGAAAGCGTTAGGCGAGGGGATTCTTGATCTAATCCATGGAACTTCAGGACAACGTCAATCGCCTTGTCCGCACCCGGTGGCAAGGAAAGGTGCACACTTTCGATTGCCTCGTCAGGATGCAGGGTCGCCCACATAGACTCGATATCTTCGGAAATGTTATCAATAGCAATCTGGGACTGTTTCCTAATCTCAAAACGCACTCGCTGTTCCAATGAGTTAATCAGTGCGACTAGAGCCCCAGCGCGTGTGATCTCTGATTTCAGGGGTTCGGCAATAATCACCGATTGAGCGACTTCCAACAGTTTCTTATCGGTTGTTAGCTTCTGGACATCTAATGGTGCGTCCTTGGAATCCAGGGCCTCTCCTTGTTTCTTCTCCGACTGCGTTTACAAACTGACCGTCAGGCCCCTGCCTGTGCCGTGAGTCTCACCGCGACTGGCTCCTGATCTCGCCGAGGGTCATCGGCTCCCAGTACAGGTCGCGCTCCACGGCGGGAACGCTGCCGAACACGGTTACTTCCGCCAACTCCGTGAGATCGAAGTACCCTATTTCGGTCTCGAAGCCCTCGACCAGGCCGAAGCACAGCCCGGTCTCGGAGTCCCACTCGGTGATGTACCAGCGCCAGCCGTTGTAGGGGGTGAACAGCTTCACCCTGGCGACCACGGCGTCGGGGTCCTCCGCGCCGTCATTGGCGTACAGGGGCGGGATGGTGTCGGTGAGCTCCCTGGTCATCAGCTTGTGCCCCCGGCACCCGCTGTGGTAGTCCTGCCAGGTCGTGGCGGTCGTGTCGTTTCCCTTTTGGTCAAGCATTGGTGTCTCCTCTCTTGTCTGTTCTGTTAATGGGTTCGTGAAGGCTTACCGCTGGGACGCTGGCTCGGTGTCGGTCCGCACCACTCGTGCCACCGTCTCCGGGGTGGCGTAGGTCGGCATGACCGTGCCTTGCTCCATATCCAGGTAGAGGCCCATGAAGGGGCAGGTTCCCGCCGCCATGCGTCGGACCACCTGTAAGACCAGCGACGCCATCATCTGGTTGATGGTCGGGGTCCTGGTCGGTGAGGTCGAGGGCCGCCGCGCAGTCCACGTCCGGCGGCGTGGTCGGCACGGCCGTCAGCAGGTCCGGGCGCTGCACCGTGGGCGCGGGCAGCAGGTGGCAGGTCTCGCCCGTGAAGGCGCCTTCGTCCCAGGCAATCTCGCCGGCGACGTTGCCCATCAGGACCTGCCCCCAGTTGGTGTCGTTGCCCGCGTCGATGAGCCACCGGCGCGGGTCGCCGGGCAGGCACTCGGCCATCGCCCTCCGCGCGGCGGCGTTGTCGGCGCAGCCGATAAGCAGGGAGCTGCCGTAGGGGGGCAGGCCGGGGTAGCGGCCCCCATGAGGGCGGGAGTCCTCCTCCCGGAAGGGGTAGACCGAGTAACCGACGGGACGCCGGTTGGCCCTTGCCGACCGGCTGGCCAGGGCCTACCGGCGTCCCGTGGGCCAGTCTGGCCTCGGCTAGGCCGCACCTGGCAACGAAGACGGCACCGAGGGACTCCGGCGGGTCGTGGGCAGATCCCGCAGGACGGCGAGTTTGACCTCGGGGGTTAGACTCCCGGATCCGCCGAGGCGACCCGGGGCCTGGCGGATAGGGTGTTTAGGACGAGCCCCGGTCCAACGCCACCCGCCTCATCCCGCAGCCGCACAACCTTCATCGCTATATGCCGGACGGCCTCCAGAATCTCGTCCAGGGCACTGGTGAGATCCATCGCAGCAACCTCCAGGCGAGTGCCGCACTGACGGACGGTGTATGATGCCGTGTCTGCCTCGCCCTGGGCATAGACCAGCAGGCCGCCGGGCAGGCCGAGGGCCGTGGCATAGGAGAGCATCTGGTAGAGGTCGGCGTTGGGGACTCGAGCGCCGGTCAGGTTCTTGTACTTGGCGTCTCCCACGAACAGACAGTCGGGGCCGTCCCACCACGTGAGGTCCGGCCTCAGGGACACCCTCCCTTCATGGTCCAGCGTCACATCTTGAAGTTCCCTATCCGAACGCAACGTCTCCGGTGAGTCCCCCAGAACGTCTCGGAGGGCCTGGGTCAGGAACTCCTGGAAGACGACGTTCATGTCCATCAGGAACCCGGAGGCCCGAACCCCTCCCCGTCCGGACTCGAAAGCGCCGTGGCCCAATATGAGCCTGG
>DAOUHE010000084.1:0-16033 GCA_034428715.1 Dehalococcoidia bacterium | reverse complement strand
CCAGGCTCATATTGGGCCACGGCGCTTTCGAGTCCGGACGGGGAGGGGTTCGGGCCTCCGGGTTCCTGATGGACATGAACGTCGTCTTCCAGGAGTTCCTGACCCAGGCCCTCCGAGACGTTCTGGGGGCCTCACCGGAGACGTTGCGTTCGGATAGGGAACTTCAGGATGTGACGCTGGACCATGAAGGGAGGGTTTCCCTGATGCCGGACCTCACGTGGTGGGACGGCCCCGACTGCCGGTTCGTGGGAGACGCCAAGTACAAGAACGTGACCGGCGCTCGAGTCCCCAACGCCGACCTCTACCAGATGCTCTCCTATGCCACGGCTCTCGGCCTGCCCGGCGGCCTGCTGGTCTACGCCCAGGGAGAAGCGGACACGGCGTCATATACCGTCCGTCGGTGCGGCACTCGCCTGGAGGTTGCCGCGCTGGAACTGGCCGGTACCCTGGAAGAGATTCTGGAGGCCGTCCAGGCAGTGTGGGCATCGCATTGTATGACTCCATCGAACCAGTAGGGATCACTACTCTTTGGGAATGTCCCGCGTCGAGCCTCTTGCGCCCGGCCTTTTGTTCAAACTAACAGGTCAGCATTTCATCGGGAATCATCACGGTTCTTTCCGGTCGTCACCATCCGGCCTTCCCGCAGTGCGGGCAGGGCGCACGGGCGACGCGCCGCCACTCGACGCCGTTCCGGGCGGTGATCTCCTGCTGGCAGTGCAGGCAGTTCGCCCAGTGCTCGTTGTCCTCGTCGAGGTCCTCGGCAGCCAGCTCCAGGCAGTCGGCGCAGCCGGACACCAGGGCCGGGTCGTCGGTGTAGTCCGCGGTCATGCTCTCTGAGCCGCACAGCGGCCGGTCGCCCGGGGCGTAGTGGGCTATGGCATCGTCTCCGTCAGGCATGTAATCACGCTCATAGTGCGGGCCCATCAGCAGGCGGCGGGTGAAAAAGAGGGAACAATGACCAAGCCCTGGGGCGTTCCCGAGGTGGACTGAGCACCAGGATGCACATGGTGTGCGACGCAAAGGGCCGGCCTCTGCGTTTCGCTCTCACCCGAGGTGACTCCCTTGCTTGACGGCATAGAGACCGGCTCCGTGATAGCCGACAAGGGATACGAGAGCAACAGGATACTGGCCCATATCCGCTCAAAAGGTGCTACAGCGGTCATACCACCCAAGGCCAACCGGAGAAATCCATGGGAATACGACCGGGAACTATACCGGCAGCGCAACCTGATTGAACGGGCCTTCAACAAACTGAAGCACTGGCGCGGAACCGCCGCCCGCTACGATCGCAGGAGTATCTACTTTCTATCAGCCCTCTATCTGGTTTCCTCGGTCATCTGGGGTTGGTAATTGTCGATTCTTCCTAGAAGCGCCCCTTTATCAATTCTACACTTGGCCTGGAATAACCATTGACCAGGATTACAGCGTGGAATGACGTTAGGTCCATATCCTCCCACACGTTCGACTGGCTTCCTATGTCTAAGTCCAAGGCGTTCAATAATACCAGGCAGAGACTCCGTGCTATCCCATCAGACTGATTCTTACCCTCCTTGCTCTTGATCGCATGACCCAAGGAAGTTCCGACATACCTCTCGTCTTGGGACCGAATTAAATTGGTAGGGGGCGGCGACCATCCAGGGCGCCCACCCCCTATCCCCTACCCTTGTAGGGTAGTAGGGTATGTAGGGGTGTGCTAAATTCGTATCTGAAAATGAGGTAAAACGGGACAACTGGTAACGTAAAACGGGACAGCTAATCACATCACAGTATCAAACGGGACAACTAATCACATCCGGAATATTTTGGCTAATGTCTGGGGGCATGATGCGCCATGGCAATTCGCTGAGAGCCACATCGATGCTCTCAGGTGCGGCGTCGTCTGGTTGAAGTGGTGAGTGCCTGCAGGCGTGGTTCCGGGACTTGTCTCACAGGCCGGCGTCGCCGCGCCGCCCCAGAGTTTGTTGCGTCATAGTCTCCCCCTATGGGTAGATAGAGTCACAGCCATTCACGCCCTGGTGCGCCGGGAATTCAAGGAATTCGCTATCTATCTCCTTGCTACACGAAAGCGAATATGAAGCCGGTACAGGCGCCTCGTTAAAGTTATTCCGGGTGAGCGATCACATAGTGGCGAATTGTGGACAATCCGCTTCCTCACAGCTACTATTTCTCCATTAAGTCTGGCGAGATGGTGCAGATACTAAACGGCCAACTTCTGAACGATGGTTTGATCGCCAGCGATCGGGCGATGGTTGGCGTCCCTGCACTGAACGTCCTACGGCGGGTTCAAGATGATAATGGTGTGTCGTCCATGGTTGCTCTAGCGGAGCGGGATATTGGCAGCAATCTGCCGGCATCCATGGGAAGGAGAGGGAAATGAAATTCGGGTTCCACACCCAGATGAACAACTGGCGACACGATGCGACTCATACCCAATTGCTAGACGACATCCGTGAGCAAGTCCAGCTTTGCGAAGAGTTAGGGTTTGACGCCGTCTGGCTGCCGGAGCACCATTTAAATCCTGAGGGGCTGGGCAACTCGCCCAATCCAATCCTTTTTGCCGCCGACCTGGCCAGCAAAACCAACCGGATCAAGATCGGGTTCGCCTGCCTCACCGCAACCATGTGGCATCCCATCCGTCTTGCCGAGGACATAGCGTTATTGGACCACCTCACTGGAGGGAGAATCGAAGTAGGGTTTGGGCGTGGCGGCAGGCCCAGCGACACCGTACCTTTCAACGTCAAGGCGGACCCGAGACACGAGGACACGAATCGAGAGCTTTTCATTGAAACCATTGACGCTGTCATTGCGGCGTGGACCAACGAATTTTTCTCCCATCAAGGACCCAACTACACGATTCCGCCCAGGAATCTTCCCCATCACCCTTTCAATGTCTCAGAGGAACCATATGTCGTTGAAGATGAGGTTAAACGGCTCAGATTGGTGCCAAAACCCTATCAGCAGCCCCATCCGCCAATTTGGCTGATGGTATCTTCAGAGCAGACCGCCAGGCTGGCGGCGGAACGTGGATACAACGCAATGGCTGCGGGAACCGCCATCGACATACTCAGAGACCTGGTCGATGTCTACGCTACAATTCGCTCCGAAACCGAAAACCGCCAGTACGTCAAGGGAGAGGGATGGGCGGTTTCACGCCCGGTTCACGTGGCTCCAACGATGGAAGAAGCCCGCAGGAATTTTGAGATTCCAGTTATCCGGCAAAGGGAGTTTCAACTGCGCAACCGGGAATCCAGCAACTATATGACTAGGCAGTATGGCGGCGTTTTTGACGGATCCAGCGCCGCGCCCCAATTCACTTGGGAGATGCTGCTTGAACGTTCGATGCTGGCGGGGCCGCCAGAACATGTGGTCGAACAGATTCAAGAACTGCGAGAGGTGTGCGGAATAGAGAACGTGATCACCTTCATGGATGCCGGAGGAGTGCCCCACGATAAAATCATGCGGTCCCTTGAGTTGTTTGGCACTCGAGTCATGCCGGCGTTTGCCGAGCCGTAGGCCTGCCAGTCAACTTTGGCCGACGGCTCCATTCCTCTGTGCGCTAATAACGCTCCCAAGAGAACACGGTTGGGCATGCAATTGATGCTGCTTCTCGTAATACCGCCACGATCCAATCCACTACCGGATACGCCAAGTTGGGTGCCGGCCATTGCAGGGTTTACGTCTTGATAGCTTTGGTGATCGACTGGCTGCTGGTGCCGCCACCCCATCTTGAAATCAAAGAGGAGAATCCACCCGCTTCACCACCTGCAACTAGAAAAACGATGCCGTCGGTAGTATTGACGATGGGGTGCATTTCATTGGCGTCCCCCGGCTGAATATCTCCGGCTAGCCTGCCGTGGCGTTTCAGAACCTCCGCCGAGACGGAGGCGTGTTCGTGCAGATACTCCATCGCTTGCCGTTTGCTCCATTCGGCGTTTCGGAAGATTCGAGCGTGCTCGGGCGAGAGTACAATGACGAACTCTCCCATACCATGGCGCATACCATTCATGGTGTAGGCAAAATTATCCAATAACCCCTCGGGCGAGTTGCTGCTGCCGTCGGAAATTTGCGAAGGTGAAAAGACGGCGAAGACTGTAACCGCGTTATCTACTGGGGCAAACCCCCGCTGAACGTGGAGCGTCTCCCATGGACTGGCTTCCTCGTTCTCCGCCATACACATACTATACTTCCCCCCCTGGCCGAGGGTGGACTTATCAAGTATGCCCGGTGTGCCTCCGGTGACATTCATGTTTATCAGGCGCACCGCCCTGCCGATGGTAGAGTTCGCTCTGGCGCCGGGGCCAAAAACGTTGACGCCCGAGTTGATTTCCAGTTCTTTAGCGATGGGGCCGTTGACGACGATAAGCTGGGCCGAGCTCCCCGTGCTGGCCTGGCTGCCATGGTAGTTGAAGGCGGGTTCGCACATGGCCTCCAGGACCGCCACCAGCACCGGCATATATTCGGGCCGGCAACCGGCCATCACCGCGTTGATGGCAACTTTTTCGGCGGTGATCACCCGGCCGCGCGTGGGCACCACGCCAACCACGTCGCTGGGCGCTCGCCCGGCGGCCAAAAGGAACTGCCGTACCCGCTCTTCGGTGGCCGGGACCACCGGCAGGCCATCGGTCCATCCCTTTTCGTAGTAGAACTCAATGACATTGGCCGCGTCCTCTACGTCGACTCGCTCCGAGAGAAGGTTTTCTTGTTGCATAGGTAGGCTCCAGATCGGTAATCTTCTAGTACAGGGTTTCTAACTTTGGTGGGTTTTTGTCCCCAAAGCCAGGCCATTACGAAAATTAACGGCGATGACGCGTTTCATCGGCATCGCCCCATTCACGCCGGAGGTCCAGAGCGGGCGCCTAGGTGCCCAGCAGGATCTCGATTACCTGGGGCAGAGCCACCCTCGCCCGCTCCTTCAACTCTCCGGGGGTCAGGCTTCCCAAGGGGTGGGGAAGAACGGCGAAGTGATAGTCGGGAATCCCCAAGATGCGTGACATACTCCGTGCCGTTGGTATAAATGGCTCGGTGCACAGGACGGCCGTTGGAATTCCCAGCTTTTCGAAAGTGATGCCGTCGTGCAGACTGCACGATGAACAAGAGCCTCAATCACCGTTGGAGGTTACCAAAACGTCGCAGGTGGCTGCAAACTCCTGGACGATGTGCTCCGGACACGGCGTAGACGCGTTCGGCTTTGAGCCTTTGATCACCTTGGCGAACTGGTAGCGCTCCGACAATAGTTCACCCACTTCGTCCAGGAGATTAGCAGCGTTCAGTTTGCTGTTGTTAAGAAGACCCAGTACTTTGCCGTTAAGATCCATCGGCCGGGTAGCCAATCTGGCGTCAACCGGCAGTGGTGGCGACGTAGGATTCAGAACCACCATTCGAGCCTTGGTAATCTCAGCAACCATGGAGCCTCCTCTTGGTGTTAATTCTCTGGGTGTGTCAAAGATAAAGTGGAATGCCAGCAGTTTAAATCATGATAGTTTGTATAGTCTAGACACGTCAACCGATATTTCCCGGCCCACATTGTCGTTTTCGAACCCCTATAGACGTTGAGATAGGAGCGAGCTGAGGTAAGCGTGGTCCGGTGGCTTGACCCATTTAAGACTTGAACGGCCAACCGGGTGATTCTTGCCTGCCAGGTCCCAAACAACGAAGGCGTTCGGTGGAGGTATCAAGAGGATTTCGCGATTTATGCCCGATTTTTGCTCCCCGATTTTTGCTCTAGGAAGCGGAGGGTCGACGTTTGAAGCCGCTGGCCCAAGAGGTAATGCCCGCATTAATGCCCGCATTCTGGTAATCGACATCAAGACGCCACAGATTCCAAAGTACCTTCGGCCAACCGCATTTTATGAACGGCAATCACTATTCGCGGATAGTGTAACTCCGCTCGACGGTTGACTCTGGCGCTCCGGACGTTCGCCACTGCCGACACTAGGTGTACGCCGGTCGTATCCGAGGCCGTCCGAAAACCGGTTCCTGAAGCTCGATCGTGGTCAGCAGCTCCAACTTGTGCATAAATCCGTTAGCAGGTACTGGGCATTGGCCTTGAAATTGGGCTGGCGCCCAGACGCAACGATAAGGGTTAGAATACCCAGATAAAAGGGGTGAGGAGTCTTCGACATGACGCAATGGCTCGATTTGGTTAGGGGTTTGGCTCCGCTGAATCGAGAACTTAGAGCAGATCGGAATCAGGCCGGAAAGAAACCAAAAGAGGGAGGAAACGATGCCTTACTACATGTACGTTGCTCTACAATAGGATGACAAGATATCCGTTTTTACCATAGACCCCCAAGATGGTAAGCTGACGCCTCGGGTTGAGGCATCGGTACCCGGCGGACCGTTCACAATGGCGATCAGCCCGGACCGGAAGTTCCTTTACGTAGGATGCCGCGACGTTCCACAGATATCCAGCTTCCAGATCAACCAAGCCAACGGTGGACTCACGCAGAATGGTACGGTATCGCTGGAGGCTAATCCCACCTATATATCCACAGACCGCAACGGAAAATTTGTTCTGTCAGCTTATTATCAAGGCGCCCATGCGGCCGTACATCCTATTGGGGGTGATGGATCGGTCGGTGGCCCGCCCATCGAATGGCTGGCCACGGCGACTGGGGCCCACGCAATGCAAACCGACCCAACCAATAGCTACGCATTTGTGCCTCACATCGCTGGCAACGGACCCAACGCGATCTTTCAATTCAGATTCGACGAAAACTCTGGCCGTCTTACCCCAAACTCCCCTGCCATGGTTGAGCCGGAAGCGTTTTTGGGTCCACGCCACTTTTGCTTTCACCCCATTTTGGACATTCTGTACTTCTCTAATGAGCAGGACTGTAGCGTGTCCGGCTATCGTCTGGACACCGCCACGGGAACGCTGTCGTTGTTTCAAACCATAACCACCCTGCCGGAGGGTTACGCCGATAGGAACACCTGCTCACAGATTCAAGTCTCCGCATCGGGGAAGTTCCTGTACGCTCCCAACCGGGGCCACAACAGCATCGCTTCATTTTCGGTAGATACCTCGACTGGGCAGTTGACCGCAACTGGCAGGGTTGCATCCGAGCCCATACCCAACGCCTTAAGCCTGGACCCCCAGGACAAGTTTCTCTTCTCCGCCGGACAGGAATCGGGCCGGATGGCCTCCTTCAGTGTCAACTCGGATACAGGGGCGTTGAGCCCCCTGGAGACCTATCCGTTGGGAAACAGGCCGGCTTGGGTGTCGATTACAGAGTTGCCGGGATAACAACCCAGCCTAATCACGCCGTGTTCCCCAGTAACGTTGAGGCCACGGTTGGACTTCGGGTGGAACAATCCTTCCTTGATTGAAAGGTATCTCTTTTAGGAGGTGAAATTTTGAGTGGCATGACGATGCTATTCTTACGATTAGCCGTAGGGACCTTATTTGTGGTGGGTTGCGGAAGCTCCTCGCTAAGCGCGCCAAAGGACGCCAGTGATTCGGGTTCGCCAGGCGCCGTAGATGCGACGCCCACGCCCCGGTCCGAGACCGGTGGTATTGGTCAGATCCTCCGCGAATCCCCACCCAAGGAGGTCGTTGAGGGTATCATCGATAGTTGCACATGGGAACCCGGTGCAGTTGGCGGGCCGGTGGAGTTGAATCTCAGCTTTACCGTTGTCAACAATTCGAAGCAAGAAGTCTGGACCACTTTTCGTTTGCAAAACAGCAGCGGGACCATGTACCGGCCTGGAGGGAGAGCTTCTGAGATTTCCGTGAACGTTGGAGGTAGGGAGAGCCGGACGATTCATACCGCCAAATTCCCTTTAGGCGCCGAAGACGTGGATTTGATTGTCTCGGCGCGGCAGCTTGGCAAGTCTCAACGCGTAATAAAAGAGGTAATCCCGCTCGACCAATGTACCCAACGTTGAGGTGGCCGGTCGGTTAGCGATTCCGCCGAATCAGGCCAGGGTTTTTCATAACCGCGTCCTAAGAGAAAGCCGGTGCATGCGGCCCTTGATGGAGCGGGTGCTGTCCAGGCGGGAGATTCTTTTAACTCGAGTTGCAAGAGGAAGGGTTCGAGACACCATGAAACAATAGGGTTCGTAGGCCAGTATATATGAGTCAACCCGGCTCCTTGACGGAGAGGCCCGCAGACTGTAACTTGGCCTCATCTGTATCTCTTAAGCCATCAGGAAAAGGAGTTTCGAATGACGACCAGCACTCAGACGTATGATATTGACATCGCGGATGTGGAATATCTTAGTCACGGCGATAGACCCCTATTGGCGCGTCTCTTCAAGCCCCGAGGCAGCGGACCGTTCCCGATCATGGTCGAACTGCATGGCGGAGCCTGGGTCCGAGGAACTCGTGAGAATGGCGACGCGGCCAACGAAGCGCTGGCTAAGACCGGTGTGATCGTAGCGGCACTGGATTTTCGCACGGAGGCACCCTATCCTGCCTCTCTGGCCGACATCCACTATGCGATCCGCTGGGCTAAGACCCAGGCTACGTCTTGGAATGGCAATCCAGACCGCATCGGCGCAATGGGCACTTCCAGTGGCGCCCACCAGGCCATGCTGCTCGGCATGCGCCCCGACGACTCACGCTACGCCGCGCTGTCATCCCCGGCGGGCTTCGGAGCGGTGGACGGCACCCTGGCCTGCGTAATCATGGTTTCTCCCGTGATCGATCCGCTGGGACGGTATCTCTATGCCAAAGGACTGCGAGAAGATGTCACCCCACCCGAGGGGATGGCCGAGGAGATGGCCGAGCGGACGCCGCCCATGCATGAGCAATACTGGGTGACGGAAGAGGCCATGGCCGAAGGGGCACCGGCGCGCATCCTTGCCAGTGGGGAGAAGACAGCCCTGCCGCCCACGCTGGCCCTTCGCCGCAGTTTCGAGGCGGCGCATCCGCGCCCCGACTTCGACGAGTTCATCAATCAGTACCGCAAGGCTGGCGGCCCGATCGACGTGACCATCGTCGAGGGGGAGGGGGGAGGTCTGTTGAGCGATCTCTCTTCGACCGTCGGGAAGCGGACGCTCGAGCAGATGAGCGCGTTTATCCATCAACACATCGGGTAATAGATCTAGGAAGGTGCACGAGGCCAAGAGCGGTGAGTTTTCGACGCCTTGGCCTCGGTGCGCACCCAAGAATCCCCTGATCTTACCAGACGCAGGCGGGGTGCTAGCGCTGCACCCTCGTGGCCGCCGGCCCAGCCCGCCATTTGGGAACTACCGATCTCTAGTAATTCGCAAGATCCGGCGATGCTGGTCAAGCCGTGGCGCTTGGTTGCCGCTTGACGAGTAGGCTTACCGGCTGGCCACCGCGGCCGCGTTCAGGTCGCGGATGGCAGCCACCGTTTCCGGGCTAGCTGGCATGCCCATTTCGACCTTTTGGACGGCCTCCCAGGACCGGTTCACCTCTGCCATCACCTCTTCGTCCGACCGGCCGATGTCAATTGGGATGCCAATCTGGGCCCATGAGGTATGGCCGGTCAGCCAGAATACTTCGGTCGGGTTGTTCTCCGGATCGCGAAAGTAACAACCGATGGCGCTGGCATGGGTGACGATGCGGTCCAGGGCGTAGCCGTGCTCATGAATGCGCCGCTTGAAGTCGCGAAGGTCATTCAGGGAATCCACACGCATCGAGATCTGCTGGATCCAGTGCGGGTCCTCGAGGGAAGTCCGGCCGTTGATCAGCGCGATCTCGTGGTCGACGCCCTCCGGATCGGCACTGAAAAAGGCCCCGAGCGGACCGACCTTGGTCAGCGTCATGCCCATGAAATTCGCATAGAAGTCCTTCATGAGATCCAGGTCTTGAACGTAGAAGCCGATATGACCGAGGCCATTTACTTTCGCTGACATCTTTTTCTCCTCTCCAATCTGTTCAGGATGCTAGGGTAGCTGATCGTGTCCCCTTTCCTCGCCCGGCATCGGAGCCGGTAGCGATCAGAGACAACGAGTTTTTGTTGCCAGAGATTATACACTGGATGATGGCTAGGAATAGGCAATGGTATGAGAAGAGGAAAATACACTGGTGCGGGCAGCGCTTCAGGCCCTTTAGCCTGCCTCTTACTTGGATCACTGATTATCCTAGGACTAGCCGGATGTAGTGAGCCACCCAAGCCGACCTCAGAATCTGAACCCGTTTCGGCAACTGCGACAATACGAAGTTCGGCGCTGACGCCGGCAGTAATTCCGGGACCGACTTCGGCGCCAACGCCAGCAGTCATTTTACTCCCCACTCCCGAATCGCAGGAAACATCCACCATGGGACCCATCCCCGCGGCAGATGTTACTCCTACGGCAGCAACTCCCTCTGAAACGTCTTTACAAGCGTTTTCGGTGCCATCGGGCTCCCGTCCCCACGACGTCGCGCCCGCCCTTGACGGCGGTGTTTGGTACACCGCACAGGGTTCTGGGGACCTTGGATGGCTCGATCCAAAAACTGGAGAGACCCGGCATACACCGTTGGGCGCGGGTTCCAGACCCCATGGCGTCATCATGGGGCCCGACGGGGCGCCGTGGGTCACCGACGGCGGGTTGAACGCCATCGTTCGCGTCGACCCGGGAAGTCTGGTGGTGGACGTCTTCCCGCTGCCAGCGGGGCGCCCTGATGCAAACTTGAACACGGCCACCTTCGGCCTTGATGGCGTCCTTTGGTTTACGGGGCAGAACGGTGTCTACGGCCGGTTGGACCCGGTCACCCGGGAAATGGAGGTCTTAGATGCTCCGCGCGGCCGAGGACCTTACGGGATCTCGGCTAGCCCCAACGGGGACATATATTATGCTTCTCTGGCCGGGAGCTACGTGGGCAGCATTGACCTTGAGTCCGGAGAGGCAATCGTCCTTCACCCTCCAACACCAAATCAAGGCGCAAGGCGGGTCTGGCCGGATTCCCAAGGGAGGATTTGGGTAAGCGAGTGGAACGCGGGACAGTTGGCCGTCTATGACCCCTCCACCGGCCAATGGCGCGAGTGGAAACTTCCGGGCGCGAGGCCAAGGGCCTATGCCGTTTATGTGGACGAGAATGACATGGTGTGGCTTAGTGACTTTGGCGCTAACGCCGCCCTCCGGTTCGACCCAAAGACCGAACGGTTTGAAGTGTTTGATCTGCCCAGCAACCCAAGTAACGTTAGGCAGATTCTTGGCCGGCGGGGCGAGGTGTGGCTACCTGAGTCGGCGGCTGATCAACTGGTGGTCATCCGTCACTAGGAAGTCTCCCTCTATAACACCCATTAACACCCATTAACACCCATTAACACCCATTATTAATCGCGCGTAGAGTTGGTCCTCCAGTATCGGCCCAGCCATAGCCAAGATTACACCGAACAGGCCGAGAACTACCGTTGTTTGCAAATAGTTGACACCGGACCCTGGTCGATCACAGCCAGGACCTTTCCTGGCGATGGCGCCGTAGCCATGACTTCCCTCATTTGGCAAATTGTTGATACGTCTGGCGCCGCGGTGTAGACTGCCTGCGTTAGCCTACCCCCGATGGGTAGCGGCTTCAGCAAAATAGCGGAGAAAAGTATGGCCTCTCTCAGCCGGCAACTTGCGCAGTGGGTCGTAGGGCTGCGCTATGACGATCTTCCGGCCGCGGTGGCCGATCGAGCCAAGGGAGTCACGCTTCACAGTCTCGCTTCAGTTCTCCTCGGCTCTCAGGCGACCGGCGGCCAGCAGGCCGTGGAGCTCATCACCGCGGAAGAATCTGGTGTTAGTCATGGCGCAACCATCATGGTGGATGGCGCCACGGTGACCAAGGGCGGCGCCGCCTTCGCCAACGCGGAGATGGCCATGGCGGGCGGCAAGTTGGATTCCTTCCGTATGCTCACCCACCCCGGCACCAGCATACTCCCGGGGGCCTTTGTGGCGGCGGAAACGGCCGGCGCCTCCGGCCGAGACTTCCTCACCGGCATTGCCGCCGGCTACGAGGTCATGGAGCGGCTGGCGGCCGACTTCATTCCGACGGTGATGGCGCGCGGCTTTCACCCCGGCCCGGTGTTCGGCATCTTTGGCGCGGCGGCCGCCGCCGCGAAGATCCTGAACTTGACCGAGGATCAGGTCAATAGCACGATCGCGCTCTGCGCGTCCCTGGCGGCAAGTAACGTCGAAGGGCCCAGGGGCGGTGGCCGCGCCCTGCGCGAGGGCGCGGCGGTGCGCAATGCGATGCTGGCGGTGGCGCTGGCGCGGCAAGGGCATGTGGGCGGCGAAACCGTCCTCGAAGGCGACGCGGGTTTCTATCACGCTTACGTGGGCAACAACAAAGGCCAGCTGACCTACAGCTTTACCGGAGACATCCAGACCAGTCTGGACAAGATCACCACGGCGCTGGGACAGGACTGGATGTTCCTAGAGACACTCTACCGGATCTACTCGACAGCCGGCTACAACATTGCCCACGTCGACGTCACGGCGCAACTCTGTACCGAGAACAACATCCGGTATGAGGACGTCGAGCGCGTCGAGGCGGTAGTGAACTGGCTTGAGACCCAGTACCCCAGCCCGGCCTTCCCGAGCCGGCGGGAAGACGCGGAGCCGCGGCCAGGAAGCACGCCATACTACACCGCCTACGGCGTTGTCCAGCGCGGCTTCCCGGTGCTGCAGAGCCAACGGGGTGACACGGAGGGCGCCATAGACCCGCCCGAAGTGCTGGAGCTGATGCATCGGGTGAAGCTCATCCCGTCGCACGAAATGACGCTCTTCGGGCCGCGCATCACCATCTACACCAAAGACGGCAAGAGCTATACGAAGCAGGCCACCGGGCGCGAATTTATGTGGGATTTCGACGAAGAGGCGCGCCGGATCCGCGACGTCATCCCGGGCCTGCCGATCCCCGAGGCGCAGTTCGAAAGTTTGATCGCGACCTGCCGTGACCTAGACCAGCAGGACCGGGCCGACAGGCTCATTCGGCTCACTTTGAAGCAAGGCTAGTTGGCCGAGCCATGGGCGCGACAGCCTCTGTTGGCGCTACGTAATAGCCGTGTGCTCCTGGCCCAGACCGTCGAACGAATGATGCAGGACCTGCGACATGTGGATTGGCCCGTCACCGGCCTCATCGCTTCCTTCTCATGTGACAGCCCTTTTCTGGTCTATGGGAATCCCAAAACGGCTATCTCAAAGCAACCCCTAACAGTTAAAATTGCCGCCTCTTTCAAGCTGGGCTAACCAGGCAACCGTCGGGTCGGGCTGACCCGTTCCGGCGTCCCGGCGAACATTTCACCGATCACTAGCCACGTTCGGAGGGTATGCCAGCGATTAGGGATTAAGACATAGAGTCTTACAAAGAGCCCTGGTGCTGCACAGCCCAGGGCTCTTTTCTTTGGATGGCCAAGTGGCAGAACGGAAATGTCAAATATAACCGGATGACCAAAGGCAGCAACCCAGTCGTAGCGCGGCCATGACAGAGCCGGGGTCGGCCGCGGTCCGTGGCTGTTGCATCAAGTCTCCACAAAGTCGGGGTGTGGCCCAGCGGCAGGGCACCTGGCCTGGGACCAGGGGGCCGGGAGTTCGAATCTCTCCACCCCGACCACATTCTTCACAGCACCGTATTTCAGGTGCAGCAAGCCGGTGTAGTTCATTGGCAGAGCCGTAGCCCGCAAATTCATGGGTGGGGAGAAGATTCCTTTCACCAGGGCCGAGCTCCCGTAGCTCAGTGGACCAGAGAGGTGGGTTCCTAACCCATGTGGCGAGAGTTCGAATCTCTCCGGGAGCTCCAAGCATACGTAGGTCAGCGGATAGAGCGGCCGCTTGCGAAGCTGAAGACCGGGGGTTCGATTCCCTCCGGGTGCCCCATGCGCTCGTGGCTTAGTGGCCGAGCCCCTGGCTTCCAACCAGGTGACGCCAGTTCGAATCTGGCCGGGCGCTCCAGCACTTTAACAATCTATTTATTGATGGCGATCGTGGGCCTGTGGCGTAACAGGGAACGCGCCTGCCTTGCAAGCAGGGGTCCTGGGTTCGAGTCCCAGCTGGTCCACCAAAATGCCCCTGTAGCTCAGCGGAATTAGAGCGCCAGGCTTCGAACCTGGGCGTCGGGAGTTCGAATCTCTCCAGGGGCGCCATAGCTCCGTAGTGTAACGGCAGCGCATCTGGCTTACATCCAGAAAGTGCTAGTTCGATTCTAGCCGGGGCTACCAGATCCCACTTGGGGATACCACAGGAAGTGTCCGGTTGGTCGAGGGAGCTGTCTCGAAAACAGTAGAGCCGCAAGGCTTCGGGGGTTCGATTCCTCCACTTCCCGCCATTGGGCTGTAGCTCAACGAAAGAGTGCTCGTCTGATACGCGAGCGATGGTGGTTTGGATTCCACCCAGCCCGACCATGTTGAGATAATGGCAAAAATTACGCCAGCATCGCAAGAGGGCTCATGAAGGTGCCAGAACCTTTTCAGCCTGATACTCCCAAACTGCAAGGTAAAGGAGAATAAAGGAACGTGGCAAATGCACTGTTTTGGATTCTTGTTTTCGTGGTACCAGTGCTGGCATCCTGGGTCGCTCGTGGGGTCGCCTCTCGATACTACAGCAAAGATGAAAATCGTGCCGTCCGGTCACGCTGGCTGCAAGTTAGCGGCATCATCACTGATTCAAATGTAGCCATTAATGGGCGTGACGAACGCCCCAATTGGAATATGTCCCTCTGGTTTCATGGAGAGCGTCCCCACTGGTATATAACCGTCACGTTTACCTATGTGGTTAAGGGGGTTCAGTGCGCCGGTGCGCAACGCTGGTACACCCGTTCAAACGATAAGGTCGGGGCGCAAGAAGAGCTGCTGGAGTATTTAGCCGGAGAGACGGTGATCGTGCACCACAACCAAACCCCGCCGGGGAGGTTGGCCAGGCTGCCGGAGCCTAGATTCAAAGTAACCGCATGGGCGCCGTCGATGCTTTCCATGGTGACGGTGCCTGAGTTGCTGAACCCGGCGGCGGAGGTAAGCGTGGCGGCGGCCCCGGCGTCGGAGCCCTGGATCAACAGGGTCTGCCCCGCCGATATGTCGCCGGTGAGAGTGCTGCTGGGACCCCTCGCCTGGAAGGTGGCGGCCGAAGTGCCCGCCGCCCCTAGGGTAAGGGCTTTGTTCTGTAGATTGATGACCGGGTTGCCCACGATCACGCCGCCGGTGAAGTTGAAGGCCCCGCCGGATCCGGACATGCTGAAGGTGCCGATGGTCTGGTCGAAAGTTCCCCCGTCCAGGTCAAAGACGCCATTGGGGCCCGTCCAGTTCACCCCGCCGTCGATGTCGAGCGTACCCGCCGCCTGGGTGAAGGTGTTGGAGCTGGCGGTGAAGTTCAGGTTGGTGCCGTTGGCGATGTTGAAGGAGGCGTTGTTGGTGTAGGTCTTGAGTCCGCCGTTGAAGGTGGTGTCGATGTTGAGGTTGACCGTGCCGTCGTTGGTCAGGTTGCCGGTTAAGGTCCGGGTGCCGCCGGCGCCGGCGTTGGCATTGAAAACCCCGCCGGGCAGGTTGGCCAGAGTGCCGGAGCCTAGAGACAACGTAACGGCATGAGCGCCGTCGATGCTTTCCATGGTGACGGTGCCCGAGTTGCTGAACCCGGCAGCGGAGGTAAGCGTGGCGGCGCCCCCGGCGTCGGAGCCCTGGATCAACAGGGTCTGCCCCGCCGATATGTCGCCGGTGAGAGTGCTGCTGGGACCCCTCGCTTGGAAGGTGGCGGCCGAAGTGCCCGCCACCCCTAGAGTGAGGGTCTTGTTCCGAAGATTGATAACGGGGTTCCCCACGATGGCGCCGCCGTTGAAGTTGAAGGCCCCGGAGGAGCCGGTCATGTTGAAAGCGCCGTTGGTCTGGTCGAAAGGGCCCCCGTCCAGGTCAAAGGTTCCATTTGAGCCCGTCCAGTTCAACGCTCCGTCAATGTCAAGAGTGCCCGCCGCCTGGATGAAGGTGTTGGTGGGGGCGGTCAGGTTAAGAGTGGTGCCGGTTGGGATGTTGAAGGAGGCGTCGTTGGTGTAGGTCTTGAGTCCGCCGTTGAAGGTGGTGTTGATGTTGAGGTTGACCTCCCCGTCGTTGGTCAGGTTGCCGGTGAAATTTCTAATGCCCAAGGCGCCCTGGTTGACGTTGAACACCCCGCC
>DAOUHE010000083.1:0-6632 GCA_034428715.1 Dehalococcoidia bacterium | reverse complement strand
TATGCACCGGCCTCCCACCATAGCACCAGGAGACAACGACCCGGCCAACGGCCCCAAAGCGCTCGAAGCCGGGCTTAAACCCACAATCCGGTTCACGGAGAGCCGATTTACGGCCCGTTTCAAGGGGGGGATGGTTAGAAAGTCCCTGCAGCCAGGAATTAAGCCCTATGCCAGCGCTGGATACCGCCAGCGCCACGCTATGCGATGGGGCCAGGCCGCAGAAAACAAAGTCCCGGCCGGCACAAAGCGAACCGACCGGGGCCAAGCAACTTGACCGGAGACTACGCCAACGCCCTGGAGCGTCCACGTCTAACTCTCCAGCGCCCGTTGAAACCATCAGCGCGCTCCGGCTTCGGCTTCGGCATGTAATCGCTCGGATCCTCACTGAGCGGCCTGTGAACATAGCCTAGCCGTAGGCGGCCTTATCCTTTTGGATCTTCCTGACGTTGCAGCGAGTGTGCAATAGCTGGAGGTTGTCCATTATAGCCGTAAGTCGTCATGCCGGGACTATACGTTTATGTGACAGGTAGCGCAAGGGGGAAATGTCAGTGGTGTGACTGGCACGTAAACGGGCGTTTAAGGGACACTTTCCCAGCACGGCTCCCCACTTAACCGGTCCTGACCGGCGGTTCAAGACCAGTCACGGGCCTCGCCGCACCACCAAAGAGATGGGGTTTCGCCGGCCACCGTGAATAAGACCCCTGCCCCCACTGAGGACATAATGATTCCAGGCATAGACGGATTCACCGGCACAATCTTACAGTGGTAATGAGAGGAACTAACCACGGCCCTGGTCAGCCCCAATGGAGCTGTGCTTTGGTGCTATGCCGGCCCGTCCGTCCCGGGCCGCGAAACACCTGTCCACGATACGGCGGAATCAGATTGGATAGGCATGGGAATGAATGACTGCGCCTGGGGCAGCTGTGGGACGTAGCGCAGAAGCGCGACGAGGTGATGGCAACGATTAAAGACTTCCTAGCGAGGATGGGGTGCGCCCATTAGAATAGTAGGCAAGTTATGCCGACGTTATTGAGACATGGACCGTTTCGCTTCTTCTTCTACGTTGGAGACGGGGATGAACCTCCACACGTGCACGTTGAACGTGACAATCGAATCGCCAAGTTCTGGCTGGACCCGGTCAGGATGCAGCGCAGCGGTGGATTGAGGCGCTCCGAGATTCGGCAGATAACGCGTGTCATAGAGGAAAATCAACTGACTTTCATGGGGGCTTGGAATGATTGTTTCGACCATTGAGGTAAGGGTTCCTGAGGCAGAGGAAGTTACGGTCACCGCGGACACATTGACCGTTGAGCTTTCTGACGGACGCACCATATCGGTCCCTTTGGATTGGTACCCTCGGCTGGTGCACGCAACGCCGGAGGAGCGCAACAGGTGGCAACTAATTGGCGGCGGCCAAGGGATTCACTGGCCCGCCTTGGACGAGGACCTCAGCGTGGAGGGTTTGCTGGCCGGCAGACCCTCCGGCGAGAGCCAGAGGTCTTTCAAACAGTGGCTGGAGGCGAAGCAAGCCGGACGCGGCCTGACCTTGTATGAGCTCAGAGACTATGACATAGAGCAGGAGCAGGGTGGTTTAGGACCGACGTAGTCAATGTACCGATACTGCGGCGGAAGCGCCCAGAAAATATGCCCGCCCCCCGACTCCTCAGGACGAGCAAACTCGCATAATCTTGAAAGAAAATCACTTATGACAACAGATATTACCATACCGGCCTACACCCGGTACCATTGGGCCAAGTCGGAACGGGACAACCCGCAACGGATACACCTGCTGGAACACCACCTGGCCGACGTCGGCGCGTGTTTTGAGGCCCTGCTCAGTCAGCCCACAATTCGCCGCCGGCTGGCTGGTTCCGCCGGTAAGTATGACCTGGACCCGGCCACCACCGCCCGCCTCTGCGCCTTGGCCGCACTCCACGACATCGGCAAGGCAAATATGGGTTTCCAGACCCAGATTTGGAGCGCAGAATATCTGCCGGGCGGACGCCGACCTGCATCCTTTCCTGGGGTCGGGCACACCAGGGATATGGTTCCGGTGCTGGACAACGATGGAGACACCGAAACCTCCGACTGGTTTTTCTCCGCCCTGGGGTTTGAGCAAGGTGTTCTACAATGGGACAACGGTATTTTGCAGTGGGATGACAATGACGGTATTACTGCCTGCGGTCTGTTTGTTGCCACCCTGTCCCACCACGGCGCCCCCTTGAACTTGCAGGACACTCTCTCCACTAACTCCCGCGCCTGGCAGCCTTTTGCCAACCTGAAACCCCGCGAGTGCGTCGAAAGAGTTGGAAGGCTGGTCCGTCAATGGTTCCCGGACGCTTTTACCGGCGCCGTGCCGTCCCTACCCTCCGCTCCCCCCTTCCAGCACCACTTTCTGGGCCTCTGCACCCTGGCCGACTGGATTGGCTCCAACGAAATATGGTTCAAGTTTGTGGATGCGCCGGATGACGACTATATTGACCACGCCCGGCGGCAAGCCACAATAGCGGTCAAGGAGATTGGCCTGGACATTTCCCGGCAGCGAACCTCTTTCGCGTCAGCGCCTCCCAAGACCGACTTTGCCGACCTGTTTGCCCTCCCCGGCGCGCCGCCGCCCAACGCCATCCAACGGCGGTCGGCGCAGAAAACGCCCCTGGAGGAGCAACTGGTCATCATCGAATCGGAAACCGGCTCGGGTAAGACCGAGGCCGCCCTGTGGCGGTTTGCCCGGATGTACCAGGCTGGATTGGTGGACGGTATCTACTTCGCGCTGCCCACTCGTGCCGCCGCCAGCCAGATTAACCGTCGGGTGGAGAGCTTCGTGGCAAGGCTGTTCCCCGAAGGAAATCGCCCCCCGGTGGTCCTGGCCGTTCCCGGCTACGTTGCCAGTGCAGACGCCGGTGAGGTAGCAATACCTCAATACGATGGTCATGCCGCCGGCCACCACGAGTCGGATAAACCCTGGGCCGGCGAGGGTCCCAAACGCTACCTGGCCGCCCAGATTGCCGTCGGCACCGTGGACCAGGCCATGCTGGGCGCCCTGAAAGTGAAACACGCCCACCTACGGGCATCTTGCCTGGCTCGCAACCTGCTGGTGGTGGACGAAGTTCACGCATCCGACACCTATATGACCGAGATTCTCCAAGCCCTGCTCAACGCCCACGTTGGGGCCGGCGGCTATGCCCTACTGATGTCGGCCACCCTGGGGTCTGATGCCCGGCAACGCTGGCTGTCCCCGGGAGTCAGAGATGGTGACCGTGAAAACCTTTCCCTGGAAGCCGCCATTCAGACCCCCTATCCTGCAATCAGCGTTCGAGGCGATTCCGAGCCTACCACCACACGGGTTGACGCCAATGACCAGGGTAAGAACGTCCAGATCGAGCCATTGCCGGCAATGTCGGATTTCGATGAAGTGGCGCAACGCGCGCTGGCGGCGGCCCGGGCCGGGGCGAAAATCCTGGTGATTCGCAACACCGTCAACTATGCAGTCGAAACCCAGCAAGCGTTGGAATCTGCGGCCCCCGATGAACTCCCCCTGCTGTTCGTGGCCAATGGCCGCCCCACCCTGCATCACAGCCGGTTCGCCCGCGCTGACCGGCGTCAGTTGGATGCGGCAGTTGAGGAACGGCTGGGCAAAAACCGTAACCCGGGCGGCTGCATCGTCGTCGGCACCCAAACCCTGGAGCAATCGCTGGACATTGACGCCGACCTGCTGATTACCGACCTCTGCCCGGTGGACGTGCTGCTCCAACGTATTGGCCGCCTGCACCGCCACCGGCGGGAAGACCGTCCCACCGGCTACGATAAGCCCGTCTGCATTGTCCTGACCCCACCCGGCGATGACCTGTCCTCTCTCCTGGCCGGCGGCCAAAACGCCAACGGCCTGGGGCCTCACGGCTTCGTGTACCGGAACCTTCATTCCCTGGAGGCAACGCGCCGTCTGGTCAATGAGTATGCCGATTGGCGTATCCCGGAGATGAACCGGAAGCTGGTGGAGCGGGCCACCCACCCGGAGGCCCTGGCTAGAATCACCGAAGAATTGGGGGAGGCGTGGAAAGCCCACGCCAACGACAATACCGGCGGCTACATCGCCGACCGGCAAACCGCCCGCAACCACATCCTCCGGACCGACCGGTCCTTCTACGAGGACAACCGGGAGGTGTGTTTCCCCGGTATTGAAGAAACGGTCCGCACCCGTTTGGGCGAAGACCGCTTGGAAGTAGCCTTCGACCCGCAGCCGCCCAGTCCCTTTGACCCGACCCGCCGGATAGACCGGCTGGAACTGCCCCTGCGCTGGCTATCCGGGGCAGAAGTGCCGGAAAAGGTAGAGACTACGCCGACCGATGGCGGCTTTGAGTTTGCCGTCGGCAGCCACAAGTTTCGCTATGACCGGCTGGGGTTGCGGCAGGTGTGATGGGGGCTGCCCGGTAGGTGACTACCGGGCAGCCTATCCCCGCGTGGGGCGGGGGAACCTGCGATTTGCAACTGAGCATCGCAACTAATCGTGGTCTATCCACACGACTAATGTGGAACCTGAGAGGCCAGTTAAATACCAAAGATATTATACACGATTAAGTTCGATAGACGGGGTTGACAGCACTGACATATATGACTAAGTCATTAGTTGCAATGCTGATATTTCCAGTTGAGAAATCGACTTGCTGCCAGGAGGGAATATGGAAAATCTCAAGGAATACCATGAGGAATTGGTGCGCGCTCTAAAGGTAGAACTTTCATCTGTAGAGGAAGAACTTCGGTCCGTAGAAATTCGCTGCGCAGACCTTCGCCACCAGCGCAATTCCTTGGAGCCGGTCATTTCTATTGTATCCGAATCGTAGGTCAACAAGATACTGACACGCTCTCTAGTATTACAACGACGGATTAATTGACGAGGTGATTCCTGCAAGGAAATTGAACCTGGTACAGTGCCACTGCGATCTTTCCATGATCGCTGATTCGTAACTGGACAAGAACTGTCAGCCATATTATTCGGCAATCCGTCGTTGTAATACTAGTGCCCCTGTTTAATCACAATGAATAGCGTACTGTTGTCATCCCAACCTGTCTGAGGCTGAACATTTATGTATAACATTTTAACCGAACCAATTATCCACTACGCCGCCGCTTCGGAAACCCAAGTTCCGGGTTCCCTGCCGGAGATTTACGTCGCGCTGCTGGTCGACAAGGTAACATCCTTTCCCGCCCTGCGCCCCCACCAGCGCCACGCCTGGCACGCCTTCCTGGTGCAGTTGGGCGCTATGGCGATGCACCGGGCAGGAGTGGATACTCCCCCGGAATCCACCGAGGAATGGGCCCATCTGATTCGCGGCCTGACTCCCGACCACCCGGAGGATGAACCCTGGCAGTTGGTGGTGGACGACATTACCAAGCCGGCTTTTATGCAGCCGCCGGCCTCGTCCAAAGACCGTGAGAAGGACTACAAAGCAACCATCTCCACCCCGGACGAACTGGATATGCTGGTCACTTCCAAGAACCACGACCTTAAATCCTCAGTAGCCGCCCAAGCCGACGTTGACGATTGGATATTCGCGCTGATTAGCTTGCAGACGATGGAGGGTTTCGGCGGAGCCGGGAACTACGGCATTTCCCGGATGAACGGCGGGTTGGGCAACCGGCCGGCCTTCAGCTTGGCTCCCGCAGGCAGTAGGCCGGGCACCCACCTGCGGCGCGATGTTATCGCCCTACAAGAGTTTCGGCCCCAACTGCTTGACCGGCATACCGGCTACCCATCTCACAACGGCATCCCATTGCTCTGGACGTTGCCGTGGGACGGCTCTCCTGCCGAAGGGTTGCTACCGAATCGCCTCGACCTCTTTTACCTTGAAGTTTGTCGTCGTCTCCGTCTGCGCGCCGATAGAGACGGTCGATTGTACGGCGTCCGGACCAGCTCAAAGGCCGCCCGCGTCGGTGGCAAAGAACTCAAAGGCAGGACCGGCGACCCATGGACTCCCGCTGACAGCAAGAGAGATGGCTTGCCCTTGACCCTGGGGGCCGGCGGGTTCAATTACAAGAGGGTTTCCGAATATCTGACCGATTGGGAACGCCCGGCTCTGCTGCGGCCAACTAAAGCTGAGCAACGTTCCACTGACAGGATGCAAATTGTGGCCCGCGCAATGGTTCGAGGCCAGGGCAAAACGGAGGGCTATCACGAGCGAGTAATCCCAATAGGGCATAAGACAAAGCTGGCGATACTGAATCGGGATGCAACGCAGGATTTGGGGGACATTGCCAAAGCACGCATCAACGACATCGGCAAAGTCCAGCGTATCCTCAGCCATGCCACTCAAGTATTTGCGGCCCGGGGTGATGAAGCCAAGGCCAGCCCGGAGCACCGCGCCCTGGCACGTCCCTGGCTGAACCGGTTGGACGGCATTGTGGACGCTCAGTTTTTTGAAGACTTACAAACCGAGTTTGAAGAGGAACCTTCCGGTCGCCAAAGCGTCCGCAACGGGTGGCTAAGGGACTTCGTCATAGAAAATGCTCGCAACGTCCTCCATGCTGCCGAGGACTCGCTGCCCTGCCCGGCCATCTACAGTTACCGGGCGCGGGTTGCCGCCGAAGGACTGTTTGAGGGCAGAATACGCGGGCGAAACGGGTTCCCCGACTTGTTT
>DAOUHE010000082.1:0-10301 GCA_034428715.1 Dehalococcoidia bacterium | reverse complement strand
AGATACGATTTCGGCCAAATTTCGAGTTTTGGTCGGGGCGCCCGGATTTGAACCGGGGGCCCCCTGCACCCCATGCAGGTGCGCTACCTGGCTGCGCTACGCCCCGATACCCGTAGAATAGCATACCTGCCGGGCGCCTTCAATAATGATCACCGAAATCCCGCGGGAAAACGGCGGGCTTCAAGGCACAGCCCTATTGACCGCTGCCGCTGCTAGAAAGCGCCCCCGAGGTGCGGTGTCCAACGCGCAATTGTTATACAATGGCCCGGTTGAAATCAATACCGATGTCCAGGGTTGTTTTCACCCAACAGTGTTATGTCAGTTGCGCTCTGCCCTGGGATGCAGGAGGTTCCATATGCCAGGTCCGCTCCATGGTGTGAAGGTGGTTGACTTCACCCAGATCATCGCCGGGCCCTTGGGTGGCAGGCTGTTGGCCGATATGGGAGCCGACGTCATCAAACTTGAACCTACCTGGGGTGAGCCTTGGCGCTTCCAACAGAAGTTCCTGCCATCGGAAAGCCGCAATTTTATTGTTTACAACCGGGGGAAGCGAAGCCTGCCTCTGAATCTGTCCAAGCCCGAAGCGAAGGAGATAATCCGGCGCCTCATTCAGCGCACCGATGTTACCCTGATGAACTTCAGGCCCGACGTGGCCGGCAACCTGGGCGTGGACTACGAGACGTTGGCGGCCATCAATCCCAGGTTGGTCTACTGCGAGATCACCGCCTACGGCCGCGAAGGTCCCGATTCCCACCGGCCCGGCTACGATATGATCCTTCAAGCCATGTCGGGGTTGATGGCCTCCGAAGCCAAGATCCAAGATGGCGTCCCCCAGCAGATATTTGCCTCTGCGCTCATCGACACCACGTCGGGAGTCAATCTGGCGGCCTGTGTCTGCGCCGCCCTTTATTCCAGGGAAAAAACTGGGGTGGGGCAGCGGGTGGAAACAAGCCTTCTGGGTTCGGCGCTGACCTTGTTGGGCAGCCGTTTTCTAAATGTCGATTCATACGACTTGGATACCAGAAACAAGGCCCTCGCTGACATTGCCTCCAAACGCGCCGAATCAGCCCCCTACTCCGACCAATTGGACGCCTCGCCGGGAAGCCGCCGCCAGCGCCACCACGCCAACGTTTACTACCGGATCTACATGACTCAGGACGTCCCCATCGGCGTGGGCTGCCTCAGCGACCCTTTGCGGTTGCGCCTGCTGGAGACCTTGGACTTGAAGGACATCGCCTTCGAGCCCGGCTACGATCCCAACACTCCCGAGTCAATAGCCTACGCCGAAAACCTGACCAAACAAGCCGAAGCCTTGTTCCGGCAAAAATCATCCACCGAGTGGTTTCAGATATTAGAGGAGCGTGGGATTCCCGCCGGTCCGGTGCGGTTTGTGGAGGAATTGTTCGACGACCCTCAGATCAAGGCCAACGGACTAGTGTCTCAATCGCAGCACCGAGATGCAGGCACGGTGACCATGATCGGCCCTACAGCCAAATTCAGAGGTACTCCCGCCCAGCCCGCTCTCCCTTCGCCGGCCCTGGGAGAGCACACGGCAGAGATCATTCAAGAATTGGGATTCTCCGCGGAAGACTACGAGACCTGGAAGGAATCGGGTATCATCGGTTGACCTTCGCCTGCGGATGGGTTTGGCTTGGACCAGACTCGGCCAAAACCCTTGCCGAAGAATTCGACAGCGACGCGCAATCACGCCCACCAGCTAGCTGTTTATGTCCAACATGTTTGATCGGCCAGGTCCGGCTTAGTCGTCTTTCAACGCTGGAATCACCTTGGTGCCCAGCAGTTCTATAGACCGCATCACAGCCTGGTGGGGCATCGCGCCTTCATTGCCATAGATGAGGATGTAACCCGGGTTGAGCTCAGACTTCACGTGGCGTAGTTTCTTGATCACCGTCTCCGGGCTGCCGATGATCATGTTATAGGCGTCCTGAAGCTCCTGGTAGCTCAGCCGGTGGCCAATGGTTCCGGTGCCGATGGTCGGCCGGGCCATCTTGATCTTTAATGCCTCCCGTGACTGGTATCCGGGCGGGTCGTTGAACTCTATGGGGCCTCGCTGCCGGTGGGCCTCGGTCCAAAGGAACTCTTCGCCTATCTTCTGGGCTTCTTCATCGGTGTCGGCGACGAGTACGCGCATCAGGTAACCGAAGTGTTCGGGGCCAGGCTCGTATCCGGTCTCCATGGCGGTCTCAAAATATATCTGTTTTAGCTGGATGGTCAGGTCGAGCAAAGCTCCCAGGTTCATGTAGGGATATTGGCGTTTCGCCGCCCAAATGACGCTCTCGGGGCTGCCGGTTCCGGGAAACCAGATGGGAGGGTGGGGCTTTTGAATGGGCACCACCCATGGGTTGATCATGCGGTGATGGAAATACTCGCCCTCCCAGCGGAACGGGCCCGGCGTGGTCCAACATTTGAGGATCAGGTCGTGGGCCTCTTCAAACCGGCCCCGGTTCTCAGTGGGGCTGATACCGGCGTGAAGGGTCTCCACCGCCGTCCCGCGGACGAATCCGGAGATGAGCCGGCCACCGGAGATACAGTCCAGCATCGCCAATTCCTCGGCCATCTTCACCGGGTCGCTGACGGCGATGACGTTGCCCAACAGGGCGATCTTGGCCCTTTTGGTCACCTTGGCTATGATCGCGGCGTCCACGTTGACCGAAGGCTTCATGCACCAATAAGAGCTGTGGTGCTCGTTGGTCATGATGCCGTCGAATCCCAACTCGTCGGCCCAGGCGTACTGCTCGTGGTAATTGTTATAAAGCGCGTGGGCCTTGATGGGGTCGAAGTATGTGTTGGGAAAGTGCATCCTTCCCGACTCGTAGCCCTCCAGATCGCTATCGGTCACGTGCCCGTAGGGTTGTTCCGAGAACCAAAAAATCTCAGTCATGGCACCGTCCTTTCAGTTCGTTTCCTGCGCGCGAAGCGGTCCCGAGATACTAACGGGACCAGTTAAGGTGGACTGGCCGCTAAAGTCCCGCCAAAAACGCCGTGACTTGACTTAGAAATTCCTGGGGCTTCTCCACCTGAGGAGAGTGGCCGCATTGGTCGATAACGGCTAGTTTTGAGTTGCGCAAGGCCTGGTTGTAAAGTTCCCCGCATTCCAGCGGGACAATGGCGTCTTGCCTGCCCCACACCACCAGTGTAGGCGTATTGACCGCAGCCAGGTAATGGGGAAGGCTGGGGTTGTGCATGTACGGTCTCCACAAAAGGCGGGAGGCCATCTCACGGTTGGAGAAGTCCTCCAGCGCCTCTTCCGGCGTTAGCTCGCGGGTAAGTTCCTCGATGTCCGGCACCTGCGATGGATCATGGAACCGGTATCCGGCCCGGGTCTCGGCCGACACCATGAAAATCTCGGTGATATCGGAATCCTTTGGCCGGATGCCCACACCGTCGATGAGCACCAGCGCTTTCAACGATGATGGTGACATGGCCGCCATCTCGGCCGCGATCCAACCGCCCATTGAATGCCCCATCAACACATATTGGTCCAGCCCCAATTGTTGCGCCAATTGCTGGTTGAAGTGGGCCATGTCGTTTATTGTGCCCAGCCAATCGGGCCTTTCGGTGCCATTGAATCCAGGCTGGGAGGGAGCGTAGACCGTGTTATTGGCGGCCAACGCTTGGTGAAATGGTTGCCAGCCCCGGTTTCCTCCGGCACCATGCAAAAATAATATGGGAGGACCCGAACCACCGGAGAACATCTCCACATCCGTGCCCACAACTGTAACCCTAGACTCGTTGGTGCTCATTGTCGTCGTCATTTTTCTACCTGCGTTTTAGCGAATTTTGAAACTATATGCGGTGAAGTGAAGATCTGAATGGATTCTTTGAATGGAGCCATGGCTGGGGATCGAGGGTTCGAACCTCGGCTTCCTGAGCCAGAGTCAGGCGTCCTACCACTGGACTAATCCCCAAGGCCAACAGGCGTATTGTAACGCCGGCCCATGTGCCGGACAAGACCCGGCCGGCGGTACCCGGCAACTGACTTCGGTGAATCTATCTCTGCGGGACTTGGGAAGCCATCCAATGCCGGCTAAGAGGCGTATGATTTGACACGTACTGGCACGGTGCGTAAGATTCCTTCTGTCCAATGGGTCTTGGGCGGCGGCTTGTGTTGGGCATCAGTTGGATGTCTACTGTACCTGACCACACCAACAATTACATTTTAATCAACTCTGATAGACTCGGGATAGACTAGGTATGGGCCGGTTTTTTTCAACCATCTGGCGGTTCGCAAACCACCGGTTCGTTTCGGTGGTGTTGTTGGCTGGGCTGGGAGTTGTGGCCGGCTACCTTATATTCTTCAACGTCTATCCTCACCAGCCAAAGATCGGTATCATAGAAATCCCCTTTACGGTGATCACCAGCCGGTCCGCCGCCACCATATCCTCCTACCTGCAATATGCCCGCGAAGACGACTCGATCAAGGGCGTGGTGATTTTTCTCAACACCCCTGGCGGCGCCGCCTCCGCCTCCGAGCGGCTGTTTTTTGAGACGCGAAAGCTCCGTGACGAGAAACCGGTGGTCATAGTGATGGGTGACCTAGTGGCCAGTGGCGGCTACATGATGTCTATGGGCGCCAATTATCTGTACGCCAACCCGTCCTCCCTGGTGGGCAATGTCGGCGTGATAATCTCCTTCCCCGGGCCGTTGATCCCTCCTCCACCCGAGGAAAACATAGTGATAACCGGACCATCAAAATTGTTCGGGGGCGACCGGCGGGATTGGCTCACCATGGCCGATGAGATGAAACGTTCCTTCGGCGGCATCGTCACCATAGAACGGGGTGACCGCCTCAAGATCCCGCAGGAAGAGCTCCTCACCGGCCGGATCTTCTCTGGGATCGAAGGGAAAAATTGGGGTCTGGTTGACGAAATAGGCAGCGATACCGATGCCATAGAAAAGGCCGCCAGCCTGGCAGGTGTATCCAACTACGAACTGGTGGACATCAATGCCCAAGTCTTGCGCAGGAACAATGAGACGTTGCGCTGGGTTTTCGACCCTTTGCTGTTGGACTTTAAGCAGCCCGAAAGGCAACCCCAAGCCGCCAGCTCCGCTGATTCCGCTTTGCCATCACAGGGGTTTGTTGGGATTGACGGTTCGCCTATCCTAATGGCCAACTCAGATGCCCTGACAGAAATCCTTCCTTTTGGAGGAGTGGGCAAAGGGCAGACCGAAGCTTTGCCCGGGTTCCCCCAAACCGTGAACCATCCAAATATCTACTACTTATATGTTGGGCCTACTCAATAGATACGGCAGGCTGCTGGTCTTACCAGCAGCGGCAGCGGTGTTTTTCCTCGGCGCATTGTTTTTCTTCTATCGGGGCACCTACGATGCTCCTCCCAGCTTTGAGATCCCGGTCCAAAGTTACCAACCGCCGCTCTCGACCTTCACCACCTTGGCCGAATCTCCACCGATCCATCACGGTACGCTGTTAGTCGACGCCGGGCACGACAACGACTACACACAGCAAGAGATGACCGCCTTCTTCTCCAGGATTTCCCAGCGGGGCTATGATATTGAGCTCTTGGGCCGTTTTGGTTCATTTGGCAACCCCATAACCCTGGCCACCAGTGACCGATTGGATTTCCTACGAGACAAGCTCAGAGGTGCTGACAGCTTTCTGGTGATTCAGCCATCGACCGCGTATTCCGGCGAAGAGGTGGCTGAGATCCAGCGTTTCGTCTTGGAGAAGGGCGGAAAGCTTATGCTGGTGGCCGATCCCACCAGGGATCACCGCATCAATACCCTGGCAGACGGGTTTGGCATCACCTTCCGGCCGGATTATCTATATAACCAGGTGGATTACGACCTGAACTTCCAGGATATCTTCATCCGTGAATTCGGAACTGACGAGCTTACCTCCGGGTTGGGCACCATCGCGTTATACACCGCGGGATCATTGGAATCATCCGGGCCGTGGCTGGCCATCTCCGACGCCGGCACCCAGTCTACCTTGGTAGAGAATTTCTCGCCTCTCTATCCCATGGTAAAAAGCTCGGATGGCGGGGTGGTGGCCATTGGGGATATGACTTTCATGGTGCCTCCCCAAGACGGTATATACGATAACGGAAAGCTGATCTCCAACCTGGCTAACTTCATGACCAAGAGCCAGCGGCAATTCCACCTGGCGGATTTCCCCCACTTCTTCGGCGATGACCTGGAGATAATCCTCAGCGGGTCCGCTCTGGTGGACGCCGCCGCCCAAATGAAACGTCTCCTCGACGATCTTCAGGTGGCTTCCCAGATCAGGGGTGTGGAGAGTTTGAACCGGGATTCCGTGTACCTGGGCCTCTACGACGATGCCGTAAACGTGACCCAGTATTTGCAATTGGCCGGGGTGCAGATAGAAGATACTATCCGCACTCCGTTCGCACCGGACATCGCGCCTGGCGACACCGCCATCGTGATCCTGCACCAGAGCTCCGGACGCCAGGTGCTGGTGATCTTGGCGGACACGCCGGAATCCCTATCCGGCATGCTGGACCTGTTGAGTTCGGGTGATTTCAGGGATGGATTGTTAGGGGACTTTGTTGGAGTGTACAAGACTTCATGAGGAAGAGGATCGGTGGGCTTTTTCCAGTGGCTATAGGTGGGCTCTTGCTTTTGGCCGTGGCTTGCTCGGATGAAACTACTCCCCAGCCGCAGGCGGTGGCCGCCACACCAAACGCCCAGGCCACCATCACGGCCGCATCGCAACAACCCCCAACCGGCCCTCCCACCCCCACGGCCGTGCCACCGTCCGCGATAGATGCCGCGCAAGATTTCGCCCAGGGCTACCAGGACATAACCGCCAAAGTGGACGAGTTGCATCTGCAGTTCGACGAATGGCAGGCCGGGCTCAACCCCTGCACCCAGACCGCGGTTCGTACCGATCTACGCCGGTTCGCCGGAAGCTTTACGTCTATTACCCAGTCGGCCAGGGAACTCACCCGGGCCAGCTCATCCCGTGACCTTGCGGACCGTCTGATAGAGGCGGCCCAGGCCGAAGAAAACGCACTGCGCCAACTTCGGGACCAGTGGCAACCCCTTGACACGGCCTCCGCCCAAAATCCAACCGGAGATTCTGAGGCGTCCAACGAGGCCGGCACGGACAACGGAGGCTCGGTAAACGGCTCGGCGGGATCCAGCCACGGCTCCTTATTAGAACAGGTGGATTCGACCCGTTCAAGCTCTTCGGCGATCATGCGAGAAGTAACCGACGTGCTCACGGACCAGGAAGAACGGACGACCGCCGGGGCCCTTGAACTGCTGGACGATTTTTCGTTGGCGTTTCAAGCAGCCAATGTCCGATGGGACCTTTATCACCAAGAGTACGATTCATTCCGTTCAGAGCAATCCACTTTGACCTCAGTCGAAGAGATCACCCGTCTCAGCGGTCTAGTGGCCCAATTTAGCGAGGTGATACTGGCGGTGCGCCAATTACCCAGGCTGGACGCCACCGAAGAAGTAGCCGAATTGATGGCCGAAGCCGCCGACGCCGAAGACTTGGCTCTGCGAAAACTCCGCGCCACCTTCCAAAAGTCCAGCGACGAGGAAACCACCCCAAGCGCTAGCGACGTTTTGGACCCCGAATTGTCGTCCTCGGGGTCTGGGTCATTTGTGGCCGACGACCCAAGTCTCTCCAGCGTCTATGAGTCACAGGTGGTGAGCAGTAATGCCACCCGGCGTCAGGCGCTGAACGCGATGAGCCAGATCACGCGCATCCTGTCGGAGGATCACCAGAGCGGTCTGGCGGCGTTCAACGCAGAATACCAGGCCTTACTGGACATGTGGAACGGCTTCCATCAGGATTATGACGAATGGCGCCGTACCGAGGGGGGTTGCGACCGGCAAAAGGCCGTCGAGGCTCTCGTGGAGTTCGGCGTTCAGATGGGCCAAATAGCTGCTTCCGTAAGAGACCTTCCCAGCGCCAACGTCCTACGCCCTCTGGAAGAGCTGCTAGTGGTGGCAGTACAACGCGAAGAGACAGCCTTCAGGCAACTTAGCGATTCTTGGCGGCCCTACGATTCTGACGTTTACCAACAGATCCATGACCAACGCTTGGCCGCGGGTAGGCTTATCCGGCAGGTAGGCGTTGGCATACAAGAACTGTTGGAGCAGTACGGAAACGATTCGGGCTAGCTGGCAGGATTCTCCAAATAAAATTCCTAGCAGATTTCCCACGGTAAACGCCTCAGGGCCCACAGGCCTTTAGAGGCTCTGCCCCGGGAGGCATTCCTGGAGGCATTGGAAGAGAACCCGGAGATTGCCTTGGGAATGGTCCACAGCCTTGGCACCATGGTGCGCGCCGCCGACCAGTGGATAGCCCAACTGCTGTGACCACGCAATACTAGGCCACCAGTATGCACCGGGGCACCCAGCGAGAAAACGGTGTTGGCACCTATTGGGCAACCGGGGTTTCGACCTGACAATCCCAAACGCCGGGCTCTCGGCCCGGTTTTATTTTTGCCATATCTTTAATTTCAAGACCGGTGATATGATCGTTTAAAGGCCGGAAATCAGTGGTTGGCAAAGGACGATTCATGGCGGTTCTCAGGCACGATTCATTCTCATTTCATCCTAAGTTCGGACCCCTCTAGCGGTTTATCCTAAGTGGCTTGACCGGCGTTTTGGAATGCGTCTCCCTGAAAGCAAAGTCCCCGGATTTATGCATCAGAAAATCGAGACAGCAGGTCTCAATTCTGCAGGCGCCGGCCATGCCCGGCCGCGCGAGAAGGGTATCAACATGACCGGCCACGGATGGATTAGAACGGCCGGGTGATCTACTGCCGTCCGTAGTTTCCACCGGTAATGATCACCGGCCAATCGAGCTGTTATGGTGAATAGAACGGCACTGTCCTTCGAAGAGAGGGTAGCTCAGGTTCTCCTGGAAGGCGGGTTCTTAACCGAGCAGCAGGTGGCCCAGGCCCATGATAGCGTCTCGGCCGACGGCACCGGACTGTTGGACGCGCTGGTGTCCCAGGGAATGTTGGCCCAAGAAACCCTGGTGACCGTGCTTAGCTTCCAGCTTCGAATTCCCGTGGTGGACCTGCGGCACGTGGAAGTCGACCCCGAGGCCGTAAGTTTGGTCCCGGAAGAGTATGCCCGTCAATACGGCGTGATGCCCACGGGTTTTGATCCCGATGGGTCCCTGCGCATCGCCACCCGGATGCCCAACGATTTCCAGCTATCGTCCGAACTGTCTTCTCTTACCGGGCGGCAGACAAAGTTCGTTCTGGCCATTGGCGGCAAGCTGGATGATCTGATCGACCGGATCTACGGCTCTGCCCCGCCGAAACCAGTTTCCGCGCCGCCTCAGACCGAGCCCGAAAGCCAGGTGATCACATTTACGCCGATGGATGCCCCGCCGGGCGGCGGCGTTTTCGGCGCGGGCCTGGGAGAAATACCCGCGGTCCAAGCTGTGGACATGGTGACGCTGCAGGCCATTCGCAGCCACGCCTCGGACATCCACATGGTTCCAACGTCGGACTCATCTAAGGTGATGTTCCGGTTGGACGGCATCCTTACCGAAATGGTCGTCATCCCCCTTACGCGCCACGAAAGCATGATCTCCAGGATCAAAGTTCAGGCCGGTATGGACATCTTAGAGGGCAGAAGGCCCCAGGACGGCAACTTCAGCGTGATGTTTGGCGAAAAGAAGGCAGAGTTCAGGGTAGCCACCATTGGCACGACCTGGGGCGAGATGATGGTGATCCGGGTCCTGGATACTGAAGGAGGCATGCTTGACCTGGAAGCCCTTGGGCTAGACACCCAACCACTGCACATATGGCGGCAATTGCTGGGTATTCCTTATGGAATGCTACTTGTTTCTGGTCCTACTGGTTCGGGTAAGACCACGACCCTCTACGCATCGGTGGCCGAGCTTGTCAACCAACGGGGAAACATCATGGCCATCGAGGACCCCATCGAATACCGCATGGAAGGCATCAACCAGATCCAAGTCAACCGGGCGGCTGGCATCGACTTTCCGGCGGGCCTTCGGTCCATAATGCGATTGGACCCGGACATCATTCTGGTGGGCGAGATCAGAGATGAGGAAACGGCCAAGACGGCCGTGAACGCGGCCCTCACCGGTCACCTGGTGCTGGCGTCTATCCACAGCAATGACGCCCCGTCTTCCATCATCCGCCTGTTGGACCTGGGGGTAGAGCCCTTCCTAGAAGCCCGGCTGAAAAGCCCTGCTGTGACGAGATGAGGTGGAGGATAACCAGTGGACTGGGCCAAGTCTGAGACTAAGGGCGACCCATCTGGCCGCGGCCAATATGAATTGGGCAGTAACGATG
>DAOUHE010000081.1:0-4812 GCA_034428715.1 Dehalococcoidia bacterium | reverse complement strand
ACGCGCGACTTAGGACGCCGCCGCTCTATCCAACTGAGCTACAGGGGCATGTTGGTGGAGATAGGGGGACTCGAACCCCCAACCTCTGCATTGCGAACGCAGCGCTCTCCCAGTTGAGCTATATCCCCATTCGTTGCCCAGGCCGTTTCCCCCTCACCGTGCCGGCCACGGAGTTTTAACGTCCGGGAAGACGAGCCCATAGCCTTGCATCCGGTCACGCCAGCCTGAATGCCTTTAGTGATGACGGACACGCCGTGAGTCTACCCGAAATCGTAAGTCGGCGCGTCGTACCGTGTCAAGTCTCCCCTAGTCAGGTTTGACGGGTATGAAAGTCCGCTGCTACAGTGGAGCCGTCTGGAGAAGCGGTCCGGCGATGGGTGTTTCCACCCCAGGCGCCGCAATCGAGGAGATTCCGCCATGACGTCCATCAATAAAGACCCCATATTGGTCGTGGTCCAGTTGACCGGGGCCAACGACTATATGAACACCGTGATCCCTTACAGCAACCCCCTTTATCATGACAACCGCCCAACGGTTGGCATTGCCGATGAAAACGTTTTGACCATCGATAAAGATCTGGGTTTCAATCCAGCCGTGGCCCCGCTGAAAGACCTTTACGACCATGGGAAGTTGGCTCTGATCAACGGCGTGGGCTATCCCAATCCCAACCGGTCCCACTTCCGCTCCATGGATATTTGCCATACCTGCGAGCCCGGCCGGGTGGCCACCGAAGGGTGGTTGGGACGGGCGATCCGGGATTTGGACCCGCGGGGTGAAAATGTGCTCACGGGCCTAAACCTGGGCCGGGGTCTTCCCCGGGCGATGGCTTTGCCGGGGGTACCGGTCGCCTCAGTGGGCGACGTGGATTCCTACGGCGTCCTCACTGGGGTTGCCGACCAGCAAAAGCGGCAAACCGCGCTGGACGTTTTTGCCCAGATGTACGCACCGGCCTTGGGCTCAGGACAAGTCATGGACTATCTGGGCCAGACCGGCCGAGACGCACTTTTGGGGGCCGAGCTTCTCAAGAACGCGCCGGCCAAATACACCTCCACCGTGGAATATGACGACAGTCCCATCGGCCGAAACCTCAAGGGCATCGCTAAGGTGTTGCTGGCGGGACTGGGCACCCGGATCTTCTACACCCAGCATGCTGGATATGATACCCACGCCAATCAGGGGCCTACCCAGCCTCAATTGTTGTCCGAGTTGGCCAACGCCGTTTCCGATTTCCACGCCGACCTGACCGGGCATGGCGCTTCAGATAACGTATTGATCTACGTTTTCACCGAGTTTGGCAGAAGGGTCAAGGATAACGGTTCGGGCACCGATCACGGCTCCGGCGGCGGTTCCTTCGTCATCGGCGACGGCGTGAGGGGCGGAATGTATGGTGAGTATCCATCGTTAAAAGAGGAATACCAGTTGGAAGGCGACCTCCATTTCAACGTCGATTTCCGTAGCGTCTACAGCACCATGCTAGAGAAATGGCTGGGCCTAGACCCGGACCCCATTGTGGGCGGTCAATTCGAGCGGTTGGCCTTTTTATAAGCCTCTAAACCGAAATCCCCCGATCCGTCGCCACCGTGTTTTATCAAAATCGGCGCCGGTTTCGCGGCTTCCATCCCCGGCGTGTCACGCAATGCGACACTGAATTGAGAGCACCCGATGACCACTCCAGTTGGCGCCGGTGTGAGTGGCGGTATAGATGGTTGATATCCATCGTCGGAATAAAGTGGAAGCTGGTGGGTCATGACAACGCCAGAAGAACGCGTCAAATTACTCAAGGCCGAGGCGCAACGTCTAGAGCAATACCTAGATGGCTTGCCGGAGGAGGCCTGGCTTCACCCTAGCGCCTGTGACGAATGGACCGTCGCGGATGTGATTGCCCATTTGACCAGTGCCATCGGTAGCCACGCCAAGTACATCACCGATGCATTCGAGGCCGACGCGGTAAATCCAGAGAGTCTCCCCCACCGGACCAACCAGCGACAAGATGCGTCGGCAGCAGCAGAAAGAGTGATTTCCTTAGAACTATCTGATATTTGCATATCCATAGCTAAATCCGGCAGTCTCAGGGCTGTTATAGGGGTTGCATATACTAACCCGTATACAATGGCCCGCCCCGTCCACAAAAGCCAACCGCCCCGGTGGGCAATTCCGGGACGGCTGGCATGGCGTCGGTGGTTCTGCCCGGAGGTAAGACAGACCCACCGACATATCGTGATCTGCTAATTGCTCCGCTGTCAAGTTGTTAGAACTTAACAACTTAGGATTTCCAATTGGACTTGAAAGCCAACCGTTCCGCAACGGACCAACGAAACGGAACGGACCAACGAAACGGAACGGCTAGCCGGAGGAATGGCGCGGGATGGTCGTCTGCCGAAAACCATCTATGTGCCTCAGTGTGGTCAGGCCACGGCGTTGATAATCAGTTGGGATTCCTGGTCCTCGCTCCAGGCGAATATCGCCATTCCGGTCTTCGGGACGATGGTGACATCCTCGAAGATTCGCACCGGCAACGCCGGGTCAGAGGCCGCGACCGTAGTCCCGTCGGGAGCTTCCACCATTTTGAGTATCGACTGGACTCCGATTGCGACAAACCGGCCGCTATAGGTCTTGCCCACTTCCAGGCTAAGGGCAGCGCCGTCAACGCCGGTCGCCCCGATTAGGTTGACCGGCGCAGCAGTAACTTCATATACTTGTGTCGGCATTCCGCCCCCGGCCTATGTCTGGCGAATGGCACTCAAATTGCTGTCGGGCTGGATCACGGCCATGTTCGCCTCGACGCAAAGCTTGTACTGGTCTTTCCTTGCCAGCACTGGCACCAGCTCCAGGTTGAAGCTGCGACCCCAAAGGAAGATGGTCACCCGATCAGGTTTGATATACAGACCAGGGTTAACGATGCCGGATGGGGCGAAATCCTGGAAGTGGTAAGCCGGCCTCCCCTCCATCACTCCCACCATCGCCGATCCCGATCCCATCCCGTCCATTGTCTCCAGGACGTAGCGGTCGGATGCAGTGCCGCCGCGCAGGATGTTTTCGCAGAGCTGCCACATGGTGGTTGACAGGATGAACGAGCCGGGCGAGCCATCGGTTTTCGACAGGGCCACCAGGTTCTTGACCGCCAGGATATCTGCCCGGGAGCAGTCAGAAGGCGCAGCACCATATTCGTGGACCTGGTCCGGCGTGGCCGTGCTTACCCTGCCCCAGAGACCCGCGATTTCGTTGCTGCCGCTGCCCGCGCCGTCCAGGATCTGCTTGACCAGCTCTTCGCCCGCGACAAGCTGAACCGAGTTGTATACCAACGCTTCAAAGCTCGAATCGTCGGCGGCCCTCAACGAGCTGGAAATCTCGAACGCCGTGGCGATGCTCACCGGCAGCAGCTCGGCGTCGGCGAGCGTCCACACGCTGACCGGGATGTCGCTACCCTCTGCGCCACCGGCCGCCCTACCTTGCGCTGTCCAATACGGCAATTTCTGCCCGCCGCTCAACCCGCTGCGAACGTCCATCGACGCCAGGACCGGGCTGAACGCCGACAACAGCAACCCGCCGTCGCCGCTGATGTTGACCTCGACGGGACGCGCACCGCCACCACCGGCCAGGGTGTTGCGCTGCAACATAAGCTGGCGCTGGCGTTCCTCGATGGCCGCGAAGGGAATGCGGGCAACTGTGGAACGGCCGGCCGCCTCTAGGTTTATCTGCTCCAAGAGGCTCTCTTCCAGGCTACTCCCGGAACGCTCCAGGGGCGGGAAACCGAGATCGTCGGCTGCGGTCAACCGTAGGATTTTGCCGATGTCGAGCGCGCTGTCCATCGGGGACCAGTTGGACATTTGGAGGACAGAGCCGTGGGGCTGGTATTGCAAGGAGTCCAATTTGGCCCTATATTCCATATTCCGCTGGGCCTCGGCCTCCGCGTCGGTGGCGAGCTTGTCCAACTTGGCGGGGACTTCGGTTAGAGACTTCAGGGTCTCGGAACGGGCCAGTTGGTCAGCGATGGCCCGTTCGATGGCTTCCTGGGGAATGGTCTGCTCAAGGGGTTTCGTGGTCATAGTCTCCCTCCTCAAGATGACGGATTCATTGTGGGTGCTTACCAAGAATTGGAGCCGCTGGAGAACTGATGGGGTCTCCAGCGTCGTTATGCCGGATGGACTGATGATCGTGTCGAAGATCGCGTTGTCTCGCTCGAGGGCGGCGGCAACGGAGCGGTCAACACCCGCTTTCACATCAGCGGGTATGCTGGTCAAGCTCTGCTCCACCAATTGCCAATCGCAGCTAAAGAGAAGACTATCCGGATCGGACCAGGACGCCTCATCCTCATTGTCGATCTTCAACGTGGACCAGATGATGTTGCCGCCGACGCTGATTCCGTGCAGGACGCCGGAATCGAGCTGATCGAAGGTATCGGCGTTCCAAGGCTTCTTGGGCAACCGCCAATTCGACCGCCAGACACCCGCCACCTTCTCAACCCGCGTGACAGCCCCAACCAGGTTGTCCGGCTCGTGGGAGCGGAGTACCGGGACACCGCTGCTATCCATGCGGCTGAGGTCGGCGTTGGCTAACCTGAGACTCCCCATGACCCACGGCACATAGGCGTCGCTGGCGAAGGCAACCCGGTTGTAAAAGCGTGATTCGTCGTCTTCGTCGTCGGGCTTCCTGGGTGGCTGCGAAGTGGGCGGCATGGGGGGATGGTCGGGGACAAACGTATCAGTGGCCATCGCTGCCCTCCCTCTTGAGGTCAACCCCTCCGGTTTGGTGCTTGCCCAAGCCGCCGAACCGCAGGTAATTGCGCAGCACTTGCGACATGGACAAGTCCTT
>DAOUHE010000080.1:0-8397 GCA_034428715.1 Dehalococcoidia bacterium | reverse complement strand
CGTCAGCCGGACTCCATACTTTTCCCTGACCATACCACCGCCTCCCATCAACACTATCCAGAGTCAGGGTAGCTCTTTTGCTCAATCTTTCACGTTACCATTAATATCAAGTTTGACTGACTACTAGTTGCAAGCTGAAGTTACGTCAAATAGGACCTATCCCCTTGGACACCCGCTTCCAGAACCTACCAAACCGGGATTGGGCTAGTCTGGGTCAGCCCACAACCAGTATCGGTGTTGAACCGGGCGGCGAGTGGAGCGGTTGATCGGGGCCATCAGGATCATGTCTTGCGGGTGACCATTGAGGGGAGCCTGGTACAGTAATGAGAGGAGAAGGGCCACCCGCCCCGGCGGATGGCCCTTCGAAGTAATCTGAACGAGGGTCAAATTTATTGTCTGATAAAGGGCGGCAAGCCCGCCGCACTGAAGGAGTTCAGGTCTGCGGCAACGTTGGCGGCAAAAGCAACTCCTCCTGGCGACGACACGATGTCCATGGTCAAAGCCGCCGCATCAAAGAATCCCGCGATGTTGCTGCTCCCGCCACCGGCCAGGTCCACCCTGCCGGAGAAGAACCCGTCCCCCGTCTCTTTGATGTTCACCGTTGCGACCCCGGCGGAGAGGAACTACCCCGAGAGGGTGGTAGCCTCGAAGACCCTTGGCAGGTCCAGCTCATAGACCTCGTCGGCGCTTTGGTCCACGACGAAAATCCGTTTCGCCGCGTTATCAACGGCTATCCCAGTTGGGACAGGGGCTGGCAAACCGCCGACGTCGAAGTGCAGGACGGGTAGGCATAGGGTGTTGAAGACAGCGACTTCGAGGTTTGAGCTATCTATGACGGCGTAATTACTCGCCGCAGAGATGTGGGCCATGTCTTGAGGTTCGAAGATTCCGAGGATCGGCCCACCCCCATTACCGGCAGCGAATGCAAACACTGATGTCGAACACTGGCCCTTTAAGGTCCCCAAGGGATCCAAGTAACGGATGGCGTCATCGGTGGAGTCGGTCAACGTGAGGTCCCCGAAGAGCAGGTCAACCCCTAATCCGGTCGGATTGTCTGAATCGATATTAGATGTGTCAAAGGTGCTCGCCAGGGCACAGGCGGGGCTGATGAGGTAGATTTCGTCATTGATTATATCTGCGATGGCGAACTGGTCGGTGGCGGCGAGGTACGCGATCCCTTGGGCGACGTTCGCCCCGATCAACGCCGCATTACAAAAACCCGCGGAGACGCCCGCGGTGGTGACTTTATTTATGAAGTCCGAAACGTCGTCGGTGATGAGCAGATTCCCGGTGGAAGTGTTCAAGGCGAGGTCGGTAGGGTCGAAGATACCGAGTGTGGCGATATCGAAGGTGCTGACCAGGGTACCTCTGTGGTCCACGGGAAATACCTGGTCCCAGCCGTTCTCGGCAATCGCAGTCACGCGGTCATCCGGGTTGTACGCAAGCCCATCCGGACTCGCAATATCGCTGGCAGCAGTATCAAACTGGGCAACAAGGGTGCCCAGACCACCGGAGCTGGCGTAGAAGATGAAAACTTCAAGGGCCACGAGGTCGATGACTTCATACTGATCAGTATCGGGCCTGTAAGTGATCCCCACAGGAGTAGTCGCCCCGTGGACGGCCGTATCGAACTGGGATTGGATCGTGCAGGCGCTGTTCACGATAAAAACTTCATCGCCGTCATTGTCGGCGATCGCGTAGAAACCGGTCGTAGAGTTAAACGCGATCCCCTGGGGGTTCGTAATACCTGGACCGGAGGTGTCGCACTGGCTCGACAGCACGCCGGTTGTGCTTACGAAATAGAGTTCATCGGCGATGGGATCAGCGATCACGTATTGGTCGGCGACGGAGTCGTAGGCGATACCATTTGGGTTAGTGGAGAATCCGGACGTGTCGAATTGAGACTGAAGTACGCCTTGTTTGTCCACGATATAGACTTCATCGTCCGTGGTGTCGGCGATGGCGTATTGGTCCGTGAGGGTATTGTAGGCGATTCCCGTGGGATCGTTGGACCCGAAGACGGCCGTGTCGAATTCACCAACTATGACCGGAATCTTTCCGCCGACGGCGATGGCTTGGACAACAACGTCCCCTTGTTGCGCGTCTAGAGAATGGGTGTTGGCGGCCAGGAACCCGCCCAGGCTGATGATCGCGAAGAGGGCGATTACACTCCTAAGCGTGGTTTTCCCCCTCAACAGAGTTCCTGGATTTTGCTTACCAATAAATAGTCTCTTGAACCGGATTCGTGTAGACATGGTGTTTCCACCTCCTCAAGGTCGAAGCGGGTGCGCTCCCAATGAACATTGTCCCGTTCTAATCTAGGGGCGGCCACGATCTGATCGTGATTGCGCACATCAACCGGGGTGCACCCAAATATGTTGCCAGCCTGTAGCTGGTGTTCGGTAGCCTACCTACGGCCTGAAATTACGTCAAGTAGAACCGATGCCCCTTGATCACTCCGCGGCTAAGGATTACTATTCCCCGTTACTAAGCTGGATTTCGCCAGATCATATTGATTTTCCGGGCCATTTGCCCTAATGGCGCCGCTATAGTAAAAGGGTCGTTGGGATTTGAGGTACCGGCTGCCTACCAGAAGTCACCAGTATTCTTTCGGGACTAAAGGGGTTTTAAGATGCCCAATCTTTACCGGGTAGATCACGTTGGAAGCCTGCTGCGGCCCGCCCAAGTCAAAGAGGCCAGGGCAGCTTTTCTGGAAGGAAGCCAAACCTGGGAGCAACTGGAACAAGTGGAAGACGAAGCGATCCTCGCCGCCCTGGCCCGGCAAAAACGCAGCGGGGTGGATATCTATACCGACGGCGAGTTCCGCCGGTCTGGATTTCAAAACGACCTGCTGGACGCCGTGGAAGGCTTTGTCCCCACCCAGGATCCGGCGGTGGTCCGTATCTGGCAGGGGCCGGGTGGCGAGCCCCAGGAGCAGGGCACCCGGCAAGTGGTGGCGGCCAAGCTTAAGCACGTGGGCCGAATGACCGCCCGCCAGTCGGCGTTCATGATGGCCAACGCTCCGGGCCCGGTGAAGATGACGGTCCCCAGCCCCAGCCAATTCCCCGCCATCAGCTATAAGGCGGGGATCACCGACCAGTTCTATCCCACCCGCACCGACCTGTTGTGGGAGATCGCTTCGGTGATCAAAGCGGAGATTGCCGCGCTGGTGGAGGAAGGGGTCTCGTATATTCAGATCGACGCGCCCCGGTACAGTTATTACGTCGATCCAACGTGGCGGCAACACCTTAAAGATTTGGGAGAAGACCCGGACAAGATGTTCGATGAGGCGGTAGCCGCCGACAATTTCTGTATCGAGGGTATTCAGCGAGAGGGATTGACCGTGGCCCTGCATATTTGCCGTGGCAACAACGAAAGCAAATGGTACGCCGAAGGGGGCTACGAGCCCATCGCCGAGAAGCTTTTTGGGACCTTGAATGTCGACCGGTTTTTGCTGGAGTATGACACCGATCGGGCTGGAACCTTTGAACCCCTTAGGTTCATCCCTGACGGAAAGGCGGTGGTGCTGGGCCTGGTGAGCACCAAAGACCCGGCGTTGGAGTCTCAAAGCACCCTGTTAGGGCGTATCGACGAGGCGGCGCGCTACGTGAATATAGACTACCTGGCCCTCAGCCCCCAGTGTGGCTTCGCCTCCACAGCCGCAGGCAACCTTCTGACCGAAGAACAGCAATGGCGCAAACTGCGGTTGGTGGCCGATACGGCCGCCGAGATTTGGGGTTGGGGGTAAAGGAGCCCACTATCTGTTAATTCGCTATCCGATTCCCAGGCGCGCGAACGCTACTCTCCAAGCCGGGTTAATTAAGCCGGATTCAACAGACCGGATAGCGTTCCAGTCACCAGCGGGCTATCTCGTACCGGCGGGCGAACCAGACCCCAGGGAATCCCCTGGAGTATTCCAGAAAACATTGCACTGCCATGGACATCATCTTGGGCACCGCCATTCCGAACCCCTGGGCAATAGCTCGGCGGCCGGGTGATACAAGGAGTCCCTGGGTTTGCCAAGGCGAGCGAAGGAGGACCGCTTATGCTTGAGAGTCGTGCTAACCAGGATAAATTGCTGAGATTCCTGGCCCTATGTGGAGTTGCTGCTCCAATTTTCTTTGCGATCTTGGTCACGGTAGGTGGGTTCATCTACCAAGGCTATAGCCATGCTACCCAGGCCGTGAGTGAGCTTGGGGGAGTTGAGGCTCAATACCCATTGCTCCAGAACACCAACTTCTTCGTGATCGGTGTCTTGTATATTGCCTTTGCGGTTGGGCTTCATCGAGGTATCGGTGGCGGTAGGGGGTCAACGCTTGGCCCAGTGCTGGTAGGCGTATTTGGCGTCTCTTCCCTACTAGCGACTGTCTTACCTTGCGATCCGGGCTGTGAATTCCAATCGCTCACAGGGACGATGCACAACGTGAGAGGACTCGGGGGTTTTATAGCCGCTATCTTGGGCATTTTTGTTACATCGAGAAGGCTAAAGGGAGACCCCCGCTGGCATTCGCTCTACCGCTTCTCCTGGACAACCGGAGTTGCAGTCCTGGGGAGCCTGCTTCTATGGATCGGCGTTGCCAAGGCCGCCGACGTCGAGAGCTTGAATGGTGTGCTTCAACGAGTGTTCCTAGCAGCATGGTTTATCTGGGTCGAGGTCATGGCCCTCAGACTACTCTCTCTATCGCACCGGGCACCTGGGTGAGACGTGGCATTGACAACCGGGGAACGGGCACAACGGTATGAAACCGGTGAGGCCCCGTGCTGTGCCTGCACCAACGGAACCATCCCCATCCTTGGCATTGGGTTCTTGGCGGCCTTCTTTGCGAATTTCGACGGGTCACCAGGAGCACATATAACACCGGTTGACACTATCAGCTAATCCGCCCAGGGTGAGGGAACCGGGTTGCGGATCTCGTTCCCTACTGAAGAATGAGGTATTCTCAAGGAAATGGGTTTAGCCACCGAACCTTTCGCCGGTTGCGGTTCTAGGTTAACCGGCCCGCCTCCCCCGGCTGGAGAAGTTTGGATAACCGGCGTATTTTCCCTACGATGCTGGACCTCAGCGCTAGGGCCGCGTGATTCGTCCAACGGATGACAGGCTTGGCCCGGTGATTCCCAAGGGCTTCCCGCCGCCAACCCAGCCGGTTTCATCGAGCCCGTATTACGGTGACGGGTAGCGTTCCAGCCACCAGCGCGCTATCTCGTCCCGCCGGGCGAACCAGACTCCTGGAAATCCCTTGGCGTATTCCAGGAATCGTTGCACCGCCATCGATCTGGCCGGCCGCCCGGCGATTCGGCAGTGCAAGCCCACCGACATCATCTTGGGGTGTTCCCGGCCTTCTTGGTACAGGCAATCGAAGGTTTCCTTCAGGTATTCAAAAAAGCCGCCTACGCTCACCAGCCCGCCGCGCCAGAACCGGGCGTCGTTGGTCTCCATGCTATAGGGCACAACGAGCCAGGGCTTTTCCTGACCGTTCGTTTGTAAGCTGGTGTAATAGGGTAGATCGTCGTTCATTGAGAGGCTGTCGTAGATGAAGCCGCCCTCTTCCGCCACCAAATCCCTGGTGTTGACGCTGGCGCCGTAGCGGGTGAACCAGCCCACGGGACGTTCTCCGGTGGTTTGGGTCAAGGATGCCACCGTCTTCGCGATCGACTCGCGCTCCTGGTCCCGGTCCATCAGGTGATACTCTTCCCAACGGTAACCGTGGCCGCACACCTCATGGCCCCGGGATACTATCTCGTGGGCGGCCTGGGGATTCCGCTCCAGCGCCTGGGCACAGCAAAAGAAGGTCGAAGGCGCCTGGTACCGGTCCAGCAAGTCCAACAAACGCCACACACCAACGCGGCTGCCGTACTCGAAGAACGACTCGTTGTACACGTCCCGCTGGTCTAAAGGTACCGGCGACGGCACCTCTCCGTTGGTCTCGTGATGGCTGTCGCCGTCCAACAACGAATATTCGGACCCTTCTTCATAGTTGACTACCATCGATACGGCGATGCGGGCGTTCTCTGGCCATTGGATCACCGGGACATTGGGGCCGTACCCCACCAAATCGCGCTGCATGAAAGTATCCTCCCTCCAGTATTCCCTGCGTGGTTGAGAATGTCACATTATAGGCTGAGGCGGTTCGGTGGGGAAGGCGGTAAAGTGAAATCAGGAGGGCGCCCGAAATGGCGCCCTCCTGACTAGCATTTGTCCAGTGACTGGTACCACATGCGAATGGTTTTGACGCATTGGTTAGGGGTACGGCCCCATCTCAACTTCCCCCCATACGAAGGGGGAAGTGGTCAGTTCTCTCCCCCTTCTATCCAAGAGTTTCGTATTGCCGGAACACCAATAATCCGGATGGAAACTAACCCTGGAGATTCGGCGTGGGCTCAGCGGGCATTCCTGCCGCTACCATCTCTCTCGCCCTTTTCTCCATTCCCGGTATCATCGACTCGATCAAGTCCCGGTCCAGATCGGCGGCTACGCCGGGATAACCGGCCCTTTCTATCATGGCCGCCAGCTTATTGTTTTTGAACTGGTTTAGCGTCCAAGTCAGGGGTTCAGGAACCAGGGTCTTGTCGAAGAATATCCGGTGGTTCTTGTTTCTGGGGCCGTAGTGGTAATGAGGAGCGTCCCAGAAGCAGTCAAATGCCAGGAGTTCGGTCTCTTCGGTGTAATGGCGGCCCGGAGTCCCCGCAAGATCGGCCAAGACGTGAATCGCCAGCCCACCGTCACCGCTGGCCTGCCTACGCATCTCCAGCCCGAACCGGATGTTTCCTGCCTCGAATATATCGGTGCCCCGGTTATGCTTCACGGTATTCCGGTTGGTCATATAGGATTCCCGAGCCGTTGTCTCGACATCACTCAACGCGGCGTTCACGGCCTTGGAATCGACCTTACCGGCAATGTCCTCGTATCCGGCTTCCGTGAGCATGGCTGGAAGCATATCGCGGATGGTTTTGATCGACCATCCAATGGGGTTGCCGTCGGTTGTGTGGTCCATCCGGTAGGCTTTATTCTTGCCTTCGGGGCCGTAGATGTAGCTCTTTTCGATGTCGAAACAATTGAAGCGCAACAGCGTGGTGTCCTTGCCGTCGACTTCTCCGGTAACCAATATGGCGACACCCTGGTCGGAATGGTCCTGCACGTTACCGTCCCACAGCTCGTGCTGGACGATAAAGCCCACCGTTCCCGCGTCGAATTTGGCTCTTCCTTTTTGTTGCATCATGTCGACTGTCCTCCTGCGGTTGGAATCAAAGTTTGTCGTATACAGGTTTCATTAAAATCGAGAGGATTATATCATCCATGACTGCTAAGGAAACCATTCAGCCTCGCCGTGTTTTGGAACCTCCTCCCATGAAGCTGTAACGCCGGGCCGAGAGGTATAGCCGGGGTGTAGAATCATCGCTGGGCGTTCACTCAACATCCGGCTTTCGAGAGTATCCATGGAAACATTAGATACCATTTTGGAAAGAGAGACGGAGGACCACCTAGGCAACAAGATTGCCTATCAGGTTCCCATAACGGCCTATCCCACCAATTCTCAAGTCATTATCGTCAACTCGCCAGGCTCCGGCGAGTTCAAAGACGGGCGTCAGGACCGCTGGATGAAACTTGCCAGGCACTTGCAGGAACGGCAGATGGCCTCAATGGTTACCTACAACGCTCCGCGGCCCGATGGAAAGGTACAATTGGAGTGGGAACCATACTCACACCAGGGCGTGGGTTGGAACCAGTTGTTGGTGGAGAGTTTGGCTTACGCCATAGATTGGTCTTTGGAACACGCCAAGGAATTATGTGGGACTGAGACCCCATCCCTATATCTGTCGGGCTTCTCCTCCGGTGGTTCGGCCGTAGGCGCGGTGGCCTTTCGGTATCCCATGGTCAGGGGGATTCTCCTGCTCTCCACTTATGACAGCGTGGGCGATTGGTTCTATGATGGGTTCTCCCAGTTCACCGGACACATCCACCTGGCCTACGGCAGCCAGGACCCTATGGCTGGGTTTTTAGCCTATGTGTTGCGGGCCGGCCCCATAGTCGCGGCCTCGTTTCAAGTGAAAGAGGTGCCCGGCTGCGATCATAGATTCAGTGGAGAGGTCAACAGCAAAGTCCTGGTCAAGGCCTTTTACTGGGCATTGAATGGGGACGACAGCTTCCCTGACCCAACGGGAGCGCCCAAGTTATACGATTGATTACGGTCCCGGTTTGGCGATCGAAATATCTTTAAGGAGCAGAGTTCATGCCAAGAGCGACGATAGATCTAGGAGACCCTGCCGGTTTAGGGATTGTCACGAAATAATTAGTTCAATTGAGCAGCGCAACGCGGGGTAGCAGCGAATAATTCCATTCACCATGGAAAGAGTCTCTACGCAAATAGATGGCTTCGAGTTCGTCGTCCGATACGGTGC
>DAOUHE010000079.1:0-3089 GCA_034428715.1 Dehalococcoidia bacterium | reverse complement strand
AGGTGTCCCACGGCCCCAGGTGGGGGGATGCCTGCTGCCGGGTGGGCTCGATGATCGCGCTGGGATTGGCCGCGGAATCCCGGGATAAATAGAGCCAAAGGAAACGAATTTCCGGGCAAAACCGGATTTAGTGTCACCTGGGCGAGCGAAGACACCTCCGTGTGTGATAAAGATTAAAAAACAACATACACAGCAGCGGAGGGTGCAGAGACGATGATGCAGCCGCAGCCACAGTCATCCCAACAACTGACGCTCTTCCAGGATGGTTCCAATGAACATGTGGGGGGCCTCGGCGGCGCCGGTTGTATTCCCCGATCACCTCCACCCACTCCGCCTTCTCCAAACCTTGGCTGTCAAGAGTGGATATATAAAGACTGATATGGATAAGCATTCTAATGATGACCCGTCCATGACTGCTGGGTCCTGGTGGCGTGAGGACGCTGGCCTGAGGCTCCCTGGAGAGGAAGCCAGTGCAACCGTCTTCGAGGTCTCGTTCTGGGATGGGTGCAAACATTTAGCTCATACCGACGCGGTGGCCCCGACAGTGTTCGAGCGTGTCGACGATCTGGTCGCGTCACCTCACCCGGAGCGCCGGAGCGCCTTCGTTGCTGATCACTGTGCGCGGGTGGGCTCCGTGGTCAGGGTCGTCGCGTCGAACCTAGACGGCGTTGCTGCGGCGGAGCTGCGGGATGAGCTGGTTGCGCATGCCCCTGAGGGGTTGAGAAATGTGGATGCGGGGAGCCTGGAGGCCCGGGAATGCTTCCTCTCTGAGGTGCCTGCGGAACCGGTGCGAATGAGCTTTGCTGAGTGGGCCGAAACGAGGGAAGAGGGAGAGACAAAGGGGGAAGATTAGATACGACTTACTGGTAAGTACCATTAACGCGAACGTCAAAAACTCGTATTTTTTGATGACGCTGTCGGGCCAGTCAAGGCCATTTTAACAGCTACCCGATGCTAAAATTAGGCCACTGAACTAATGTTCTGATAAAGACTTTGGAGGTGGTTTCATATGGCCAGAGGAAGACGCCGTTCTGGGGGTCGCAGGTCCGGCGGACTGGACTGGGCTCCTCCCGTTCCCGGAGCTCCCACCCTGGCGGAGCGGCTCGAGTCCGGCGATCTGCCGGTGGGCCTTACCGCTGAGGAGGTCGCGGAGGCGTTGCCCCAGCTCTTCGAAGGCCTGGCGCCGAACACCAAGGAGGCGTACGCCAAGTTCGCGCGCTATTTCAAGCAGTGGTGTTTGCCTCGCGGCATCAGGCTGGAGCAGGTCGAGACTGCGCATATCCGTACTTATATGCGGGCGGCGCGGCGTCGCCGGGTGCGGCCGGTCTCGGTGTCGTGGCTCTGGAGCACCCTGGCCGGCGTTCGACTTTCGATGCGGTTCGAGGGTCTGTCGGGCCGCGTCAACTGGAACGAATTGGCCGATTTTGTGTATGACGAGCACTTGGAGGGAAAGAGTCCTCCCGTGCAGGCTGACGGCCTCACGTGGGAGTTGATCTCCGAGGTTTCGACGGCTGCCTGGATTCCGAAGGACTACGAGTGGCCCGAGCAGACCCGGAGGCGGGCCACGATGGATATTGCTTTGGTCATGTTGATGTGGGGATGCCTGCTCAGGCGGTCTGAGGCCGCCTGCATCCGTTGGGGCGATATCTCCACCGAGGTGGTTGGGGGCCACGTGTACGGGGTGCTGAAAATCAATTCCAGCAAAACTGACCCTCTTGCAAAGGGGGAGGTGGGCTACATCCACTTGAATACTCTGGCTGCACTGCAGGATATGGCCGTCGCCTGCGGCCGGGACCCGTCGGACCCCCGCGAGCGGGTGTTCGGCATCGGGGGCCAGCAGATCTGCAACCGGATCCGGGACGCGTGCGCCCATGCCGGCCTTCGTGGCCGGTGGAGCGGCCATTCGCCCAGGGTGGGGGCGTCCCAGGACCTGATGAGGTACGGGTTCAGCCTGCTGGAGACCATGCACGCAGGCCGCTGGAGCAGGCCGGAAACGGTTGCCAGGTATGTGAGGGGGATCGCCATGGGGTATGGAGCGATGGCTCGGATGCAGGATGACCGGGGACCCGGGCAGATGATGCTGCCATGCAAAATTGGTGTAGGAGCGTGGAATGGAAACTGACCTCACTGATGTGACCGAGGGGATGAACACTGAATCTGCGCTCGCCGAGGGGCTGCGCCTGCTCCAAGAATCGGCTTTTTCAGGATCAACCAAGAGTATCTACTGCAGAGGGTGGAGGCTCTGGGTGAGCTGGTGCGGTGACGCGGGGGTGGATCCTCTGAGCGCCTCCTGGGAGGATTTTCTGGGGTTTTGGCGCTCGTTTGGAGGCCGGAGGATAGGTTATGCCCGAAATTGCAGCGCGGCGGTGGGGTTCGTCTACCGCTCCAGGGGTGAGGCGTCTCCGACGCATGACCGCCGTCTGGCCGGCGTCTACGGAAATAAGAGGCATGCATCTTTGGAATCCTTCAGTGATCACACCCGCCTCTCGCACCTGTCTTATCGCTCTGACTACCTGGCCTGGTGCAGGTTTCGTGGGGTGGACCCGGCCCCGGCGAGTGCCGAGCAGCTGGTGGGGTTTCTCTCCAGTCTCGGTGACTTCCTCACGAGAGGGGCCAGGGGGGCGGCCAGCGCCGCGGTGTCGATCTATCTGACGGAGCTGGGACATCTCCCGCTGGAGTCACATCCGCTGGTGGTGGCGGCGGTCAAGAGAGAGCCGAAGGTAAAAGGGTCGTCCGCCTGTGGCGGCGGTGATGGGAAGCCACTGGCCGACCGTGCTGCCCGATATAAGAGGCATTGGGACACTTGGCGTGACGGTGAGGGCATTGTGCCTGGGGCTGCGACTGGGGCCGACGTGGTGAATCACCTCAGGAACTATGAACACCAGCCTTCGGCTGATGTTCGGGCCATCTCTTTGCGTAACTCCTGTGGGGGCGAGGAGCCGGCGTTCCGGTCGGATGAGGTCCGTGCTTGGGTTGCGGACTTCAGAGTCCGGTTGGAGCGGGGGGAGGTTCCCGGTCGCCCTACACCTAGTAGGGTCGAGCCGGTTCTGGCCGAGTGGTCTGCTGCCCGGGCGGCGCGGGCAAAGGTG
>DAOUHE010000078.1:0-2872 GCA_034428715.1 Dehalococcoidia bacterium | reverse complement strand
ACTCCGTCATCCTGGAGTTTGACGTCCCCAGCTACCGGACCAACGCTGCCCAGCAACGGGGCCAGGCCAAGGAGGTGAACCGGCAAAACTGATTGACGCCAACCGGCAAATATAGTTGACGCGGGACACCAGGTGGACGGCATCATGGACGCTGAGGTTTCCGTCCAGATCGGCGCTGAACACGGCGAACGCAACCCAGAGCAAGTCACCTACCGCCAGCAATACCCCTTGCGCGGGTACGGCCTGCGGAATCCCTTGCCACAGCCAGCGCAGCACCAGTCCTTTGCTTCGTACCTCATGGTTTCACTCCACAGAAGTGGTGAGGTGCCCGGGGGTGCCCGGGGTCCGCTTAGGTAGGACAAAAAATACCAATACGCAGCAAATATCGTGCGTATGAGAGTAAATGACGCTCCTATAGCAGACCCCGGGCACCCCCGGGACCCCGGGCCTCTTTATCCCGGATCCACCGAAGGAAGACGTTGGGCCAGCGTGCTAAAGAAGGGGAAGGGTGCTCCTGTACATCTGGGATAATGGTTTTGAAACACCAAACCGTCCCCAGACCAGGAGCACCCGATAGATGCTACCACGCAACCACCCCGACCGGATCCAAATCACCTTCGACGAGCACCGCCTGGTGGCCAATGTCGGGCTGCTCCTTCCGATCACCCTGGCCTTGCACCTTGGCCTGCCCCAACTGGTTGACCGGCACCTCGACTTGGGCGGCGCGCCGGGCCGAGCCAATCCTGGCGACAAGATGATGACCCTGGTGGCGTGCGCCCCCCGCTTTCGCGGGGGCAGACTCTGGCCGGGGGAGACTGCATCGCCGCCGCCGATGTGTTGCGCACCGGGGGGACGGCCCGGGTTATGGGCTGTGGGTCAAGGCGCCATCCACCCTGGGGACGTTCCTGCGCAGCTTTCGGTGGGCCCACGTCCGTCAGTTACGAACCTTCGCCGATTGGAATGCGCCGCCGCTGGGATTCCTGGAGATTGACCTGGTGGTCCACCACGGCGGCTCCTGGTGGGGTTCCATGATCCACAGCCTGGTGGCCACCGATATCTGCACCGGCTGGACCAAGGCCGTTCCACTGCTGGCCGGGGAACAGTCCCTGGTGGTGGCAGGACTGGAGGCCATCGGGCAACAGCTGCCCTTCCCAGTCAAAGGCATCGACTCGGACAACGACAGCGTATTCATCAACGAAACTCTCACCAACGAAACTCTCACCCAGTACTGCGCCGAGCGGGGCATCGAGTTCACCCGGTCCCGGCCGTACCGCAAGAACGACCAGGCCTGGATTGAGCAGAAGAACGGCGCGGTGGTCCGCCACTTTGTCGGTCATGACCGCTATTCGGGCCAAGTTGCTGGACAGACCATGGCCCACCGGTATGGAGCGGTACGACAGTACGTGAACTACTTCCAGCCGTCGTTCCAGTTGGTGGAGAAAACTCGGCACCGCTCCAGGGTCGTCGGCATCGATCCTCGCCGGCCGGTCGCGGTTCGCCGGCACCTGCAGGACCATGGCCGGGTCCCAGAACAGTGGGAAGTTGGGAAGCGCTGCCTGTGTTGGAACTGATGTAAACCTCGTCGCCGGAGGTTACATTACCCCGACAACCCGTGACCGCCGCACAGTGCCTCCAGGCAGCAGTTGTACTGGAGCGGTTCTCCCACGGCGACACCGGGTTCGACACGTTCCGCGACCACGCCCATCATCATCTCACCATCGACCGGTTCGAGAACCAACTCCACATCCAAGAGCTCCGCAACCAGGTGCGCGCCCAGGAGAGTCTGGCCGCTGCCTGAACGCCGACAACCCCGCCAGAGGTGCCACCTTGAACGACCAGCGGAGAGAACAACTGGACCAGATCACCCACCATGCTTCCACACTGGCGGACTGGCTCCACAGCGCCCACTCCTCGTCCCTGGACTACTACCAAGACCAGGACGAACCAGACCAGGAATTGGTCAACGACTGCACCGCTGAACGCCTGGGAGAAGCCGCCATCTTGCTTGCCCGCATCAACCACGAGTTCGCCCGTCTCATGGAAGAACTGGACGCCGGCCGCAAGTAATGACACCAATACGTTGACGTGAAACACCAGCCGCAATAACATTCCCCATCATCAACCACGGCGGCGAAACAGCATGGAAATCAGCACCAAGGACCAGGTGACCATCAACGACATTTTCATGACCGCCCTCAGGGCGCACTTCCCCGCATCTGTATCCTTCCCCAAGGTCGAAGTCACGGTCAGCTATGACCAAGACGAACTGCCGTAACTGTTCACGTTTGAGGGGACGAGTCGGCTTGCAAAGCAAATTCCGTGCTTGGCTGCCCCTCTGTAAGAGGCCTGATGGCCCGTAGATCCCCACAAGTCTGAACAGTTACGAACTGCCATGCCATACCTCAGGATCAACGCCCGCTACCTGGCCGACGACCCCGAGCTAAACCCCGTGACTCATGATCACGCTCCACACCCGCACCGACGGACCCCTGGCCGAGGCCGGCATCACCGTGTCCACCGTGGTCACATACACCCCACTACGCGAACAGGACCAGGAGAACCTATGATTGATCCGGACGCGCTGATAAACACCGCACGTCGCCTGCTCCAGACACGCCGGCAGCCCCCAGCTCCGAAGACCTCCGCAGGGCCGTAAGCAGCGCCTACCACGCGCTGTTCCACGCAATAGCCATCACCGGCGCCGACATCATTACCGGCGCCGACATCATTACCGGCGCCGACATCATTACCGGCGCCAACATCATCACCGGCGCCAACATCATCACCGGCGCCAACATCATCACCGGCGCCAACATCATCACCGGCGCCAACATCATCACCGGCGCCAACATCATCACCGGCGCCAACATCA
>DAOUHE010000077.1:0-3261 GCA_034428715.1 Dehalococcoidia bacterium | reverse complement strand
CACCGGGCAATTGGACGCAGCGGAGGTCGAATACAAACTCGACATCGGCGGCAGGCTGGCGACAGCGCGCCGTGCGGTGATGGAGAGTACGGGCGGCTGGCCCAAGCTGGTCAAGAGCGGTATCAGCGGGAACCTCGTCTTCAACGTCTCGCAGCAAAAGTTCAATACATAGCGCAGTCTCCATGCGCGCCGGAATCTGCCAATGTCAGGGTAACCCCCCTCGACTTCCCATCCATACATCCGTACGCGGGCCATGCCAAGCAAACCACCACGCTGGCCGCAGAGCACTACGTCCTCAACACCAGCCCGATGAACGTCATAATCAACCACCCATACCGGTTTGCGTTCAAAAACACCCACCTGCTCGCCAAACATACCAACGACGAGCAGCAGATCAGGTTCGCCGCCAACAGCCGCAGGGAGAGTGTCCCAGGATACGCCCGGGAACGCCTCGACATCCTCAAAAACACCCAAATCAAGCCTCCTCAAGGATTGACCACCATCGAGCACTGGCTACAAATACCATGGGGATGGAACTCCAATTTCCCCCAACCAACACAATCGCTCAGGGGGACACTGAACAGCACCGTTTCAGAAATCCTCAGCCAAGCCGACCGGTCCGAGGAAATGGGCCTCCAGATGGCACTAGCTGAAGACAGGCACCACCGCGCCGTCACGATCCAACAGTACGTTTCCACAGCACATACGTATGACGCCCGGAGGCCGATGGTGCAGTGGGAACTCGTCTCACCGACCCTCCCCATCATCAGAGTAACCACCTACGCTGAGCAAAGAATCCCCTACCTCCCACGAGGACAATATCTGACCACCAACACCAATGACCAAGGAGACTCCAACCATGTGATGACCATCCCCGTCACCCGCTACGCGGTATCATTCGTAATCGCCTTCCAGCAGCGCTGGGACCGCTTCAACCAGAACGAACGTCTCCAAATGTACCTACCACCAGAAACCGAGTACGAGTTCACCGCCGACACCGTGAACCGTTGGTACGCCACCGACATGATGCACCACAGCATCATCGGACCCGTGGTGGTCGAGGTTTACGAGAGCCCTGTCCTCGAACCGGGGGTCTACCAGAAGACTCCAGACAAAACCACCTGGGCAGCGCCCGGCTACAGCGACATCCCCAAAAACCACGAGCGCTACGTTCGATTCGGAGGACGCACCTACCTCCCATGGGCAAACGGCTCGCCCACCAACCAGATGGAGCACCTAGACTCGTCCAACGACTGGTACCTCACCCTCGAATACTGGTACCTCACCCTCGAATATGGATACCCATACACCGGGACAGAGAAAAAAATCCCTTAGTCAACATACCTCTTCCAGGACACACATCAGTCGCTCAATCAAAAAGACGATACGACATCTCCGGCTGCGACTTTGAGAACATTTCATGGGCGTACGCGAACGAAAACTGCTTCGAAAACACCCACGCGCTTATCACATACAATCTCGCGAGCTACTACCAGTCATTCGAAGAGCTCGGCATCAACCAGCAGCCGTAACCGTGGCGCGGCAGATGGGTAGCGCATAGACCGCCAATCCCACAAATTGAGGAGAAATGCAATGGGAACCGTAGTGGTCACCATAGGGATCGGAGACCCGCAAGGGCGGAGGTTCGAAAACATCGAAGCAATCGTGGACACCGGCTCAACCTTCACTGCGGTACCCAGGACCACGTTACAACGGCTGGGAGTCCCGGTAGAACGCTCAGTACAGTCCGAACTGGCCGACGGAAGTAACGCGCCGGTGGACATAGGAAGAACCATAGTCAGACTCGAAGGACAGGAATTCCCCACACCGGTGATCTTCGCCGAAGCCGGCGAGCCCACTTTGCTCGGCGTGGTCACGCTCGAAGAGGCGCTTCTGGCCGTAGATCCCGTGGCCGGACGCCTTATACCTACGAACGTGCTGCGCCTTTAGTCCAGCAAGCCGGAAGCCAAGAGGAACTGCGGTCTGAAGGTCGCTACTCGACAGAGACGAGGAGGAAACCCATGAACCAACTGATTCAAGAAGCCTTCGACCGGGCCGCCGACCTGCCTTCCGAAGAACAGGACAGATTCGCCAGATTCTTGCTGGCCGAACTCGACGCAGACAAAGAATGAGAACAGTTATTTGACCTACCCGAATCTGAGGAGTTGCTGAGCAGGCTCACCGGCAACGCCCTGTCCGAGCACCGGGCGGGTCTGACTACTCCTCTGAGCCCCACAGACCTGTAGCCATGCGCTCGTTCACCCACAGAAGTTTTTGGGAAGCCCGCATTGCCTCAAATTAAATGTTACTGAACTCCGGTCGCACGAGTCTCCTGGCGGACCCACCCGCGAAATTGGAGATGGCTGGACACCGTCGTAGGAAACACCCGCCGCAACGCATCGGCAAACCCGATTGGGGCATCCTTCCGGCGTCCTCCACCTTATTGATACCCGCGGTGGTTCGCGCAAGGGTCATTACGTGAAGCGCTCCTTTCGGTAGTGTCCTATTTGAGGCAATGCGGGTCCGAACGATTGCCGAGAGCCTGATCAAGCGGGCGCAAAGCAAGTTCGAGAAGGAGCGGCAGCCGGATGTGATCCGCCACGCCGAGCGCTTCTTCCTCGACGTCACCGACAGCGCGTATCAGGCCGCGTACTCCCCGCTGGGCAGTTCCGAGATCAACGTCAGGGACGCCGCAGGCAACATCAGGACGCCCCAGCAGCTCAGCCGCGGCACCCACGAGCAACTGTTCCTGGCCCTGCGCTTCGGGTTGATCCTGGAGCTGGGCCAGCGGTCAGAACGCCTGCCGGTGATCGTCGACGAGGCGCTGGTCAACTTCGACCCGACCAGGGGCACCAAAGCCGCCGGCTCATTCATCGACCTATCCGAGACCAACCAGGTGCTGGTCTTCACCTGCCACCCGCAGACGTGGACTGGTTCACGGACGCGGTGCCCCAGCGTGTAAACGGCGGCGGTAAAGTGGACCACATGGGCGGCTCGATCGTCGGGTTGCGGCTGTCGTAGTTCAGGATAAATGTCCGCCTAAGCGTTCAGCAGAAATGTCACCTGTCTATTGGGGGATCGTATCAGATGTCGATGCCGGTAGGGTTGCCGACGACCGCCGCATCGGCGGACTTTCTGCATCGATGTATCGCCTTACGGTGTCTCTGTGGAGGCCCAACTCTCTTGCCATCTCGCGAATTGACATGCCCTCGAGCTTGGCCTTCTGCACCGCGTCCCACCTAGCCTGTTACAGAAACGTCG
>DAOUHE010000076.1:0-4877 GCA_034428715.1 Dehalococcoidia bacterium | reverse complement strand
CCCGTCCTATGGTGGCGAACACTTCCGCAAACTGATGCCCTTCGGCTGCGGTCGACTGGGACCGCGCCAGGCCGAACAGCAGGGCCGCGGCCTCTTCGTCGGAAGTAGCCTCAGTTCCGGACAGGGTTACGTCCCGCGCAACCAAGCCCCTTTCAAAATAGGTAAGAGCGTCTTCGTAGGCATAAGAAGCCAGCGCCCGATCACCAGCCAACAGGGAATAGCGCACCAGCTTGTCAGGGCCAGTTAACGTCTGGGCCTCGGCGAAATGGTGGGCCAACTCGGCGGCGTGGGATTCAGCGTCGTCCCTGTACATTTTTTCCAATGCCCTCGCGACCCGTGCGTGCAGCCGTACCCGGCGGGTGGTGGATAACTCCCGCGCTAGAGTCGCCTGAATCAAGGTGTGGCTGAACTGGTACCGGTCCATCGAACCCGATGGCTCATCTATTACCCGGGCGGCGAGGGCCCTTCCACGATCAAGCTAGTGAGTAGCTTAAAATCAAACTCCCGTCCGATGATGGAAGCGGTGGTCAACACCTGGTTACATAGATCCGACAGCCGGCCAACGCGCCGCCCGATCACTTCTCTCACACCCTCAGGTATTCTCAGCCCTTCGGACGTGCCGATTTGCTCCGCGGTCAATTCTCCACTTTCCGCCAGCAACCTGACGGCTTCGGTCATGAAAAACGGGTTGCCCTCGGTGTGGGCGTATAGGACACTGGTCAACTCTTGGTTAAGCTGGACGCCGGTGGTGGCTTCGATGAACTGCGCAATATCATCTTGACCCAAGCCGCTTTGGACTTGGCGCCGGAAGACCGGCTCGCGAGACAATTGAGCCAGGGTGTCCGCCAGAGTATGCTGCCGGGAAAGCTCGGTGTCACGATAGCAGCCCACCAGCAATAGCCGGGAATCTCCCAACTCTCGGGCCAGAAACTCCAACAACAACAAAGACGGCCGGTCGGCCCAGTGGAGGTCATCTAGCACCAGCATGAGGGCCTGATTTTTGGGCCGCGTTCTTTAGGAAGTTGGTGATGGAGTCGAAAAGGCGGGAACGGGCCGCCTCAGGCTCCAGGGACGGCGACGGTTTAAGGTCCTTGATTATGTCATGTATCTCTGGAAGGGCATCGGCGATGCCGGGGGCGCCGGGATCCATCGCTGCGATAAGCTGTTCCGCACTGGCTTGCTGGAATAGGCCCGCATAGCCTGGACCTAGGGCCAGTAAGGCGGCGTCCCCTCATCTTCGTAGCACCTGCCCCAGAAGACCTTCGCGCCTTGACTCTCGGCGTAAGACGCTAGCTCTTGGGTGGTTCGGGTTTTGCCGATGCCCGGTTCGCCCACCAACATGACCAGCCGCCCTTGGCCGGATAGAGCGTCATCGACGGCAGCCTTAAGCTCGGCCATCTCCCGTTGACGGCCGACGAACAAGCTACCTACAAAACCCGTTGGTTGAGGTCGTTCCATATTCCCCTAAGACCGTTGCCGCGGTTAACAGGAAGGAATGCTACTCAGGATTAAGCTAACCCCGCGGTCAAAGCGTACCTAGTCGCCTCGGCCCGGTTGGCGGCGCCGATCTTTTCGTAGATGTTGGCCACGTGCCTCCGCGCCGTGCCTTCGGCGATGACCAGTTCCTCGGCTATTTCCAAATTCGTCTTGCCGGCAGCTACGAGGCGCAACACCTCCACCTCTCGTTCAGTGAGGCCGCCGGGATAGGTGGGTGCGGAAGCCGGCTTTGTCTGGACTCGCTCCAGCCGTTGGTTTACGCGCCCGATCAAAGGGCGCATTCCCAGCTCGGTGGCGATGGCCAGCGACTCGTTCAGCAGCGCCATTGCCTTGGCACGGTCCTCATGGCCGTCATGCTGGTCCAAACAATCGGCGTAGTCGCAGCAGGTCCAGGCCAGTTCGGGCCCGTAGCCTCCCTCGCGGCACAAGGCCAGGGCGTCCTCGAAGTGGGTCGCTGCCTGGTCCGGGTTGCCCATGGTCTGGGACAGTAGCCCCAGCAAACGGCCGGCGGCGGCGCCTGCAGACAGGATGCCTCGTCGAGACTCTAGGTGGCCGTGATGCTCCTCGGCTGCGGCCGCATCACCCCGCTGTACCGAAATGAACGCCAGCCCAGTCCTGGCGAGCTCGACGATATTGGGAGCAGCAGTCGGCGATGAAAGGACAGCAGCGGCACCTTCTTCCGCGATGTCGAACCAGTCCGTCACACCGGCGATGCGTGCGATGATAGATATGTTGGAGGCCATGGATGCATATGGCACCGTCGGTCCAGGGGAATTCAGGCGAACCGTCTCCAAGAACCGGTCCAAGTAAATCCTGCCCTGGTCGAAGTCCCCTACCTCGTACTCCAATAGTGTACGGCTGCCAAGGAGGCGGTTTTCCATGGGCATCGAGGCGAGGCCGCGATCTATGTAATCTCGTGCGGAGTCCCAGGCCCCCCCGTTCCGGCAAATGCGTTGGTTAGCGTAATACGCCGTGGTTAGCAACTGGCGGTCGCGCAGCCGCTTCGCCAGGTCCAACAGGGCCAATGCGTGCCGGCGTGCTTCCGCAAGGGCGCCAACGCTCGCCAGTGCCCATAAGGTGTAATAGCGGGCGGTCGCCTCATGTCTTAGATCGTCGATGCGTCTAGCCAGTTCGATAGCTCGTAGGCCGTTCTCGATGGCCTCCTGATCGCGGCTATGGTGGTTGTTTACTTGGGTGGCATTGGCCATCGTCCGCAGTTCCAGGGCCACATCGCCGTGACCTTGAGCGGTGGTCAGCGCCCGGCTGAAGGCCCTCTTGGCTGCATCGTAGTCACCTTCATCAAGACCACGGAGTAAGCCTTGACGGGCCAGGAGGCGGCCTGCCTCATGGGAATCAGTAGGCACCAACTTGAGAGACCGGTTGATAATCTGGGTCAACCCCATGCCCTACCGTGGCGAACATTGGAGTCTCCGCGACGTCCACGGCCCGGGGGACATCTCCTATCCCGGCGTAGTAGTCAAAGGCACGGCTCAGTAGGGCAACCGCCTGATGTCGCTGGTGCCTCTCAAATGTGGTTGCCTGGGCACGGCCCAAGCCGTATAGCAGGTCTGCAGCCTCCCTATCGGGAGCCGCCTCCGTTCCGGACAGGGCTATTTCCCGGGCCATTAAGCCCCTTTCAAAAGGGAACTATATACTTGACTGCGCAAATCAAAGCTGTTAGACTTGGATTGTACTAAGAAATGGGAGTCAATCCAAATGTCAAACAGCGGCGGAACCATCAGCGCATACGAGTTCTTCAAGAGCTTCCCTAATGAAGTCTCAGCCATTAAATACATCGAAGGTCTCCGTTGGGCTGACGGGATAACTTGCCCCCATTGTGACAGCGAACGCACCAGCCGGATGAAGGACTCCCAATACCACCAGTGTAAGGACTGCCGGAAAAAGTTCACGGTTAGGACTGGTACTGTATTCGAGCGGTCGCATATCCCCTTAGACAAGTGGCTCTACGCCATGTACATCCTTCAAACCGCTCGGAAGGGGGTTTCCAGCCTTCAGCTTTCCAAGGAGCTAGGCATCACTCAGAAGGCTACTTGGTTCATGCTTCATCGACTCCGGGAAGCTTGCAACGTGGAAGCAGACCGGATAGACGGCATTGTAGAAGTTGACGAAACCTATATCGGCAGCAAGGAAGCTAACAAACACTCCAGCAAGAAGCTCCGGGCCGGTCGCGGAACCGTAGGCAAGCAGGCGGTAATGGGACTGAAACAGCGTGGCGGGTCCGTTAAGGCTATGCCAATTGCCGACACATCAGCCAAGACCTTGGAGCGCAACGTTTTTGACACCGTGGAAGCTGGGGCAACGGTCTACACTGATGAACACGCCGGTTACAACAACCTGGGCGAGCGGTATGACCACGGAACGGTCAAGCATAGCGTCAGGGAGTACGTGAACGGGATGGCTCACACCAATGGGATTGAGAGCGTGTGGGCTGTACTAAAGAGGGGTTACAACGGGGTATACCACCAATGGAGCGCAAAGCACATGGCCCGCTACGTTAACGAGTTCACTTTTCGGTTGAACGAAGGCAATGTAAAGCGGCACACAATGGAGCGGTTGGAAAGCTTGGTGAAGGGGACAGTTGGTAAGAGGCTTACCTACCAGCAGTTGACGGCTGATTAGGCTGTTCTATTCGAGCCGCTTCGTGCTCTAGTTGGGCAACTTCTGCTGGAGAAAGTAAACGATTCATTATTCCCTTGGTGTATATTTCCAAGCGTTGAATGCCTTCCTCCAATCGTTTCAGCGTCGTTACTACGTCATCACTCGTTGCCATGCTTCTCTCCCCTTGCAGGCAGTTTTGGCGTAGCCTTACGCCTCTTGACCGGCTTGTGTTCCAACACCTTCTTGGTGATTGTTTCGAGGGCCTTGAAGTCGATTTTGGGGGCTTTTTCTTCTTTCATTTCGGTTGATGCATTGTGGATGTTATAATCGACCCCGGCGGTGGTCTCAAATCATCCGCCAGGGTCTCAATGGGTTGCGCCGCCGTAGTGGAATGGATACCACGGCCCTTTAGCTGGGGGCAGGTGTGGGTTCGAATCCCACCGGCGGCACTATGTGGGTGGATGAGAGGCTTAAAGCGGCGGTCTCCAAAACCGTTGTAGGTGATAGACCCACCTACCGGGAGTTCGAATCTCCCTCCACTACTAACCCTAGACGCTGGGGTAGTAGTGTCGATAGGTAGAGGATTCAAGGTTCCCCAAGCGAATCGACTATGGCACTACGGGAGGAACGCTTCGACTATGGCACTACGGGAGGAACGCTATGGGACAGCAGTCAACAGACGTGGACCTACGAGCCTTGGTCAAAGAGTTGGAAGTCAAGAAACGGCAGATCGACAAAGAGATTGAAGCACTTTATATCGT
>DAOUHE010000075.1:0-19129 GCA_034428715.1 Dehalococcoidia bacterium | reverse complement strand
TTGAATCGCTCCTTCAACTATCACCCATTAAGTATAGCTGAGCATGTAGTAAAGAACAAGTTATTTCGTGACAGTTCCTTAGTGGTCTTCGGTAACCGCTCCGAATCTCTTGAGGGATTACAATTTTTCTCAGGCTTAACGTTAGACGTTAAACACTAACCGGTCCGGAGGCGTTCACCGGCGCCCATGTTGCCGAACTTGAAAGAGGGTAGATTGAGAATGGGTGTAGATCGAGATGGGTAACGGCGAACGTGAAGCCTGGACGCAAGCCATTGAATTATTGAAACAGCGTAACTGTAGGGAAGCGCTGGATCTACTGAAACAGCGCGTCAATCAAGAAACCGATGGCGAGGGACATGCGCTGTTGGCTCTCGCTCATTACCACCCTGAAGAACACCCATCGGCCGCGGAGCATTATTCGGCAGCCGTTCAATCCGAATCCACCAATCAAGAATGGCGGGAATTGCTGGCGTCGGCCAAGGCGAATGTGATCTCCAGTGGCGACGTGCCGGTGCCTGATATCTATTTCTTCGACCGTGACGCGTCGCTGGCGAATCCCGAATTATCCGCGGGAACCTTGCCGCCGCACGTTACATCAAAGAGACCAGGAACTATCAGCCTAAAGGAAGCTAAACAGTTTTGCTAGCTCGCTCCCTTTAGGCTGACAAAATGTCTCCGCCGGAAGTTTCTAACCTGTTAGACCGGTACTCCCTGCGCCGACGATCCGTCTAATAACGGGTCTGTATTGCCAGCTAGCTTTGAACCTGCGCCGGATGGCCGCAGGACCCTAAGTAATTGCCCTGGAACGAGCCGGGAGAGGACGATTGAAACATATGTGGCACTGTAAGGAGGGGCAAAAATGGCAGCTGCGCAATTCACCTCCGAAGGGTGGAAAAAGATCAACCAGACCCTGGAACAGGGCCGAACGGCATACGGGCTGCCGGAACGGGTATACGGCTCGGTGTTGTTGGCGTCTTTCAATATCCGTAAGCTCGGCTCCACCCCCAGCCGCAGTCCCGATGCTTGGGAGTTTTTGGCGGAGGTCTGCCGTAGCTTCGATCTGATATCCGTTCAGGAAGTGATGGATGACCTGGGCGGCCTGCGAAGACTGATGTCGCTCCTCGGGCCCGAGTTCGACCTAATCGTATCCGACGTGACGGGCAAGTTTCCTGGAGAGCCGGGGTTGGGCGAACGGCTGGGTTTCATCTACCGTTGGTCCGCAGTCAAACGCACCGAGGTCGCCACCGACATAACCTACGACCGCACCAAGATGCTGAATACGGTCGCCCCCTAGATTACGATGCTTTCAGCGGAGCGATGGACCCCTACGCACCCCGGTACGACACCCTACCGGTTTATGGCAATCAACGCCCATCTGAACTTCGGAACAACGCTGCTTGACCGGAAGCTGGAGTTCGACGCCCTGATGGACTGGATACGTGGCCGCGCGGCCAGGGATCACCGGGCGTACTACCGGGATTTCCTGCTGATGGGGGACCTAAACTTAAATTTCGACAACCCGGTGACGGACCGGCCGAGACTCGAAACCCAGCTTAAGGAGTTCAATGGGCATTCGGGCGATGCCGTGAACGTAAACTTCCCGTTCCTAGACACCCACCCCACCCGGACCGAGCCGTTCCGGACCAACGCCAGGATGACCGAGACCTTCGATCAGATTGGATTGTTCAGCCACGATGTCCGGCTTCCAACGTTCCAGCAGAACGCCACGATGGGCACGAACCCGCGGGGTCCCGACTACGGCGTCTTCGAGTTCGTCAGGCTGTTCAGCGACGCGGTGCTGGGAAAACCCTTCGATAGTTTGGAAGGAAGCGAAAAATCAGATTTCTTCGCGAGGTTCGAGCACAAGGTGAGGGACCACATGCCTCTCTGGTTTCGGCTTTCGCTGCCAGAAAACTGAGATTGGGCACCGGGCGCCCAATCTCCCTCAGCCATCCCCGTCAAGATGCGGACGAGACGCCGCATTTGACGTAACCTTGATGGTTCGGCGGCCGGCCGAACAAACCTGACAACACCTCCATCAACACTTCAGAGCACGAAAGAACTCTCCTGTCGCGGACGGCCTGCCACATTGATCACAACGCGTAATCTTTCGCCCGCCGCAGGGCACTTTCAAATCGCACCAGATGGACTCACCATCACGGGTCATCCAGACCGGCCAGAGGCTGGACTTACGCTGCTGTGGACGGCGCGGCGACATCAATCCGAAGTGTGGTTTCACCTTGGGATAATTCGTGCCGTCGTCGCCAAAGATTCGCCGCAGCCGCTTAGCCTTTGAACACATTTGTTTATTTGTCCAGCCGGTCTCGGCCTTTGCCTCGACCAGCATCAAGTGGATGATGTCTCCTTGTTCAAACGCTACTAACAGGTCGGCATCCTCTTGGTTGCCGGTAGCCACGGTCTTTTTATTCTCATGCACAGCCTCCTCGTCATTTTCCGGCAGAGACAGGAACATACTTGCGTGAATCCAGTCGAGGTGATAGTCCATGGCGGCGAAGGCGTTACTGGGTGGATGGATTCCGAAGGCTGTATTGAGCTTGGCGCGAAAGTCATCGGATAGCTGGAAGGCTGGGTTTCCAAGGGCGTCTCCGATCAAGAAGAACCGTTCTTTCCGGTTGAACGACTCCAGGTATTGCAACAGGGTCATCATATCAATCGTCCCCTATTAAAACGGCACTAGATAAGGTCCGCTGAGTATCTTGTGAATTTGCCCACCGCTAGCGTGGGCTGGTTGAGCTGTCAAGGAAAATCGCCAGAACGCATGTGATTTCTTCGGATTATATACCTGAATACGAGCACCTAAGATTGGGGGATTTGAGCGTCTTAACATGCGAAGAGCGTAGATGCGACAGCACACAATGAAAAGAGTAGGCCTGTTCGTACCCACTGTGCTTTTGGTAACCGTCTTGGTCTTCGTGCTGATGCGTTGGATTCCCGGGGACCCCGCGTTAGCCATTCTGGAAGATGAAGGAGTCGGCTCCTTCACCCAGGAAGACTTGGCCAGACTGCGCCAGGAGATCGGCACCGATAGGCCAATCGTGGTCCAATACGTCACCTGGATGAGCGGAGTGGTGCAGGGAGACTTCGGCGATTCCCCCTGGTTCAATGCCCCGGTCATGGGAGAGTTGAAAGACCGGATCCCGGTGACAGTGGAGTTGGCGATCTTCGCCATGTTGCTGGCGATGGTCGTAGCTATCCCATTAGGGGTGGTCCAACGTGATGGCTACCTACATCGTGCTGAGCACCATCACCCTCGGGTACGCCATCGTCGTCGAGGGTTCATTGAGCTTCTTTGGTGTGGGTATACCACCGGACGTTGCCTCCTGGGGCGGGCTGCTGAACCTGTGCGCCACAACCTATATTGATATCTCGCCCTGGCTGTCGGTGTTCCCTGGCATTACCATGGCGGTGATCGTCTTTGCGGTAAACCTGCTGGGCGACTTACTTCAGGATGTCTTAGACCCTAAGCTGCGGGGCAGGTAGATCACCGGGACCGGCGCCGCGGCTAGTGGCGCCTTCATCATGGTCAAGAATTAGCAGGGGATAGGACTAGATCCGATCCCCTGAGTCGTGTCGAATTGTCCGGTTATGACATGCACTGGGTGCCCAACGATGATGACTGGGCCTCTCCCAAGCCTTTCCAGATCCCGAATCATATGTAACGAAGCTCACGACCGGTTTCCCGAAACCAGCATAAGCTTGTGATCTCTGTCCAACGATTTTATCTCGGCTTCCCGTCTTGAGGCTGTTCCCCTATCGGCGCAGATTTCGTTATAAACAAGCTGGAACGGCCCGCGGCCCATTGTGTATTTCGCGCCCTTCCCCGATTCATGCTCAGACATCCGGCGGCCTAATTTATTTGTGATGCCCGTATATAGGGTCCCATCGGCGCATTTCAGAATATAGACTTTCCAGGTCAAAGCCCTTGACCATCCTTCAACCAAGATCAAAAAATTTAGCAACTTCCATTGACTGACCCGAGGGTACAATTCCCGATGTAGGTACGTCTACGGATTGGCAGGTTGTGTTGACTCAAAATAAATAGACGTCAGGAGAGAGACATCTAAGTTATCCACTGATCAATACGTATCCTGTACCAGTTGGCGCGCCACCGCATTCGAGCCGCCGATATGGCCGCGACAAACAAAACCGGCGGCCAGTTTGGGCCGCCGGTGATTCTGGCAGAGGTCGTTCGGCATACGGGCTTTACAGGTTGAACTGGGGGTCTTGGTAGCCTTCTTCCTTCTGGTAGATCTGGATCCGGTGCCGCATGGTGTCGCAAACCAGAAGGCGGTTGTTCTCTTGATCGAAAGCACAGTAGCTGGGCATTCGAAAGTATCGCTTGACGTCCGGATTCTTGGCCTGACGGTGCCGCATGCGCATACCCGGACTGGCTTCCAATGACATGGCAGCCCATTTTGAGATATCGTGAGCATCTCCTCGCAAAGCCGCCAGGGTGTTGGCTTCGGCATCGAATATCACTACCCTTTCGTTCATCCAGTCGACCACGTAAACGTCTCCGTCTGCGTCCACCGCCACATCCGCCGGATGGTTCAGGTCGTTGGGGTTGACTCCGATATCTTGGACCAAGGCATGGGCGTAGGGCGTGGTGCCGTCGGTAGCGACTCCGGTGGTCCGGCCTGACCCGAAGGTGAGCAGGTGCGCGCCGTCCGGATTGAATTTCTGGACCCTATGGTTGTTCCAATCCGCGATGTAGACATCGCCGTTGTTGTCGATGGTTATCCCCCAGGGCATGTCCAACTCACCGGGTCCTTCGCCCTTGACGCCGAACCCGCTGATGTATTCGCCGTCCTTGGTGAACTTCTGGATGCGGCTGTTCAGCCCGTTCACCACCCAAATGTTGTCATCGGCATCGAAGGTCAACCCCGTGGCGCCATTCATTTGGCCGGGTCCGTCGCCTTCCTCCCCCCAGGTACGCAGCAGGTTGCCGTCGTTGTCGAAGACGGTGATCCGGTTCTGCCATTCGTCCGAGGCATAAACGTTCTGCTCCCGGTCCAAGGCCAAACCGGACAGGAAAACAAATTCGCCGTTGCGGCCGAACTCGTGAATGAACTCCTGGTTCACGGTAACTTTGGAGATGCAGGGAGTGCGGTTGGCCACGAATAAAACCCCATCTTTCCCAACGGCCATCGCCACGGGCCAATTGAATCCCGTGCCCGCGGTGGCCCTGCGGCCCACGTTGTGGCTATAGGTCCAAGCACGCCCGGCAGCTAATGTGTCGAGTGGCATATTTCACCTTCCTCGGGTTTTTTCGCTGGATCCTTTCATCAGTTTTTTATTTGCCCAACAAGGCTCTGGTCAAACCAGGCTTGGGCTCTTTTAACCGAACTGGTATTCCGTGGTCGCTCCCACCAGGGCCAACATCTCGCCGACCCTAGAATCGCCGCCGGCGTCGTCCCAGTCCATGTCACCCCCAGTCTGGGCGTAATCCATAAGCTGTTTACGGGTTTCGGGCCCAATCTCCAGGTAGCCCATGTGCTCCAATGCCGAATTCACCAATTCATCCGGAGTGGTCACACCGGCGGTCTTCATGTACCCGATGATGTTTCGCACGCCGGGCAGGCTGGTGTTGGCTACGTGGTCGGCCACAAAGTTGATCCTGGCCAACAGGGAGCCGCTGTTGATCCACTCTTTGCCGGTGTACCAGCCCTCCACGCTGGGAGGGTTCAAAAGGTCCTGGCCCATGTAGGAAGCCTGGGGTCCGATGTCCGGCAGGTCGGGGCCAGGGAACATGTTCGATTCGGTGAGCCGCAGCGTGCCGGCGACCACCTCGGCCGGGCTCTTTATCTTGGCAAATCGGGCCTTCTTGAAGAACTCGGAGTTGAATATGGTGCGAAGGACGGCCTTCATCTCGAAACCCGACTCGACGAAGGAGGAGATCATTATCTCAAGAGCCTCCTCGTCACGGGCGGGTTCGATGGTCCAAGCGGGGACCTGTACATCGTCGGCGACGAAGAAGTTGTATAGATGGCGGCACATGAACCGGGCCGTGGCGGGCTCCTCCAGAATGATGTTGATGATGTCTTCGCCGTTGAAGTTTCCGGTGCGGCCCAGGAAGGTCTTTTCGCCCTCGTCGTGGTCCGCTGCCCGGTATTCGAACTTCCAAGGGAAACGCCAGTAGGGCTGGCGCGGCAGCCGGGGCTCGATATTCCAGCCGGTGAAGGCCCGGGACGCCTCGCGAACGTCCACCTCGGTATAGTTACTGACGCCCATCGAGAACAACTCGAGCAGCTCCCGGCCCCAGTTTTCGTTGACGGCGTACTTGTGGTTCTCGTTATTGTCCAGGAAGAAGATCATGGTGGGGTCTTTGGCTACTTCCAGCAGGATGTCCCGATAGCTGCCCATGCCTATCTTGCGGAACAACACGATCTGTTCGACCAGTTGGTCGGCGCCGTCAAGTTTGGAGTTGGCGGTGGCGAAAACGTGGTGCCAGAACAGGGCTACCTTCTCTTCCAGCGGCCGCTGGGTCGTGATCATGTGGTACATCCAGTTGTACTGGCCCGGTAAAGTGACCCCGCCCGGCAGCAAACAGCTGGGATTGTAGCGTATCAGCAGCGCGGTCTTACCAGCGGCCTGGTCCGGGGTAGGGTTTAGGAGTTCCTCAACAGTGGCTTCGTAACCCAGAGCGGCGTACCTTTCCAACTCCTCTTGCGTCGCGCCAAATCCGGCCCGGCGCAGTAGGTGCGCGATCAACGCCAGTTCTTCTTTGTTTGCCATTTAAGGCCTCCATTGCGGGAATCGAAATGTTAAGCGGTAACCGCTTTATGTCCGAGTGGTTGATTGGCAGGGATTATAGTGACCAGCCCTGGTCAATTCAACGGTGGCGGAGATCGTGGCGGATTCAAAGCGGCGGGTTCATGAGGATAACAGCCGGCAAGAAGTGACCTTGGACGCAGCCGCGCTGGGTCTATTTGGCAAGACAAGGTTCCGCTCGCGATCTGATAAATCATCACCTCGGAGTTCACTGTTTCACTGGTGACGGTGGCGTCTGATATCATCGCCCTGACTTGGATACACCATCAAATCAGGAGCAAATTTCGGCATGGGAAGATTGGAAGGGAAAGTAGCCCTAATCACAGCTGCCGGGCGAGGCCACGGTGAAGCCATTGCGAGAAGATTTGCGAAGGAGGGCGCCGCCGTCGCTATTTGCGACATGATACCCCTCGCAGTGTTGGAAGAGACCGTTGGCGGACCGATTCGTACCGGGGAAGGACAGGTGCTCTGCTTTCAGACCGACGTCTCTAAGGAAGAACAGGTCAAGCAGATGGTACAGCAAACCATTGAGCATTTCGGCACCATCGACATCCTGGCCAATGTCGTCGGTATCGCGGGCCCCACCAAAGATGTGTGGGACATGAGCCTGGCCGAGTGGCAGGAGACCCTGGCCGTCAATCTCGATTCGGTCTTTCTGGGCTGCAAGTATGTATTACCCGAGATGATCCGAAAGCAGTATGGCCGGGTGATCAATTTCAGCTCAGGCACAGGGAAACAGCCGCTCTCCCATCGGACTCCATATGCCGCGTCAAAGATGGCTGTGATCGGTTTTACCCGGACTCTAGCCGCCGATGTGGGCCGGTACAATATAACGGTCAACGCCATCTGCCCCGGCGGTCATCAGGAACGGAGTCTCGAATTGGCCAGGGGGCGGGCTGAATATAAAGGAGAGCCATTCGATGAGGAAGCCTTTCGAATTCGCTATAGCGGGCCGCGGGAGAATGCCGTCATTGCCGGCCGCTGGGGCGCCGACGAAGGGTTTATTGAAAAGGGGGGTGGTCCGGAGGATGCCGCGACTATCGCCCTTTTCTTGGCCTCTGATGAAGCCCGCAATATGACGGGACAGGATATCAACTCTGGCGGTGGGGTCATGTGGTAGCAAGTTGGGGGGAGATGGTGGACATTGACGTTTGGTTTACCTACTACGGTCACACCTCACTCCAGGTCGAATGTTGATTGCCAGAGGCTTGGTGATAACAGATAATGGCCATGATGTCTGCTAGGGCAATACCGAACGATAATGGGGGTTCTGATGTCCAGGATAAATACGATTCATCACATCAATATCCAAATCACCGACCGCCAACAGACACGGGATTGGTACGAAAACGTCCTCGGCGCCGAATTTCTGGATCGAGGACCTGCCCTGAATCAAAGACAACTTCAGCTACGGATAGGCACTGGGGAGATACACACCAGCGACACGCCGGAGGTCATAGATGTTCCCCGCGTTCACTTCGCCATAGAGGTGGAAGACTGGGACGAAATGCTCTCTCACCTGGATTCTTTAGGCGTGAATTATTCTCGAACGGCGAGCGGAGCATTCGCGCCTGGCGGGGGCGGGGATGATCCCAAGGAAGGCCGCCGCGAGGACACAAATGAACATTACACTTACATCAACGACCCAGACGGAAATTTGATTGAATTGGTTTATCACCCGCTGGGCCTTGAAAGCTCAGACGGCGCTAATGTGGGTCTAGTCAGCGATGATAAAAATGTGCGATGGGTGCAAAAGCCGGGATTTGTCGAGGATGCCTACAAGGCTGAACCTGTCCAGTCAAGCTAAAACCTTCTTCAACCTGTGAAAGGGGCCGGATGATACACCGGCGCTAGTCGAGACGCTGACTGTCCCACGCCAGCGGGCGTCTTGGTCCACTGCCAACGTGCCGACCGCCAGGGCGCCGCATCCCAGGTGCTTGGTGTTTTGATCACCCCACTGGGAGGCTGACTGGATCATGGGCGTGGAGGGCTGGCAGCACCTCTTTGCCGAAGCGCTCCAACTGCTGCATGAACATCTTGTGGGGCATGGCGCCTTGGTTGAAGTTTAGTTGCAACGTACCGGCCCCCATACCATCGGCCAGGCTGATCAGGCGGTCAATCACTTCCTCAGGTGGACCCCAAGGAAGACGTTCGTTTCGCTCTATATCCTCGATGGTCATGTTGCGAAAAGCGGGCGGGCGGCTCATTAGCTCCCGGTTCTCTGGCCGCAGGTAGTCGTACACACCAGTGGTGTACCCGGCTTGTGTTTGCAGCCTTCTATCGGGGATATTACCGTGACTGAACAGGGTGCGGTTGAAGTATAGGGTATAGGGCGCCGCCTCCTTGATGGCCTGCTCACGGCTGTCGGCAAGGTGCACGCTTCCGGCCACCGTTATGTGGTCGGGTGTAATCTGATGGCCGTTCTTCTTCAGGCATTCGGCGTAATAGCGAACGATGTCCTGAGACACGCCTGGAGTCAGGCCGCCGGGGTTGATCGCAATGTTCTCCCGGGCGGCCCATTCGATAGTCTCCTGGCTGCTGCTCACCGGCACTCGCACCGGCGGATGGGGCTGCTGCACCGGCCGGGGCCAGATAGCCACGTCGTTGTATGACCAGAACTTGCCTTCGTAAGAGAAGGACTCTTCCATCCAGGCCAGCTTGACGATCTCCCACGCCTCTTCAAACCGTTTCCGGGATTCGGACATGGCGACTCCGTAAACGTTGTACTCGCGAGGAATGCCCCGGGCGAAGCCCGCGATGAGACGCCCGTTGGACATGCAATCCAGCATTGAGAGTTCCTCGGCCAGCCGCAGGGGTTCGTGGATGGGTAACAAGTTCCCAAGGATGAGGAGTTTCATCCGCTTGGTCCGCTGGGACGCCGCCGCCGCCATCAGGTTGGGCGAGGTCATCAGGCCGTAGGGCGAAGTGTGGTGCTCATTGAACCCGACCCCGTCGAATCCCAGGTCTTCCATGAAGACCCAGGCTTCCAGGTGCTCTTCGTAATTACGCACTGCCACATCTGGCCGGAAATGGCGCTTGGGCAGGGGGTAGGGCAGTTCCGTCGCACCCTGCTTGAGGTGGTCCAGGTTTTCCGGATAGGGCAGGAGGTCAAAGGCAAATACTTTCATGGTCGCGATCCTTCCCCGTGTCGATTTTCAGCAACATAGCACAGGTTTGTTACGGCCACAACTTTTCTTCCGCCATCGGCGGTGGGTTTCATTCCCCGTTAGCGGCTCTGGTAGTCCGGCAAGGCCGAAAGGATCAATGGCCATCGCCAGCATGGGGTATAATCCTCACGAATTGGCTTTACGGGAATTCGCCGTGATGAAGATTCACACGCAAAACGAAAGGACGTGAAGCATGCTAACTGTAGAGCAAAACATGCGGCTGACCCAGGTTGGTCCGGGCACCCCCATGGGCGAGCTAATGCGCCGGTATTGGCACCCGATCGCCGCCGCCACCGAACTAGACGTCAACCCGGTCAAGTCTATCAAGGTGTTGGGTGAATCCTTGGTGTTGTACCGCGACAAAAACGGCGGGTACGGCCTCATCGGCGATACCTGCCCCCACCGGCGAATCTCTATGCTCTACGGAATCCCCGAAGACGCGGGGTTGCGCTGTTGCTATCACGGATGGATGTTCGACGGCACCGGACAATGCATCGAAATGCCAGCGGAAGCCCCCGACAGCACCTTCCCTAGCCGCGTCAAAATCACCGGATACCCGGCCCAGGAGATGGGCGGACTGGTCTTCGCCTACCTTGGCCCCGAGCCGGCGCCTTTGCTGCCTCGCTGGGACTTGCTGGTGATGGACAACGTGGTCCGGGACATCGGGATAACCGAGATTCCCTGCAACTGGCTGCAGTGCATGGAGAACTCTCTGGACCCGGTTCACACCGAGTGGCTACACGGCTACTATTACAATTACGTGTTGCAACAGAAGGCCGAGAAAGACGACCGGGGAGAACGTTTCGTCGAGCGGATCACCCCTCACCATGTGAAGATCGGATTCGACGTTTTCGAACACGGGATCATCAAACGCCGGGTCCGCACCGGCGGGTCAGAAGAGGACGATGAATGGAAGCTGGGGCATCCAATCCTATTCCCCACTATTTTGAGGGTCGGCTGGACCTTCCAGATCCGCACCCCGGTAGACGACACCCATACCTGGCACGTAATGTATGGCGTCTACCCCGCCCCGCCGGGGGAAACCGGCTATAAGCAAGGGAAAGTGCCCTACTACGACATCCCCATGACCGACGAAGACGGGCGGCACATCACCGACTTCGTATTGGGTCAGGACATGGCGGCCTGGGTGACCCAAGGTCCAGTGGCCGACCGCCATTTGGAAAGGCTGGGCGAGTCGGACAAGGGAGTCATTCTGTACCGGCGCATGCTGGCGGAGCAGATGGGTGGTCGCCGAGTTGTATGAAGCAGCGGTGAACGGGCGCCAGCCCGTCCACAACGGAAGGTGGGGCATGGCCAACCTGGAAGTGTGTCTGGCAGTCCTGGAATCGGCCCGAGAACGAAAGGAGATCTACCTCTCCCACCAGGTCGCCGCCCGAGCTTAGGAGACCTGGACCGGCATTCGCGTTGGCTGTGGCCGCCTGCGGTGGTTCGGGCACACCTGGGATTGTTGAACCGGCCACAGGTTCACCATCAGGGGAAGGTGCCCGGCCCAAAACTTCTCCCGTGCCAACGCCATTGCTGCAAACAGCGGCTGCCAAGCAAAGCCCTCGTTCGCCGGAACCGGCCCAACAATCGGACGTAGCCACGTCCACGCTTATGCCTTCGCCAGATCGTTCCCGCCAAACTCCAACGCCGCCCGTGGCTACCGTCTCTCCTGTGCCTGATGTCGAGCCGCAACTCGCGCCCGTTCCGCTAAGACCAATGACGGCTGCCAGGTCCTTTCCTAACCTGAACTTCCGCCACCTCACCGGGCTTGCCCAGCCGGACGATGGCCGGGGGGTTCTTTACGTCACCGAACAAAGAGGACTCATCCGGGCGTTCCCAGACCGCCAGGATGTGGCGGAGTCTTCGATCTTCTTGGACATCACCGGCCGGGTGAACGAAGGTGGGAATGAAGAAGGGCTTTTGGGTTTGGCCTTCGATCCAGGCTATGAGAACAACGGGTTTTTCTACGTCTACTATTCGGCGGCAAATCCCCGGCGTTCGGTCGTGTCACGGTTTTCGGTGAACCGTGATGATCCCAGCAAAGCGGACTCCAGCAGCGAGTCGATCGTATTGGAGATCCCCCAACCGTTCAGCAACCACAACGGAGGCCAGATCGCTTTCGGGCCCGACGGCTACTTATACATTGGCTTGGGCGACGGGGGCGGCGGCGGTGACCCCATGCTAAACGGCCAAAATACGACCACCTTGCTTGGCGCGTTACTTCGAATCGAGCCGCTGGGGCTGGGCGACAAGCCAAGATACCGGATACCCGATGACAACCCGCTCTCATCCGTTGCCGGGGCCAAAGCAGAGATTTGGGCTTACGGCTTCCGAAATCCCTGGCGGTTTTCCTTCGACCGGGAGACGGGCGAAATTTGGTTGGGAGACGTGGGGCAAAACCTGTGGGAGGAGATAGATCTGGTCAAAATGGGACACAACTATGGCTGGAACGTCATGGAAGGTGCCCATTGCTTCCGGCCCAGAGACGGCTGCGATGGAGCCGGATTAGACTTGCCCATAGTTGAATACAGCAGCAGCGAGGGGTGTTCGGTGATCGGCGGGTACGTTTACCGGGGAACCAGGCTGCCGTCTATTTCCGGGGCCTACCTTTACGGCGATTATTGCAGCGGCACGGTCTGGGGCCTGCGCCACGACGGCCAGATGGTGACCGAGCACGTGGTTTTGGCGAAAGTGGAGGCCCAGATCACTTCTTTCGGAGAGGACCAGGCCGGTCAGGTCTATATCCTCTCCCGAGACTCTGGCATCTTTCAATTGGTCAGCCTGAAGTAGAGCATCCCTGAAATGGCGGCTGGAACTGGCGTCAAAACTAGTTCGATCGATACACAAGGCATCCGCCCTTGATGTCTTCCAGTCGTGTCATAATAATCATTCGACCGTGTGAACCGGATCCAGTTACCCTGGGGATGACGAAAGATGCGAACGGGAGTTGATTACAGAGAGGGCCTGCGGGATGGCCGTAACGTATGGGTGATGGGCGAAGGCCGCGTGGAAGACGTCACGACTCATCCTGCGACGTCAGCCATGGTGGAAGAGTACGTCGCGTGGTACGACCGCCACTTCGATCCTGACTAGCAGGACATCCTACTGACCCCACCCGACGCTAACGGCCAGCGGCATCCGCTGGCGCTTACCCCGCCGAAGACATCCGCAGATCTGCGGCGCCTGGGGAAGGCCATCAGCGCCGTGCATTTCATCACCGGCGGCAACATGACTCATACGCCGGGATATGGGGCCTTGATAGCCTTGGGGATGCTGAACGTCCTCACGAGGTTGAACAATTCCCCCCAGGAGATAGAGGCGGCAAAGGCATACCGCGAGTCGTTGGCCAACAGCGGCCGCTTTCTGACCTTCGCCGGAGGTGGTCCACTAATTGGCACCAGGCTCCGCCGGGAAAAGAGCGAGCGGGTGGCGCTGCGTCTGGTCAGTGAATCCGCTGAAGGCATAGTGATAAGCGGTAAGGTTCAGATGCACACCAGCACACCATTTGCCGAAGACCTGCTGATAACAGGCAGGGATGAGTTGCCACCGGGAAGCGGACGTTGGTTGTGGTTCATCGTGCCGGTCAACGCCCCCGGCATTCGCGTTGTGGCCCGGCGCACCGTGGCCAAACACAAGAATCCATTCCTATCACCCTTGAGCAGCCGGTTCGATGAACTCGACTCCCAGGTGTGGCTGAAGGATGTTTTCATCCCACGAGACCGGGTTTTCACCGCGGAGCGCCTGAACCAAAACCGGCGCCAATCGCTGACATCCTGGCTGATCTGGCATCACAGTTACGGTTGGCTGGCCAAGGCTGAGTTGACCCTTGGTCTCGCCCTGTCTCTGACCGAAGTCATGGGCCTCAGGGAAAACCCCGCCACCATCGAGCAGCTGGTGGAGCTCACCGTCAACGTCCAGACCACCCGCACCTGCATGACGGCATCGGAACTGGAGCCGGAGACGACGGATAGCGGCTACGCCCTTCCTGGCCAGCTTCACCTTGCCTCTTCCGGTATCAACACCCTCAGAGTTCGCCAACGCATGTCAGAGATCCTGCGTGGCCTTCCCGGCTCGTCGCTGGTGAACGCCCCTGCCGACACCGACCTAGCAGACCCGGAGATGGCGGCCGATCTGGAAGACGCGTTTGGCGGTGGCGGCTACACCGCGTTGCAACGTGCCGCGCTCTTGCAGCTAGCCTGGGACCAGGTTTCGTCCGGATTGGAGGGACGGGAAGCCGCTTTCGAGCTCCATGCCAGCGGCGGATTGACGGCATGGCGCAACCATGTGCGGAGTTGGTTCGAAAGCTTCAATGAACTGGCCAACGGGGTGCAAAAGCTTCACAAGGTGGAGATGCCGCCGATGGATCTGACGGGCTTGCAGGAAATACCAACCGCGCCCCGGCGTCTGGTCACGCCCCCGCAGACCACCACGCCAACGTAACAGGCAGGCAGTCCGCAGGGCAAGCGCGTACATCTGGATACATCTCTACCTTAGCAGGGCACCCGAAATCACGCCTGGGACATTCAGCGAGTTAAAACGAATCCCCGCGTCTTTGGTTCCCCTATCCAGTACGCTGGAAGATGGTCGCCACGCCTTGGCCGCCGCCGACACACATGGTTACTATGCCCAACTCATCGCCACGCGACTCCATCTCGTCCATCAACTTAACGGTCATGATCGCGCCGGTGGCTCCGACGGGATGGCCCAGGCTGATGCCACTGCCGTTGACGTTGGTCTTCTCCACATCCAGGCCCAGCTCGCGTATGCAATAGAGGGCTTGGGATGCGAAGGCCTCGTTCAACTCGATAAGGCCGATGTCGTCCACTGTCATGCCGGCCTTTCCCAGGACCTTGCGTATGGCAGGGACGGGACCGATGCCCATGATGGCGGGCTCCACCCCGGAAACGCCGCGGGTATGCCAACGCAACCTTGGTTGGATGCCGAGTTCCGCCGCTTTCTCAGCGGACATGATCACGACCACGGCGGCGGCGTCGTTGATGCTGGAAGCGTTGCCCGCAGTGACCGTCCCGTCCTTTTTGAATACTGGAGAAAGCTGGGCCAGCCGCTCCAGCGTGGAATCTTCGCGTGGCCCTTCGTCCTTTGACACGATGATGGGATCGCCCCGGCGTTGGGGTACGGTCACGGGAGAGATCTGGTGATCAAATCTGCCACCTTTGATGGCGGCAACCGCCCGTTCGTGGCTGACGGCGGCCAATTCGTCCTGGTCTTCACGGCTAACGCCAAAACGCTCGGCTACGTTCTCGGCGGTTACGCCCATGTGGTATAGATTCACGGGGCATCCCAGACCTTGGATCAGGCTATCGGTGAGGGCGCCGTCTCCCATACCCAGGCCGTCGAAGCGCGCCTTGTAGCCGACCAGGTAAGGGGACTGGCTCATGTTTTCGATGCCTCCGGCGACGGCGATCTCCACCTCTCCGGTCTTGACCATCAGCGCGGCCATGTTGATCGCTTCCAAACCGGAGGAGCATTGCCGGTTGATGGCGATGGTGGGAACCTCGGCGGGGATACCGGCGCCCAAGGATGCCAGCCGGGCGGCGTATCCGGCTTCGGTAGTCTGGAGGGCGTTGCCAAGCACCACCTCGTCGACCTGGTCTGGACGTATATTGGCTTGTTCCAGCGCGGCCTTGATGGCCAGAGAGCCCAGTTCAGACGCTGATACGTCCTTGAATGCTCCGCCGAAGCGGCCGATGGGGGTGCGGGAGCCACTGACTATGACGGCATCTTGCATGGGTAACCTCCCCGGCTGTTTTGAATGGCGTAGTGATTCTCGTCAGGCTGCCGGGGCCGGCTGGATCGCCAGCCTCCGATGGTGACGACAAAACGATATCACAGCCACAAGTGATGGGCAATCGTCGATCGATGGCGGGCCGTAATAACCGGCGCCGATCCGGACCGATATCTCTCGCCAACAAGTTCCGATAACCGGGTATAATCTCCCCTTCGGGTAGTTGATTCAAATATGGCCGGGTCGTTTTGGCTGGACGCAGGCCTCCAACGAAAAGGCAGATAGTACCTGGACTTGGAGTGATCGTTCTTGAAAAGCCAACTCCTCTCATGGCTCAAAATTCTCCTGGTAGCCGTTGCCTTCGGGGTGGCGGCGCTGGCTATCGTGGAAGCTGGGCTGACCATCCCGATACCTGGATCAGGTGTGGTGACCGATCCGAGGGAGATATTCACAACCATCGGCGCCAGCTTCACTGGCCCGGTGGGCGGCGTTGTCATCGGCCTGCTCGCGGGGTTACGTGAGCCGGGAGGGATCATGATTGCCAGCCTCCTGGCCCATGTATCCGGCGGGTTATGGATGGGACTAAGCTATAAAATATTAGTCTATAACCATCTCAAAATGCCGTTCTTGCTGGCCGGCTGGTCCCTTTTAGTCTTGGCTTTCTACTACGTGTTTGCGGTTCCGGGCTTCGTCATCGGGCAGGCCATTTTCTATCCAGAAGGGTTCCTGGATTCCTATGGAGCAGAAACTTCCGTGATAAATGCCTACACGATTCTGGGACGGGGCGTCCTCGCTGAGGCGTTACTGACCACCGCTGTTACGACATTGGTGTTTGTTGCTTTGCCGAGGAGGCATCGAAGACCCCTATGGTAAAATGACGATAACACCCTATAGGCGTCATATGGCGGGCTGAAGCAGCAAGTTGTGCAGATCAGTAGGCTTGAAAACTCCCTTGTCTGGAAGTTGACCGTCTGGTTCCTTCTTCTTTCCCTCCTCCCACTGGCGGTAATGAGCATCTTCGTGCGCCAGACCGTCTCGGATACCTTCGACGAGTTGGCGGCAGATGAGACCCTCAGTCAGGCAAGATTGCTTGCCCATGAAATTTCGACGTTCATTGATGCCAATCAGGTCCAGACCATCCTAGCCAATTCCGGCGGTGAAACCCGACTCGCATTTTTAGTGGGAGATACCGGAAGATATACGGCCCACTCCGATGACGACAAGGTGGGCGGATCAGTACTCAACGACTTCTCGGCCGAGGTAGCTGAAAAGCTGGTTGTGGGAGGCGAAGGCACGCTGATCGACCCGGCAACCGGCGACTTGATAAGCTATGTTTCTGTGACGGCGGCGTTTTCCACGGCGGTGCTCATCGTGGACGCGGCGGTGGTTTCAGCGCCAATGCACCGGATTGAAAGGACTGCATTCTTCCAGCTAGCAGTGAGCCTGGCTTTGATCGTCGCGGCCGGTAGCGTCGCCATTTGGTTCGTCTTTAAACCGATCCAGCGGCTGACGAAAGCCGCCGAGGAAGTGGGAGCCGGCAACCTGGACGTGCGAATCGACCCCTCGGGCATGGAGGGAGAGCTGGAGGTGCTGACGCTGGCCTTCAACCAGATGACGGGGCAATTGCAGGAGGCCCACGATGACCTGGAGCAGCGGGTAGAGGAGCGCACCGAGGAGTTACGACGGATTCAGGAGGCGGAGCGGCGGCTAGCCGAGGAAACCACATTGCTGAGCCAGGTCGGGCAAATTGTCTCTTCCACCCTCGACATCGACGAAGTGTACGAGCGATTTGCCGCCCAAATGAAAAAACTGGTGGACTTCGACCGGCTGGCCATCAACATTGTTGACCAGGACGCCGGTGTTTTCGTCTTTAGGTATGCTTCTGGCTTAGTCCAACCGGGCCGCCAGGTACCTGACGTGGTGGCATTGCCAAATACCCAGACCGAGCATGTTATCGCCACTGGCCAAGCCCTGATTCGCGGGGATATTGTCAGTGATCGTCAGTTCGCCAGGGACTCGCTTTCCGTAGAATTAGGATTCCGCTCCACCATCATGGTGCCTCTATTCCATAAGGGCCGCATTCTGGGCACTTTGAGCTTGAGGAGCCTCCGGGTTAATGCTTACGGGTCGCGAGAACAGTCCATCCTTGAGCGCTTATCGGACTACATCGCTCCGGCTATCGAAAATTCCGAACTCTATTTTCAGAAGACAAAGGCGGAGGAGGCACTGCGCGATAGTGAAGAGCGGTTCCGGGCCCTCTTCGAGGACTCTCGGGCCCCCATATTCATTAGCCACATAGGAAAGATCATCGCCGCCAACCAAGCCGCAATGGAAGCATTCGGATTTTCTCAAGAGGAGGCCATAGGATCGGATGTCGGGGAGCGGTTCGTTGAACCGGCCGACCGTGAAAGATTTCGCCAGGAAATAGATCTTATCGGTTATGTGATCGACTTCTAGGTGAAGCTGAGAAGACACGACGGCACTGTGTTGGATTGCCTGCTTACCGCGAGCAGCCGGCATGCCTCAAATGGAGTTGCCAGCGGAGAGATTCAAGGAATCGTACGGGATATATCGGACCGAAAGATCGCCGAAGAAATGCAACTCCAACAAACCAGAGAACTGGCCGTTCTTGAAGAACGTAATCGGATGGCGCGGGAGATCCATGATACCCTGGCCCAGGGTTTTACGGGAATCGTCCTCCAGCTTGAGGCTGGGGAACAGGCCATGGACACAAGCCCTGCTGAAGTTATCGACCACCTACAAAGGGCGAAGAATTTGGCCCGGGAAAGCCTTCAAGAGGCTAGACGTACGGTGTGGGACCTATTGCCCAGAGCACTGGAGGGTTTTTCCCTGGAGGAGGCGCTTCAGGAAGAAGTCAGCCGGTTCGATTCCGAGGGTCACGAAAAGGCGTCTTTCCGATTGTCGGGCAACGCCAGGGAATTATCTTCCGATGTCCGGACGGCATTGCTTCGTACGTGCCAGGAGTCATTGACCAATATCAAAAAGCACGCCGGCGCCACTGAGGTAAGCGTGACGCTGACCTACCGGCCCGATTCCGTCGATCTGGACGTCAGGGACAACGGTAATGGTTTTGATGCCGATGGTCCGGTTGGAACTACCGGGAATGGCGGATTCGGGTTGATCGGCATGGAACAGCGGGCCCGAATTCTGGGAGGCAGCCTGTCGGTCTCAAGTCACAGGGGCAAAGGTACCCATGTGGCGGTGACAATCCCCCGAGCCGAAAGCTAAACCGAAGTCAAATCATTCGAAGGGTGGCGAACTGGTATGCGTGCTTGGGCGTGTAATGAAACTCCAGCCGCCTGGCAATCCTCCGGGCTTCCTCAGCCGGGAAAGTCTCGTACAGCGATGCCCGGCGATGGGTATTCAGATTGTCCAAGACAACCCTTACCACCTCGGC
>DAOUHE010000074.1:0-10113 GCA_034428715.1 Dehalococcoidia bacterium | reverse complement strand
GCTAAGATTCTAGTGGTCACCGAAAGCAACGACGGAGAATTCGTCCACTGGCTAGTTTACCTAGCGAAATTCGTTTACCTTTCGATCCAGTGGTCGACATCTAAATTGAATTTTCCCCAACCTCTGGTGGTACAAAAGAACGGTTCTCAAACCACGCCGGTGCTCTTCATTCCCTTTGTGACCCGGTCGGATAAGGACCTGATTCCAGACCGGCTGCCTCCAAGGGCATCTGCGTTTCTGATGCAGGCGGAATTTCCTCCTAATTATCCGCCTGATGCAGCCGCAGAACTCGGGAGAAGAGCGATGTGTTTCGAACGGGAACTCGCCCGCCGATTGGGATATAAAGTTCCCAAGCGAATGAGGACTTCGCCACTAGCTGCCAAAGCATCTAGCTTAGGTTTGAAGCAACAGCGGCTCCCGCGGAGGGGAATTTACGACCTTATGGATAAGACCTACGGTGAATTGGAAGCGTCCCAGGAAAAGACGGCCAGGAATCGGATCAAGAGCCAGAGAAATCGTGTCCAAAGGAGATTCAAAAGCCACGAATCCCAAGCCTGAACCTAAACTCTAGATCCATTGGGAGTCTCTTGGCTCCCAAGAAGGGGCGGCTCGTTTGTGTTGACCCGTGTTCATGATCCGTTCTTTTTTCCAGGTTTCGGGAAGGCTTTCCTACGGCATCCAGCGTTCCCGCTTCAATGATCTTTTTGTAACTGTGTGTTCCACTAGGACCGTGACAAGCTCGGGAATGTCCGGAATGGTGGGTATCTTGACGTCGCCCAGGCTCAGCGTTGAGATCCGGCCTTCTTCAGACTGCAATTCTTCCATGAGGGCGTAGCCCAGTCCCTGAATCACGCCTCCATCGATCTGCCCCTGATGGCCTACCGTACCAGGGGAAAGCTATCGGAGAAAACCCCATTTCTCCAGTGGCCCCGGCCATTGCCAACGCGGTGTATGACGCCGTGGGAGTAAGAATCCGCGACCTACCCATTACCGCTGAGAAGGTGCTGGCAGCCCTAAAAGAGAAGGAGAGAGAACGCGGCTGAGCAGACCTACCTCAGGTCCCCTTCCATTTGCCTCAGATACACACCGAGCAACAAGTAGTGGCCCTGGCTCATGGGCACACTATGACCTGATAGTGTCTGCGGTTCACACAAATTCTTGTTACCGTGCCCTGGTTTTCAGCCCTCTGGCTCCCCCTTCAAGGCCCTTTTGTGGAGTCCTGGGCCCGTTCTTAACGACGTCGCCTTAACTGGCACGCCTAGCTGTGCGTTGCGGCTGTCCTAGGGCTGCAACGTCGGCTTCGCGGAGCAATCATAGACAACTCGTTGGCCCAATAACGCACAATGTTTCGAAGGGCAATAATACCTGGGGGTCAGGCGATGGCGCGGCAAAAGGCAGTCTGATTCGTAGATGATCAAGAAGACGAAATTGCGCGATTTCGCGAAGTAATGGGCAAGCGCTTCATAATTGGAGCGGGCACAGCGATTAAGAGTGCGCTTGAAGGCCTAAAAAGAATGGCCTATCGCAGCCAGATATATTCCTCGTGGACTTATACGGTCAAGACGGGCCGCACGACGTGGATAACCCCGCGGAACTGCTTAATCAGGCCAGAGCCAACCTTTTGGTGGCGGAGGCTAATTTCTATAAAGTCTTAGCAGAGTTGCGTCAATCAACGCGTTTTGGATTCAAAAACGCCCGTGAGCTTCGCGATCATTACAGCCAGCCGATTGTAATTTTTACCCGGAAGGGAAACATCGATAACGCCATTACGGCCTATGAAGACGAAAAGTTAGACGCCGTGATCAAAAAGCCAGATCCTCGACCCACTCTCGCTGCGACTCTCAAATCGGGCGACCTCTACCGCTTATATGGCGAGGCTCTGCAAGATAGCGCAGACGATTCGCAGACAAAGATCGAATCCATCATTCGCCGTTCAAAGTGGTGGCAGAAAAATCGTGCATTGGCCGCAACTTTCCTTCTTGGCGTGACGTCGTCCACAGTGGTGGCTTTATTGTTCCTGTTTTTGGGATAGTAGAATCCCCGATCCAGTATCGCCTCGATTTCAGCTATTAGCCGTGCTCTGGCTCTCTGGTCGGTGCCTGTCGTTGAACCTTCAGGGAGGCCATTACTGGCTACCGCCATATTCGGCGGTGGCGAGGCCGGGCGGCGACAACTCCACATTGCCATGACCTCTAAACCTTTGGGATAATATCGGTAATGTTTACCTGTGGTGCGGCAGCGCGGTAATGGCCCTCCAACCAGTCCCCAGATTGATCGTCCAGCGAACGCTCCTCTCTATTTGAATGCGCCCAGTCCCGTGGGGAATCGCGGTGGAGGAGCCGGAAGCGGGCTTTGGTTGGGGATTACCATGGCTAGGTTTGTCGCAGAGATCAGTCTACCGGCTCCCGTCTACATGCCCATTGGTGAGCGAAAACCGCTGGGCCAAATCGCCCACTATGGCAGCAAGAAGGCTTATTGGAAGATCGACACCGAGATGGATAGCAATGGGACGCCGAAACCTCTTGGAATCTGTCTCACGATGGAACTGGAAGCCACGGACTTAGAAACAGCGGAAGACGCCGAACTCGATGCGGGGTTGCGTTTTAGTCAAGTGCTGGCTGCGTATTCAGGTTCACCCTTGCAGGCATCCAAGCTCAAACGGGTTGCTCGAGTAGGAGAGTCAGAGGGCTTGCTCGATCAGTTCAACTACTATTATTTGGAAGGACCCGACGCACTTCCCAGAGTGATGTTAAGGCCATACCAATTGGAAAATTTGCTGTCTTGGTTCGGAAGTCTTAATGAGCGGGCTGCGTATCCTCTCGAACTCGCTGCCCGCTGGTATGGAATGTCGGTTGGCGTCTAAGATCCACTAGACGGTTTCCTTGCAGTCTGGATCGGACTCGAAAGTGTCGGACCCGCTTTGGACATCCGCGTCCATCTGAATGGATCAAGGGTAGCGGGCGAGGTGTGCAAAAACGAGTCTGGCAAACGACGGAAACGGGGGGAGGCAGGGATTGTTCATGCGATCAATGCGGTCGCTCCCGAACTTCTTCCGCGGTATGCATTCCAGCAATTGCAACAACTACGGCACGACATCGCGCACGGTCTCGAACCCGCCGATCAGCTACGGCCTGTGGCAGGTGAGTCACTACCAGATCTTCAGCTTTCCTTGATCTTCTCGTTGTTAACGGCGGCTAGGCCGGACGTATCCGCCCCGGGTGCCGGTAGGGCGATCCTCCCACGGGATTTCAAAGTTTACCCTGATGCAAGGAGTTCAGTTCGATCACAAGTAAAGATGATTAATTATCAGCCCTACTATGGAGGCTGGCTGCCGGTGGGTCGGGAGTACACAGAAGAAAAATCGCGAATCGAATCGGACGGTCAGTACATCTGGGGATCCGGCATTCGCACTGTAGTCGAAACGACAACCGACTTCTCGGAGCTAGTAAGTGAATATGTGATCTTCGAGCGAATGGGGCGATCGTGGAACTCCCCGGATGCTGATGGAGATTCCCGTTCCATTCCATTGATTCCGTGGCGAACCACTACCGTTTCCGCAGCGTGGAAACATTACCTGGGTCAGGAAAGCTAATCTTGGGTTGTCGTCAGCGAGTGGTGGCTACTCTGGCCATGCTGACAGAATCGTTGATCGAGTAACCGAGTTGGAAGCCGTGACTTGCCGAATGTTCATGGGACAACCGAGCTACCTTTTTTGACGGCGAAACCGGTCGTGAGCGATGTGCACAGAATGTGCACGTCCATTGCCTGTCAGCCCGTGTCGGGAGGTGTTATTAGCTTCGCGAACCCCATCCAGCAACATCCAGTAGTACGCCTAAACACAGTTTTTAGTTGACTCTTAATTTTTAGGATCTCGGTTTGCCCCCACGGTCACACGGCCCACCGCTATTAGCCAGGTCCAACCAAACACCTTTCGCCGATAGTGTAACTCCATTTCCCGGTGTCAAGCCCTTTCCAGGCCATCTTGAGCCGCGATCCGATTGGCGCTTAAAAAAGGGATCCCGTCCGACGTGTCTAATTTGGGATACACCGTTGGGGGACCAAAAACGAGGTTTTAGTAGATCATTGGTTGAAGGCGCAATAGAAATACTGCCTCAGCTAAAAGGACCAATTAATCTAGTTCAAGGCTAGGCCCATGCAAAGGCTCATGCCGGGCCGCCGGCACCACCTCAGAACCACTTTTCCAAAAAGCCCAGCCGATCTTCCATGCCGAGGCGTCGTTTGAAATAAAGGGATGGAACTCTGGTACATTAGGGCAAGAGTGCTAGGACGGCAACCGAGAGAACAGCAAGTATGTTAGTCCGGCGTATAGCAGTAGCTAGCGGGGTTTTTGGTGGGCTAGCTATCCCATGGCCCTTTTTTCTGGCATTTTTTGCTGTTGCCCTCTGTGACGCCGCCAGCTGTCCCTCAGACGCAGTGCTGTTGGCTTGGTTAGTTTCTCTTCCCATTGTGGGTGTTGCCAGCGTTCTTGCTGGTATCCTCGCCCCCTGGAAGCCCGTCGCTGCTGCTAAAGCCTTCTTTGTGGCCGCCGCATTAAACCTGATTGTCGCTGTGTTAGGGCCATTTTCCGTGGGAGAGGGTTGGGGGAAAGCCCCTGGCACGTTTGGGAGCAGCTTTTACGTCCGGTACTTGGTTCCGGACCGCTTCGACCTCATTGTCCTTGGCCTTCTGGCCCCCCTGGTTGTGATTCCTTTAGCTATGGGAGTATCCCTTTTGCGGTGGGGCAAAATTAGACACGAGATAACCTTTTCAAGAGCTTTTGTCAAAACCCTCCTCAAGGCCGGTGTAGTATACCTTATGGCCGCTGTGTTATCTCCACTCTGGATGGTAGTGATTGTCTTCGGGGTGCCGACTAACGCCCCTCTGGGCTTTCTGGCCCTTATCAGTGCGATGGCTTTAGTCATAGCAATATCCCTTTTTACGAGGTGGGGCAAAAAGACTCAGACTCCTTGAGGCGGGAGGAACTGCTATCGCTGGTGCTCCAGGTACAGTGCAGGTGACTGAAATGGATTGAACGGCCGATGAAGACACGGTTCTGGCTTTGTTGACACCTGTTTTGGTTAATCCTAAGATGTAACAAATCGGTGCCTTGCGTAGTGCATTAGGGCTCGATGACCGGAGAGGCGGCAATGCCCCACCAAGAAGACATTGGATTGATGGCCCATTTGATGAGGCGAGCGGGGTTCGGCGATCCCCGTGAAGAACTAGAGGAGCGGGCCGCCAAGGGCTACGAAGCCGTGGTCGAGGAGCTTCTGCATCCAGACCAGCAGCCCGCCATAAACGACGAACTCCTCTACCGGATGTTCCCGGGTTATGAGGGAGCCGCGGCGCCGCCAATCAATCAGGCCGATTGGGTGTTTCGGATGATAAACACCAAGCGGCCTTTGGAAGAGAAGATAGCCCTCTTCTGGCATCAGTTGTTCGCCGCCAGTAACTCCAAGGTGGACAATCCCCCGGAGCTGACTCGCCAGATCGCCATGTTCCGTGAATATGGATTGGGCTCTTACCGTGATCTGCTAGTACAGCTTGCCAAGTCACCAGCCATGATCTTCTGGCTGGACAACCACGGCAACCATGATGGCGCCATAAACGAAAACTGGGGCCGGGAGCTGTTGGAGCTTTTCTGCCTGGGAGCCGGCAATTACTCAGAGATTGATATCAGGGAAGCAGCCAGGGCCTTCACCGGATGGACGATTGGGCCCAAGATTCCCCGTAATCCGTTGGGCCGATTTTTCTGGGAATTCGAGTACAAACCGGAGGACCACGACTATCGGGAGAAGACCTTCCTGGGGCATACGGGGAACTTCAATGGCGAAGACATCGTGGATATTATTGTGGACCAGCCGGCTACGGCCCGGTTTCTGGCTCGCCACCTCTACAAATTCTTCGTCGCCGACGAGGCTCACGTAGCCAGCTGGAACATCACACCACCCAGGGATCCTGAAGCCATCGAGTTGTTGGTGGATGCCTACAATGAATCCCGCGGTGACATCCGGTCAATCTTACGCGTACTGTTCAACTCTGACTTTTTCAAGAATGCCCGCTTCGCCCGGTTGAAAAGCCCGGCTGAATTGATTGTTGGCACCGTGCGAATGGTGGGAAACTACAAGGGCTTCAAGCCAGGATTCAACAATCTGGCGTTGGAATGCAAATGGCAGGGACAGGAACTCCTCAATCCTCCCAGCGTGGAAAGTTGGCACACCGGCTCCGAATGGATTGACCCTGGAGTCTTGATGCGCCGGGTGAATTTTGCCGCGAGAACAGTAGGAGACATTTCTATACCCGGTGTGTGGGCGATTATTAAGCGGGTGCTCGCCCAAGCGCTGGTGAAAGGGAACCTTTCCCCCCAGGCGGTGGTGACAGCTTGCCTTGATGCGATGGGGCCTTTGGAAGTGTCTGAGGCGACTCACGCTGAATTGATGTTCCATGCCGAAAAAGGTGGTGAGATGGCCTTGGGCACGAAAGAGGAACTTGAAGCTACGGCGCGGAAGGTGAGCAAGATATTAACCTTGATCGCCGCCTCCCGGGACTATCAGTTTGCCTAGGCAAGTGCCCGCAAACGACGCAAAAGGATAGGTATATGGCATCAACCCATAAAGACCCCGTGCTGGTTGTATTAGAGCTTACCGGAGCCAACGATTACCTAAATACGATCGTTCCTTATAGCAATCCTCTGTATTGGGATAACCGGCCCAGGGTTAATATCGCCGAAGATCAACTACTTGTGATAGATGATGAATTGGCATTCCGGTCCGATACCGAGCCGTTGAAAGAAATCTACGACAAAGGGAACATAGCAATCATTCACGGAATCGGTTTTGATAATTCACCCCGCTCGCACTTTCGGGCGATGGACATCTGGCATACCTGCGAGCCGGATTCCATCGGGATTGACGGCTGGCTCGGCAAGGTCATCCGGGACTTAGACCCCGGCGGCGAGAACGTTCTAAAAGGAGTTAACTTAGGCCAGGGGTTGCCCCGGGCGCTAACAATGCGAGGAGTCCCGGTAACTTCTGTCAACCACCTTCCTTCATACGGCGTGCTTTCATCAAATCCGGGAATCGCGTCCGAACAGGAACGGGCTGAGTTATTGGAAAGCTTCGCCCGCATGTACGCACCCGCCATCGGCACCGGACCAACTATGGATTATCTGGGACAGGCAGGGCGGGATGCGTTGAGAGGAGCCGACATCATCCGGGTCGCTCCCGAATCGTATTCTTCGACCGTTGAGTACGCCGATAATCCCCTCGCAAGGCGCCTCAGAGACGTGGCGCAAGTGCATTTGGCTGGTCTGGGCACCCAGGTCTTTTACACCTCCCACGGGCCCTTCGACACTCACTATGACCAGGGGGGATCCCATACTAATATTTGGATCGAAGTTTCCGCTGCCATCAGCAACTTCTTCGCCGACCTGCGCGAGCACGACGCGGCAGACGAGGTGGTAATGATGGTCTTCAGCGAGTTTGGACGCCGCGTCCGCGATAATGGCACTGGCACCGACCACGGAGCTGCCGGGGTAGCGTTTGCCATCGGGGACCGGGTATATGGCGGAATGTACGGAACCTATCCGTCGTTGAAACCGAAGGATCTTACTCAGGGAGACCTGGCACCCAACTACGATTTCCGTGGCTTCTACTCCACGTTGGTGGATAAATGGTTGGGACTCGACCCTGTGCCCATTGTCGGCGGAAACTTCGAGCAGATGTCCTTCGTGTAGCTCTGCGGATCCTTAATTCGTTCAATGGAGAGCAGATATGCTGACCACCGTCGCCGCCGGCCGTGTGTATGACTACAGCTACTGCATCGGCATGTACAGTCAATCTGGACGGGGATTTTGGGCTCCCCAAGATTTCGTCTTGGTACCCAATGGACGAATCTATGTGTTGAGCCGCGGTGTGGAACAGTTGGGTCAGCGAGTAAGCAAGATCAATTTTGACCAGGAGTTTCAAGGCCAGTTCGGCTCCGTCGGCGCCGAAGACGGGCGCTTTGTTTGGCCCCGCTCCATCGATATAGACAAATACGGACGAGTATTTATTTCAGATGAATACATCAACAGGATAACCGTATACGGCGAAGAGGGTTCCTACCGGTATCATTGGGGCAAGCCCGGCAGCGATGACGGCCAGTTAAACGGGCCGTCCGGAATCGCTTTCGATTCCCACGGATCCATCTGGGTGGTGGACAGCTGGAATCACCGGGTGCAAAGTTTCAGCCAGATCGGTGAGTTTCAATCCAAGTTCGGGAAGCAAGGAGGCGGAGACGGAGATCTGGAGATGCCATGGGGCATCTGCATCGACCATCAAGACAACATCTACGTGGCGGATTGGGGAAATGACCGCGTGCAGAAATTCTCCCCCACCGGAGAGCTACTGGTAAAGTTCGAAAGCTCCAGCACCGGAGTGGGCTCTCTCAAAGGTCCGTCCGGTGTGGGTGTGGACTCCGATGGGGATGTATACGTAACCGACTGGGGGAACCACCGGGTCCAGATATACGCCGCCGATGGCCAATACATTACCGCGCTGACCGGTGATGCCCAGGAGCCTTCGAGTTGGACTCAGACGTACATCGAGGCCAATCCGGAAATCATCAAAGCTAGGCGCCGGGTAGATCTGGAGCCTGAATGGCGCTTCCGAAGACCGGTGGCTGTAAACATCGACGCCGACGACCGGATCATAGTTTTGGAGTCCTACCGGAACCGGCTCCAAATCTATAACAAGCTCAGGGATTACGAAGAGCATCCACTGAACTTGTAGATATATTCGAACTGGGACAAGCGCAAGGGCCTAGGTAGCCGCGCTCTGGCGGGAGGAAGAAATGCCCGCCGAGACGAAATGCCTGTCTGTGACGTGCTGATCAACGAATCAAGGACAGGGGTGCGGTTATGGGAGCAACGGCGAAAAATTGAGCTTACATTGCGGCTGACCCCACCCCCATTTGTAGCGGCCACCAACTCTCCTGCCTTGAAGGCCAGAATTTGAGATTATCCGTGGATCGTCACCGGTAAGGGGCCGGATGGGACACTATTCGCGGATAGTGTCAGTCATCGGCTGGCGGTCAGCTAGTGTGTTCGATAGACAAGGCATCCGTCGTAACGTTTCCCTTATCCAGATTCAAAATGCGCTATTGTTGGGTGTTCTAGCTTTGAATCAGCTATCGCATAACTTTCTTTTAGAGTCTCATAAGGTCTATTGCCGTCTATTGCAATCCACGGCGAATCTTGGTACTTTTCTAGGTAAGCCTCATGAGCAACTCGTTGACTGAAGCCTACGCACGAACGGCGCGAAAGCCGGGCCGCCACAGCTTTCCCAAGGAGGACGGCCTGTGCCTGCTGGTCTCCTCGTCGCTGAGCAAAAGGTGGGTGCAGCGGCTGACCATAAGAGGGCGGAGCACCGATCTGGGTCTGGGCGGCTACCCTCTGGTCTCTCTCATGGAGGCCAGGGAAAAGGCTCATGCCAACCGGAAGCTGGCTCGGGCCGGGATGGACCCCCGCGCCGCGCAGCGGAGTGTCCCAACTTTCGCTGAGGCTGCTGAGAGGGTGATTGAGTTCAACCGCCCTACGTGGAGCAGCATCAAGCATGCGCAGCAGTGGGCTGCCACGCTTGAGACCTATGTTTTCCCCTACTTCGGGGATTGCCCGGTGGATCTGGTGTCCGGCGCCGATGTGATGAACGCCCTGACCCCGATATGGACGGCGAAGCCGGAGACCGCGCGGCGGGTGCGGCAGCGTATAAGCGCGGTGATGAAGTGGGCCATAGCCAACAATTTCAGAAGCGGCAATCCCGCTGGTGAGGCAATCGACGCGGCGTTGCCCCGGACGCTCAGGTTCAGGGCGCATCACCGGGCCCTGCACTACGCGGAGGTCCCGGCGGTGATCGGGGCGGTTCGGAGTTCCGGGGCAACGCCGGTGACGAAGCTGTCCCTGGAATTTTTGGTTCTCACGGCGGCGCGTTCCGGTGAGGTCCGCCGCGCTGCCTGGGAAGAGATGGACCCGGAGGCCCGTACCTGGGTGATTTCAGCCGGGCGGATGAAGGCCAGACGGGAGCACCGGGTGCCGCTCTCGGGCCGCGCCCTGGCCATCCTGGAAGAGGCTCAGTC
>DAOUHE010000073.1:0-25976 GCA_034428715.1 Dehalococcoidia bacterium | reverse complement strand
GATTGCCCTCAATATGCTGAAGCAAGAAACCACTCTCAAACGGGGTATCCAGGGTAAACGGCTTAAAGCCGGTTGGGTCGAGGACTACCTCCTCGAGGTGCTCCTTGGTTAAGACGCGATTGCCCTGGGAACACGCCGCCCCGATTGGGTTGACAGGAGGATTGCCTTGGTTACCGGGTATACTTGGATGAGCTCACTGGGGACCTGCGCCGCGCCAGCCAAGCTCCCCAGTGACCGGCGATCTAATTTTAACCAATACTCAGCGGTTGCAGCCGCCTAATCCCGTCTAGGAGGCGATCCCATGTCCCAGATATCCACCCAGCTAGAGGGATCCACGGCGATCCTGAGTCTGGAAGGGCGCACCGGTCTGAACCTGCTGGGATTGGAACTTTTTCAAGGGTTGAATATTGCGTTGGATGAGGTCACCGCCGACGCCAACATCACGAATATTGTCCTACGGGGCGCTGGAGATCGGGCATTTTCCGCGGGTGTCGACCTCCATGAGATGTTGGACCTCACGCCGCAAACCGCCGAAGAGTTCATCCGCACCCTGCACCGCGCCATCCGCAAGGTGCTCACCCTGCCCATTCCCGTCATCGCAGCAATCAACGGCCCGTGCCTGGGCGGCGCATTGGAGTTGGTCTTAGCCTGCGATATGCGCGTCGCCTCGGAAGATGCGGTGTTCGGCCTGCCAGAGGTCCTAGTGGGGATTCCCTCGGTCATTGAGGCATCTCTCCTTTCCAAGACCATCGGGCTGGGCAGGGCCCGGCGGCTGATCATGACCGGAGAATCAATATCGTCCGAAGAAGCCCTGGCCATTGGATTGCTGGATCAGATGGTGCCTAACGGAGCAGTGGAGGGGGCCGCCATGGAAGCCGTGGACAAGTTCCGGCACATCAGCCCCCTGGTGCTTGCCAGCCAGAAAGACATCATCGCCAAATGGCTGGAGCTAGGGGAGGAACAGGCCGCGGAATACAGCATCAAGGCCTTTGCCCTGGGTTTCACCACCGGCCACCCCCATGAAGCCATGAGCGCATTTCTTGAGAAACGAGACCCACGGTTCAAGTCATGATCAGACTATTCACACCCGTTCGTTGAAAGCTTGTCGAACCATTTCCCAACAATCACATTAGTTTGTGACGGTTGCCTATCCTGCGACTGCTTTCGGCCCACATGGGGTCCTTCGACAGCTTAGGACGAACCTCAGGAGTACACTTGGTTGACGGCGGGATTCAAACGATACCGCCAGCCGGCATCCGGTTGACCGCATAATTTCCCAGGTCTAAAATCGGTTTAAGCTTCGGGACCATTCCATCCTCGTCCCCAACCGGTCCCCCGCTTCTCGATGTAAAAAATCTACCCGGTTCGCGTTGAGTTCAAAAGATCCATCACTAAGATTCCATCACCGGCGTTTCCCTTAGCTTTTTTCGAAGACTTCAGAGCACAGGGAGATTGACCCGTATGAGTCCTTCCGAGAACACCCGGCCTATGAATTCATCCGGTAAGGGCCATATCCGCCGGATCGTGACCCTGTTCCGTCCCTATCGTTTCACCGTGACCATGGTCGGTCTGTTGATTTTGGTTACCTCCAGCCTGGGGGTGGTAAATCCTCTGCTGATCAAGGTGGTATTCGACTCTGGCCTTTTCCCGGAATCGGGCGTCCCCAACATCGGTCTGCTGTGGTGGGTGGTGGCCGTTATGGCCGCCATCGCGTTGGCCAGCGGCGGGTTGGGAGTGCTGCAGACCTATTGGTCCAACAAGGTGGGCCAGAACGTCATGCGCGACCTGCGGGATACGGTGTACGAACACCTTCAGGGATTGTCTCTGCGCTTCTTCACCAACACCAAAACCGGGGAGATACAGTCCAGGCTTTCCAATGACGTGGGCGGCATCCAAACTGTGGTGACCACAACTCTGTCAGACACGGTGGCCAACTGCGTGATCTTCGCCAGCACGCTGATCGCCATGTTGATACTGTCGTGGCAGTTGACCTTGGTGGCCGTCGCCATCACGCCGGTGTTCTTCGTCCTGACCCGCTATGTGGGCGTGCGGCGCCGGGCGGTAACCGCCGAAACCCAGAAATCAATGGCCGAGATCACCGCCATCACCCAGGAGACGCTGTCGGTATCGGGCATCATGCTGGCCAAGCTTTTCGGAACCCAGCGCCAGGAAGCCGACAACTTTCACCACCATAACCAGCGTTTGGCCGACCTGGTGGTCCGGCGGCAAATGATCGGCCACTCTTTCTTCGCAGTGGTGATGACCTTTATGAACATCTCGCCCGCCTTCATCTACCTGCTGGCCGGGTATTTGATCCAGGGCGGCGGGTCCCTGGCCGCCTCGGCAGGCACGGTCATCGCGTTCACCACGCTGCAAAGCCGGCTGTACTTCCCGATAGGCCGCCTTCTGGAAGTCTCAGTGGAGCTCCAGTCTTCAATGGCCCTTTTCGACCGTATATTTGGCTACCTGGACCTTAAGCAGGAGATCGTTGACGCTCCTAATGCGTTGACCCTCCAGCCTGAGAATGTGTCCGGGGCCGTTAGATTCCAGGGGGTGCGTGTCAACTACGGGGAAACCGCGGAAGAGCTTTTAGATCGAACTTCGGATGATGGCGCCCCAGGGAGTTTGACCGTGGGTGGTTTTGCGACGGAAAGTTGGGCCCTAGACGGCATAGACCTGGAGATACCGGCGGGGAAGATGGCCGCCTTCGTGGGGCCCAGCGGGGCCGGGAAAACCACCATTGCCTACCTGATTCCCCGGCTGTACGACGCCACCGAGGGAACGGTCAGCATCGACGGGACCGATGTCCGGCAGGTCAGCATCGCATCCCTATCCAGACTGGTGGGGTACGTCACCCAGGAGAGCTACCTTTTTCACGCCAGCCTGCGCCAGAACATGTTGTACGGCAAGCCCGAAGCCAGCCAGGAAGAGATCGAGGCGGCGGCGGTGGCGGCCCACATCCACGGCCGCATCATGGAGTTCCCCGAAAAGTACGACACAATCGTAGGCGAACGCGGATTTCGCCTGTCCGGCGGAGAACGGCAGCGTCTGGCCATTGCCCGGGTGATGCTTCACCAACCCCGCATCTTGATCCTTGACGAGGCCACGTCGGCCCTGGACACTGCCAGCGAACGCTACGTCCAAGCGGCGTTAGAACCGTTGATGAAAGGCCGCACCACCCTGGTCATCGCCCACCGGCTATCAACCATTCTTTCCGCCGACATCATCTACGTGGTGGACCAGGGCAAAATCGTGGAGCAAGGCTCCCACACAGAATTGCTTGGCCAAAGAGGGCTTTATTCACAATTGTACTTGGAGCAATTCGGCGCCGGGCGAATAGAGTGCCACTGCCAGGATGGCATGGTCCTCAGCGACGGCACGGTGGTCAGCGGCATTCCGATGGCCGCGCCTTCGCTGGTCGCTGCCGGAGCCCCTGCGCCAGCCGGCGTGGAATCGCCAGTGATGCCTTGGCGGGAGGACGCCGGTACGGTCAATCCGGAGCCTCCCATTTGATCCGGAGATCTGGCCCACGTCCTGGCTGATAATCTAACGTAGAACTTAGCCGTGAAATCCAACCAACAGCGTGAAAGTTTGAGCAAATACGATCTGATCCTCAAAGGCGGACGGGTGTTGGACCCGGCCAACGGCATAGACGGCCTTTTTGACATTGGCATCTCGTCGGGGCATGTATTAGAAGTCGAAAACGAGCTTGATACCGGGCAGGCCGATGAAATATTAGACATGTCCGGCCGGTGGATATTGCCCGGCGTCATTGATTCCCATGTCCACGTGGCAACGACCGGTGGAAATAAGATGCACTCCCTCGGTTACAGGCAGATGGCCGAGGCGGGGGTGACCACTGCCATCGACTTTGCCGGAGCCATGGCTGGGATCATTCCAGGCATGCAGGCCATGGGAGCAGGCCTGAACATCGGCAGCCTCTATGTCTTGGACCCCGGCGTCACCGTTCCCGATGACAACCCCTCGGCGGACGTATTGCGGGATACATTGCGGCGGGCCCTGGGTGAAGGGAGCTTGGGGCTTAAGTGCATAGGCGGACACAATCCCATGACGCCGGAGGCAACGGCCAGAGCCATTGAGGTCTGCAACCAGTCCGGCGCCTACGTTGCTTTACACTGCGGCACAAGAGCAACCTCCAGCAACTTGGAAGGCCTGCGGGAGGTCCCGGATCTGGTGGGCAACGGCAGGCTCCACGTGGCCCACGTAAACGCCTACTGCCGGGGAATGATCCTGCCCGCCGGAGACGAATGCAACGAAGCCCTGGAAATGCTGTCAAACATGAAAGACCAACTGGTGTCAGAGGTGCATCTAGCCGTCCCCAACGCCACCAGCGGCCAGTGCAATGGGGATGACGTCGCCGATTTCGTGACCCGCAACTGCCTGCTGATGAAGAATTATCCACTGACCCGGACCGGACTACGCGAAGCGATGCAGGACGGCTACGCCTCGGTGGTGACGGAAAGGGACGGCCGGGCGGCCCTGATCTCTGGTGACGAGGCCGTTGCCGAATGGGAGGCCACGCGCACCGAGGTGACGGTCAGCTTCCCGGTGGGAGTGCCCCAGACCGCCTTCAACCTGGCGGTGGCCAAAGACGAGTCCGGCGAATTCATCATCGACGCGGTGTCCACCGATGGCGGCTATCTGCCCCGGAATATATCCGTTCAGCGCACCTGGGCCATGACCCAGCTGGAGGCCCTTACCCCGCTGGAAATGTCGGCCAAACTGTCGTGGAACCCCTCCCGAATGTTCGGCCTGACCACCAAGGGCCACCTCTCCCCCGGCGCCGACGCCGACATGACCGTGGTCGATCCGGCCACCGGCGCCGCCGTCATGAGTCTGGTGGCAGGTGATCTGGTCATGAAAGATGGTCGATCCCTGGGCCAAGGCGGTACACTGCTAGTAACCAGGGAGGGTGAGGCATCCGCCCGCCGTACCGGCTTGGGATTCCAGGTGGTGGACTTGTCTGAGAGTAAGCTATATCAGGGGTATGTCTAGCCTCGAATGTAATCTAAAGCATGTCATTCCGAGCACAGCGAGGAATCTAAGATGGTTGGCGGCGATCCACGGCAAACTTGACCAACGACATTAGATTCCTCGCCGCTGCGGCTGGCTCAGAATGACATTGGGGAGGGGGCCGGCTCCAATTGGCTTGGTGGGAAGCGGGGCGGCTTCAATTGGAATTGGGAAAGGTGGAACATGACCAGCAACTACAGGGCTGAGACGGTTATCCAAAACGCCAACATCATCACCATGGACCCGCGGCGTCCCCGGGCCCAGGCGGTGGCCATGGGCCACGGCAGGTTCCTGGCGGTGGGGGACCACGACGACGTGGCGGGCCTCATCGGTCCCGATACCAGGGTCATCGACCTGGGCCACAGCACGGTTTTGCCCGGCTTCATTGACGCCCACATCCACGTCCTCAATAGCGGCATACGTCACGTCATCGAGGCAGCCTGCGACCTGCTCACAGTTGCGGCGGTCCAAAACGCGTTGCGAGAGCAGGCCAACGCCACTCCAACTGGGGAATGGGTGCGCGGCTTTTTGTACGACGACACCAAAACCATCGAGCGGCGGTTTCTAACCCGCCACGACCTGGACACCGTCAGTACCCAGCATCCGATTTTCGTGGCCCACCGGGCGGGCCACGTCTTCGGCGTCAACAGCAAGGCCTTAGAGATGGCGGGCGTCACCAAGGACACGCCGGACCCACCGGGTGGGCGCTACGGCAGGGACCCGGCCACCGGGGAACTGGACGGCGTGGTATTCGAAAGGGCCGGCGACGCCATACGCTTCGGATTGCTTCCCGAGGCCAGGCCTTCGGACCGAAGGGAAGGACTGCGGCGCATCTGCGATATGCTGACCAGGGTGGGCTTGACCAGCGTCCACGACGCCAGGGTCACGGCCGACGAGCTGTTCACCTACCAGGAGGGTAAGGACGCCGGTGAATTGAGCCTGCGGGTGTACATGCTGATGTTCCATCCCTACTTCCCCGCGCTCCGGGACGCCGGGCTCAAGACCGGCTTCGGCGACGACATGCTGCGGCTGGGCGGCATCAAGATGGTGGCCGACGGCGCCATCGCCACCCGCACTGCCTATCTATCCGAGCCTTACGAGGGCAGCGAGGACGACTGCGGTATCCTGGCCATGGATGTTGACGAGATCGAGCCGCTGGTCATGGATATCCACAAGGCCGGGTTTCAGGTGGCGGTCCACGCCAACGGCGACACCGCCATCGAAATGGTCCTCAACGCATATGCCAAGGCCCAGGCCGCATTTCCCAGGAACGACCCACGCCACCGCATCGAGCACTGCACCCTGGTGAATCCGGGCATCCTGCGCCAAATGAAGGAACTGGGAACGGTGGCTACTCCGTTCTGCACCTACGTGTTCTACCACGGAGAAAAAATGCAATTCTATGGCGAGCGCCGCCTGCAATGGATGTTTGCCCAGCGTTCTTTCCTTGATTACGGGATCACAGCCACCGGCGCCACCGACTACCCTCCCGGACCCTACCAGCCGTTGATGGGCATCCAGAGCTGCGTGACCAGGACCGACAGCGACGGCAAGCTGTGGGGGCCGAACCAAAAGATCTCGGTGGAGGAGGCGTTAAGGATATATACTATGCACGGAGCCTACGCCTCGTTCGAGGAAAACCTTAAAGGGTCCATTGAGGTCGGAAAGCTGGCCGATCTGGTGGTGCTGGAGGCTGACCCGGTGCAGATCGACCCATTCGAGATCAAAGACATCAAGGTCGAAAGGACGGTGGTCGGCGGAAAGACGGTATACGAGGCCTAGTCACGATATCAGCACCCGGTGTTTTATTCTGGGCGCAGCGAAGAATCTGGTGGTCATAGGGGTAGCCCCTCCCCAGATTCTTCGCCGCTGCGGCTGGCTCAGAAAGACATTGCAGGGGGCTTGGACTCAAGTTCAAATGACCAACTTAAAACCGCGAGGAGGAGATCATGGCTGAGACCATCCGGGAAGCATATGTTCGCAGAAGCCCCAAATCAGCGGAGCTATACCCCAGGTTCAAAGAACTGTTCCCTTCCGGCGGCGGCGGGCATGACGGCTACGTGGCCGCTCCATTCCCCCTGAGCATCGCCCGCGGCCAAGGCCCCCGAAAATGGGACGTGGACGGCAACGAATACATCGATTATGGCATGGGTTCGGCGTCGTTGCTTACGGGCCACGCCCATCCCGATATAGTAGAAGCTTTAATCCAGACCGCGCCCTCGGGCTCCCACTTCGGCGGCCCGGTGGAGGCAGTGCTGGAATGGGGCGAGCGGATCATTGACCTGATGCCCTGCGCCGACCGGGTGCGCTTCGTAGGCTCCGGCGCCGAGTCCACCATGCTTGCCATGCGGGTCGCCCGAGCGTTCACCGGTAAGGAAAAGATCATCCGCTGGGAGTCTCATTACCACGGTTGGCACGACTACGTCATGCCCGGCAACCTTCCGCCCTTCGACGTTCCAGCTTCCATTGGTATCCCCCAGGGCACCATCGACTCGGTCATCGTCTTGCCGCCGGACCTGGAAGCCCTGGAACGCACGCTGAACGCCAACTCGGACATCGCCGGGGTCATCACCGAAGGCAGCGGCGCATCCTACGGCACCGTGCCCCTGCAGCCGGGCTTCATTGAAGGAGTCAGGCGGCTTACCGAGCAACACGGCGTGGTCATGATCCTGGACGAGGTCATAACCGGCTTCCGCTGGAGCCCGGGCGGGCTGCAACAGAAGATAGGTGTCACCCCAGACCTTTGCACCATGGCCAAGATCCTCACCGGCGGCATGCCCGGCGGGGCGGTGGCCGGCCGAGCCGAGGTGATGGCGGTGATGGAGCAGACGGGAGACAGCCACCACGACCGTTTCCAACGGGTTTTGCATGGCGGCACCTTCAACGCCAATCCCTACGCTGCGGCTACCGGAAACGCGGCTCTGAAACTGGTGGCAACGGGAGAGCTTCAGGACCAGGCCGACCGCATGGCCGAGCGCATTCGGGTTGGCCTGCGAGAGATCATGGGACGTTACGAGGTTGAAGCCGCCGTCTACGGCGAATCTTCCACCTTCCACGTGTTCTTCGGCGGCCGGTCCATCGAGGGGCTGGACGCCAACGCCCTGAAGAACCAGCCGGCGGAAACCCAGACGGCGTTCCGGCAGGCCCTACAGGTCAGGGGCGTGGACCTTATGTCCCGCAGCAGCGGAGTGCTATCCGGCGTCCACACCGACGCCGACATAGACCTTAGCCTGGAGATCTTCGACGGCGCGGTCAAAGCCATGGTCGACGAGGGCCTGGTCAGCCACGGTTAGGTGTATGGACTTAGTTCTCCTGATCCTTGCCGGTTGATTACAACGGAGGAAATCCCCCCAACCCCCCTTTACAAAAGGGGGGCCAAATCTCCCCCCTTGCAAGGGTGACTAAGGGGGATTTCTTATTTGGCCGGATTGGCAAGAGTAACCGCACCAAACTACTGACCGGGAAGTACTTCCAACGAAAATATTTGTTAAGAACTGCGCTACATAGTTTTCCCCACCGGCTTTAGCCGGTTGATTCGCTCGTTTCGTCGAGTTACACTCATCGGAATCAGGGGCAGCCTGCGGAGTGGCGCAATATGGGAAATCCTTCTGACCTTGATGGTTCCATTCGGACGATGCCCGAGAGTGCGTTTAGAGGGGTCAGGGCGCCATGTCCAGTACAAGCCAGCAAGAACCAAGCCTATTAATCAATAATGGCAGCGAGGGTAACCATCGCTGAAGGCACGCCGTCCGTAGGAAACGTCGAAATCTTGGCTATAGATGACGGCTAAGTAGAATTCGCTTTCCCCTTGACCGACATATTCCCGATCGTTCCGGCAGAGGCTTGGGCGCCGTACCAAGAGCGCTACCCTGAAGTGTTCGGCGGCCCCACTACCTGACATTCTCATTGGGGCGGGTATTTGATACGGTCCCAAGGTCAAATTCTGCTGGTGAACTCCGGAATTGGTAGCAGCACCAGCAATCCAGGCATGGTAGCCAACCTCAACAACGGTGTGGATGGCAAACTGCTGGCCGAGTTGCAATCAGCCGGAGTAGCACCTGGAGATGTGAACACCGTTTTCTTCACCCATCTCCATCCGGACCACGTGGGCTCTAACCTGAGCCAGGAAGGAGGCAGGATCAGGGCCACATTCTCCGGGGCCAGATATGTGGTGCACCAAGCCGACTGGGACGCCTTTGGCAGCAAAGAGGTCCAAGACATTTTTCCTTTCAGTTTTTGGGACGAGACGCTGGCGCCCCTTGAGGGCTTAGGGGTTCTAGATCTCATAACCGGGGAGCAGGCTCTGACCAGCGAGGTAACCGCGATACCTACTCCGGGCCACACACCGGGTCACATGAGCCTCCTTATCAATTCTGGTGGAGAACGCGCCGTGATCATGGGGGATGTGGCCATTCATCCAGCTCAAGTCACCGAGAACGACTGGCGCTTCGCGTTTGAACTGGATCAGCCGCTGGCAAACCAGACCCGCCGGGAATTTTTCGGCCGGTTGGAACGGGAAGACCTCACAGTAGCAGCGTGCCATTTCCCGGCGCCCGGATTCGGGAAGATCGTTCGTTTCGAAGGCCGCCGTTACTGGCAGGGTTTTGATACTGGTTCGTCCTAACGCCGCCCGAGTCCTCTCTCCACGCGACAAAAGCTAAAAGGAGAAGGATCTACGCTGACCTCAGGCGGCTCCAGCAAAGGGTGCGTCTCTGGTAGAAGCTTCTAACCCGCAGGCGTGCCTGCGTGGCATGTAATCGATCGGATTCTCCTGGCTCTAGCGGCTTATTTTCAGCGTGGAAATCCCCCAACCCCCTTTGATAAAGGGGGACTAAGTTGGGTTTCTTATTTCGCCCCATTGCCACGTCTAAAAATTATGCCCCTAAGCGATGGTGAGAGGTTGATTTGCCCGATGCGCCGGATTACACTCAGCGGCATCTTTGGCGCCGGCTCAGGATGAGCAGCCACCCTCGGCCAATGGCTGATCCATCTAGCACTGACTGGCGCGATTCCAGGAGACATCAAAATGACCAACCCCTTACCCCAGCCGGAAACCATTTGGAGACTCAGAACGGCACTATATCCGTCTTTCGCGCTGCTGGCCGGAATCCAGCTTGACCTGTTTACGCCCTTAGGTGACGGGCCCCAGACCGTCGAACAGGTAGCCGGGTCTCTCGGCGTCGATCCTGACAAACTCGGGCCTCTCATGTACATCCTGGTAGAGACCGGGCTGTTGACGGAAATGGGCGAAACTTTTTCCAACAGTCCCGAAGCCAACCATTATCTTGTTAAGGGCAATTCCAGCTACTTGGGCTCGGGCTACGAAGCATTCTCTGAGCAATGGAACGCTGTCTGGAAAACCGCCGAGTCGATTCGGACCGGATCAGCCCAAGCCGAAGTCGATTACGCTGCCATGTCGGAAGAGGAGTTGGGAAAGCATTACCACAGTTTTCACCTGAACACACTCAACACAGGACGAAGATTGCTGGCAGAATACAATTTCTCTTCGAGCCGTCGGCTCATCGATGTTGCCGGGGGAACCGGCGGTGTGCCCATCGCCATCGCCAAGGCCTGCCCGCAACTTCGTGCGACGGTCGTAGACCTACCCACCGTCACCCCGATCACTCAACGCTTGGTACAGGAGGCTGGTGTAGCCGACCGCGTCGAGGTAGTGGCAGCGGATGTCGTCGTCGGGACACTGGACGGTTCCTTCGACATAGCGGTAATGAGTAGGTTCATTCCTGTGGTTTCGCGGGACGATGCACAACGCGCATTGAAGAATGTAAGCCAGGCCATGGAACCAGGCGGTACGATATACATATATGACAATGGTACCCTCGACGATTCGCACCTGGGTCCGCCTGAGACAATCCGGCAAAATCTGTGGTTCATCAATGTGTTTGACCAAGGACAGGCCAGGACAGAACAAGAGCGGAGGGAATGGCTGGCCGCCGCAGGCTTCGAAGGGACTGAGCTGGTCACGTTTCGCGATGGGAACAGCATCATGGTGGCTCGGAAGCCGGCATAGGAGTTGTGCGAATGTCTGCGGAAATGGCAATCCCCGTTGAGGAAAGCATCCTTGAGCTACTCCAGCACCTGGGCATCCAAAAGGCCCACTTCGGGGCCAGGATTGGGGCCGACTGGAGTGGAAGCGCTCGACCGTTGGCTGGCGCGCCGCGCTCAGGGCGCGAATCAGATCACCGGGGTGGAGCTCAATCCCTACCTGATAAGCGAGGGAATTGCCCTGGCAAGAAACGAAGGGCTGCAGCAGGCCGTTGAGTTCAAAGAGGGATCAGGAGAATCGCTGCCGTTTCCTGATAGCAACTTTGATGTAGCTTTTGCAGTATTGGTTTCGGGGTTTGTGGACGCAGACCGGATGCTGGCGGAGATGGTCCGAGTAACCAAATCTGGTGGAAGAGCCGGGGTCATAGAAAGGGCCGAGGACCGGCCGCTGTTGGTTAACCTGCCCCTGAGCCCCGAGCTCAAGGCGAATTAGAGGGCGCACCACGGGCGAGCGTCGCGGGTGATGGATGCGCCGATGCCAGTCTCTACCAACGTTTCCACCGGGCGGGGCTACACCCGGTGAAAAAGTATCCCCATATGGCTACAGAGAATCCATATGGGTTACAGGGCCGGTTAATCCAAAGTCAAATCCTTCCCGTTCTTAGTCCCGAGGAGGAAACTAAATGGCGGAGCGTGGTTGGCCAGGCCGAGGCCGAGGGCACATTCTTGATCGCAGAGCCGCTTCATTGCGCTGTGGGGACAAACCCTACATAATCCGGGTAGACTAGAACTGTCTCCCCGGGCAAGCCGCCGGGGATTTTACAGCTGTGATTTGAAGGCCGCCCTGCCGCTAGGAGTTATGATTTGCCTCACAGCACTTTGACCATTGGAAACGTTGAGATCACGGTCCTCCACGACGCTGAAGTCGCCATGCCGTTAAATGGAGCCTTCCCGGACGTTTCACTGGATTCCTGGGCCCCCTATCAAGAACGGTACCCTGAGGCTTATACCGGGTCCGCCAGCTTTAGGGTCCACTTCGAATGCTATCTGGTCCGTTCTCAAGGCCGAACGTTGCTGATCGACACGGGTCTAGGCACCGCCAGCTCCAACCCCGCCGTGGTGGCCAATATCGGCGGCGGTACAGATGGGTTGCTTTTGACCCAGCTACAGGCGGCCGGATTTAAGGCGGGCGACATAGACACCGTATTTTTGACCCATCTGCATCCCGACCACGTGGGTTGGAACATGACCCGGAATGGTGACGGTGAGTCGCCGACATTTACCAACGCCCGCTACATCGCCCACGAGGCCGATTGGACCGCCTTCAATACGCCCCGAGACTCGGAGATCTTCGGCTATAGCTGGTGGGCCGAAATGGTGGCCCCGCTGCGCCGGCTGGGCGTCTTGGACCTGGTACCAGGCGAAACAGAGCTCACCGGCGAGCTCACCGCCATTCCCACACCAGGCCATACTCCCGGTTCTCTGAGCCTGATGGTCAACTCGGCTGGCGAAAAGGCGTTTATGATGGGAGACGTGTTTCACAGCCCGGCCCAGGTTACCGAGACCGAATGGGTATTCCACTACGATGCGGACCCTAACCAGGCTGGCCAAACCCGGCGGGAAATGTTGGACCGGGCGGAGTCAGAGAACGCCGCCATCGCCATCTGTCATCACAGCGGTTTCGGCCGGGTGATCAGGGAATCAGGCCTGAGGTATTGGCGAGCGTTATAGGGTGTTTTGGGGAAGCGCCGTCAAGCCGCCTGTACTGCCAACATTGGCATGCGATACTTGAGTCTTACGGTTGACCAGGGAATGGCTGTCCGATAGGAGTGGGCTGTGCCCTCAGTGCCCTCAGATCGCGATCCTCTAGTTCGCAATATCAAGTGAGCCCTATTTATCGAGAGATTCGTTTTATTTGGCGAATTCAGGTTTAATGACCCAAACGGATTTATTTCTGTATCAAGATCGAAACGGGATAGGCGTAGAATAGATAGAATATGTTAAACCTCCTGGGAAAGGCATGGAAACGATGGCTCAAGATTGCCGAAGTGATCGGCAACATTCAGATGACCATCTTCCTCACCCTGATGTATTGGACGGTGTTGTTCTTGATAGCCGTGCCTTTCAAGATCTTCTCTGACCCTCTTTCCCTGCGGAATTTTGGCCATGCCCGCTGGACTCCGCTGGACCCGAAAACAGATGTCTTAGAGTCAATGCGACGGCAGGGATAGTCTAAAGGACACCGATGCGTATTCTCGGGATCTCCTGTTACTTCCACGACGCGGCGGTCGCTCTTTTGGAAGACGGCGTGCTTGTAGCGGCGGCCGAAGAGGAGCGTTTCACCCGCAAGAAACACGATTTCGAGTTTCCCGATAACGCTATCCGCTTCTGCCTGGACCAGAGGAATATCACCGGTAAAGACCTGGATTATGTGGTGTTCTTCGAGAAACCGTTCGTAAAATTCGACCGCCTGCTGCGCACCTCATTACAAGGTTTTCCCAAGACCCATTGGATGTTCGTACAAAGTATGCGGACCTGGCTCGCTGACAAGCTATGGGTCAAAAATTTGATCACCAAATCCGTTGGGATAGACCCAAAGAACATACTATTTTCTGATCATCATCTGTCCCATGCCGCCAGCGCCTATTTCTGCTCCCCGTTCGACGAAGCCGCGGTCCTCACCTTTGATGGCGTGGGCGAGTGGAGCACTACGACCATGGGAGTGGGTAAAGGAAACGATCTGACCCTGACCCATGAATTGCGCTTCCCCCACTCGATAGGATTGCTTTACAGCGCATTTACGGCGTTCTTGGGGTTTGAGGTCAACGAGGGTGAATACAAGGTCATGGGGATGGCCCCCTATGGGGTCCCAAAATACATGGACCTTGTGTGGCAAGTGGTACAACAAAGCGACGATGGCGCCTTTGGGCTAGACCCTCAATACTTCTCTATACACTATTCCACCAAGGATTCTTATACCCGTAAGTTCACTGAGTTGTTTGGCAAAGCAAGAGATGCCGAAACGCCATTCTTCACCAAAACCAGCGGCTACGCTTCCTACTATGGCGATAAACCCCGCAACTTTGACGAGATGTGCGACTATAATCAGCATTATGCTGATATCGCCGCCAGCATCCAAGCGGTGACTGAAGATATGATCGTGATGCTGGCCAGGGCGCTTCACCGCAGAACGGGTCTTTCCCGCCTCTACTTGGCCGGCGGCGTCGCCCTGAACTCCGTCGCCAATGCGCGAATCTTGCGGGATACGCCCTTTGAGGAATTGTACATCCAACCGTCGGCGGGAGACGGCGGAGGGGCTTTGGGAGCCGCCCTCTACGCCTGGCATACCGCCCTAGGAAACACCCAGCGTTTCGTGATGGACCACGCCTACTGGGGCCAGGCGTACAATGACGGTGAGATCCGCTCCACCTTGGATGAACGTGGTCTGAAAGCTCAATATATCGACGACGAGTCCAAGCTCGCAGAAATGGCCGTTGAGCGCTTGACCTCCGGTAAAGTGATAGGCCTTTTTCAGGGGCGAGCCGAATGGGGCCCAAGAGCGCTGGGCAACCACAGTATCCTGGCCGATCCCCGGCAGGCTGAGACCATGGACATCGTCAATACCAAGATCAAGTTCCGAGAGCCGTTCCGGCCCTTCGCCCCGGCCGTTCTGGTGGAGGCGTCGGAAAGCTATTTCGACCTGCCCGACGCGAAGAACAATATGCCGGTCCGGTTCATGCTCATGGTGGTGCCGGTGCTAGACGATAAGCAAGAAGCGATCCCCGCGGTAAACCACCTGGGGACCGCCCGGATCCAGACGGTGCACCGGGAGACGAGCCCATTTTATCACCGGTTGATCGATTGTTTCGGCAACGCGACGGGCGTGCCGGTCCTGTTGAACACTTCGTTCAACGTGAGGGGCGAGCCCATAGTGAACAGCCCAGCGGACGCTTTGAACACTTTCGAGAATAGTGGGATAGACAACTTGGTCATAGGCAACTTTCTGGTAGACAAGCCCTGATCCAGAGAGGCCGCGATCCGTGAAAAGCAGGCGGCATGATGGCAAAAACAGGTGACTAGATGCAACTGATGCGAGATATGGCTGGAAGACTTGGCGTCGCCGGAGAACTGATGGGTTTCCTTTGGCGGCTCAAAATGTGGTGGATAATGCCCATGGTGGCCGCCCTGTTGCTGATGGGGCTACTCATCGGATTCGCCTCGGCTTCAGGAGTAGGACCATTCATTTACACCCTCTTCTGACGAAAATCATGCTGCGGCTGGCTTTGATGTCAGCCGGCCTGATCTTTGCACTGATAGTGGTAGAGGTAGGACTCCGTATCGCCGGTGTCGAGGCCCATGTCTTGTACGTGGCGGATGAATATCGAGGGTGGTCCCTGCGCCCCGGAGTAACGACCAGGGGCACCCAGGAAGGCCACGCCATAGTTCGAACCAACAGTGAGGGCCTGCGGGACCGGGAGCACACCAAATCAAAACCTGAGAACACCATCCGTATCGCGGTGTTAGGTGACTCTTTTACCGAAGCTCAACACGTGGCGGCGGAAGACGCCTTTTGGGCCGTGATGGAGAACGGCCTAGCGGGATGCGAAGCGTGGGGCGGCCAAGATGTGGAGGTCATCAATTTCGGCGTAAGCGACTACGGCACTGGGCAGGAGTTGATCACTCTACGCCGTTTTGCCTGGGATTATTCCCCAGATATCGTATTGCTGGCGTTTTATCGAAACGACTATAGCGACAATTATAAAAGAACCAAGGCCCGGCCTTATTTCCAACTGGAAGACGGCAACTTGGTGCTGGACAACTCGTTCCGCGAGGACCCGGACTACAAATTCCGACGGTCGAAGAAAGGCAGATTATCCTACTATGCCGTGAATCATTCCCGTGTATTGCAGATCGTTAACAAAAACAAGGCGCTGATCGGGCAACTTCGCTCCAAGGTCCCATTTTTGGCCACACCCGTGGTTCTAGCGGCGGAGGAGCCCCAGGGTCCGCCGATTGAAAAAAAGACGCCTCGACCTCTCCAAACTGACCCGCGGAATCAAGATTCGTTGGCCAGCCAAGCCAAAAATCCTGCCTCGTTGCTCACTGAAGAGTTGATTGCCACCATGAACCGGGAAGTGAACGAACGCGGAGCTAAGTTTGCGCTCATCTACGTGACCACCGGCCCCATGTTCCGCCCGGAAATTAAAATGGGCTGGCAAACGACCACCGTTGAGGCGGTTGATGAAATCCTTAAAAAAGTTGACATGGGGCAGGAAACAGCGATTGCGAACCTGGGGGAACGCGAGGGATTCCCGGCTTTGATCCTGGCTCCAGAATTCATGAGATATGCGGCAGAACATCGGACCTACTTACACGGTTTCGAAGGTGAAGGCTTGGGAGGCGGACACTGGAACGAAACCGGACATCGGCTTGCTGGAGATCCGACCTCCGAAATGCTTTGCCAGACCGACCGGTAGCCGTCGTCTATCTGGCGGTCGTGAACAAGACTATCGCAACCACTGCTATCGCGACCACACCGGTGAGTGGGTTTCACCGGTCCCATTCGCTATACTCCCAGAACCTACTGGCGCCGGTAACGGCCTTTCGTTCAACTCCTGATTCCTTGACGATTGGCCGGGCTACGTCGAGTTGGGCTGAAGTTTTAACGTGAATGCCGCTGGCATATCCCCCGTTTGGTTGGCCTAAAATGCCTTTGCCAGCTTTCCTGGGTGGCCCGCGCGTAGGACTGATATGGAACAACGCTACCAAGTGATCATCGTTGGAGGAGGGCCCGTGGGAGTGGCCCTAGCCGTGGATCTGGGGGTTCGGGGCATCACCTGCGCGCTGGTGGAGCGGCATCTGATACCCCAACAGATTCCCAAGGGACAAAACCTCACCCAGCGAAGCCTGGAGCATTTTTACTTCTGGGGCGTCGACGATGAGCTGCGAGCGGCCCGGCTGTTGCCTAACGGTTATCCCATAGGCGGCATCACCACCTACGGCGACCTGATGAGCGAGTACTGGTACACCCCCGCGGGCCGTGAGGCGGTCAGGTCTTATTACTATCAGGCCAACGAGCGTTTGCCCCAATATCTGACTGAGGAAGTGCTCCGAAGACGTATGACCGATTTCCCCCATATCGCTGGCTTTTTCGGCTGGTCGGCGGAAACCGTCCAGCAGGATGACCACGGCGTCACGGTCAAGATCGTTGAGGGGAATGGGGTCGGGGAAAAAGTTTTGGGGGCAGAATACGTGGTAGGTTGCGACGGCCCGCGCTCAACGGTACGGGAGCAATTCGGCATTGAGCGGGGAGGCACCGATTTCCACCAACGCATGGTTTTGGCAGTCATCCGCTCCCACGAACTCCACGAGGGGTTGAAATGCCTGCCCGAACGCACCACCTACCGGGCGCTTCACCCCGATCTGAAGGGGGTTTGGCAATTCTTTGGCCGCATCGACGTGGGAGAGGGTTGGTTTTTCCACGGTCCCGTGCCAGACCACGCCACCCCAGAGAATTACGACTATGACGCTCTGCTGCAACGTGCCGCCGGGTTCCCCTTCTCATGCACCTTTGACCACTTGGGATTTTGGGACCTGCGGGTGGCGGTGGCCAGCACATACCGTCGGGACCGGGCTTTCATCGCCGGCGACGCCGCCCACACCCACCCTCCCTACGGCGCTCATGGCTTGAATGCAGGGCTGGAAGATATCACCAACCTGGGGTGGAAATTGGCCGCGGCTCTGGAAGGCTGGGGAGGCGAGTCTCTTATGGATTCCTATAGCGAGGAGCGGCAGCCCGTGTTCGTGGGCACCGGCGAAGGCATAATCGCCGAGGGTATCAATTCGGACCGGGCCTTCCTGGAGCGTTACAGCCCAGAACGCGACAGGGCGGAATTTGAACGGGCCTGGAAAGAGTTGGAGACCGACGGCAGCGCCCGGCCCGGGTCCTATGTCCCTCACTATGAGGGATCGCCGGTGATTTTCGGACCTCCCGGCGCCACCTGTGGCGTCAACGGCAGCCACTCCTACGCGGCCCGGCCAGGCCACCACTTGGCGCCCCAACCGCTATCTTCCGGGGCCAACGTCTTCGAGGAACTGGGCAGTGGTTATACGTTGCTCGCCTTTAGCGCCCAAGACCAAATGGTAGAGGAGTTTCGGCGGGCAGCCCAGTCCTTAGGCGTGCCACTGAAGGTGGTGCGTGATGACTACCAAGGTGAGTTCAAAGCCTACGAGTCACCGCTGATCTTGGTGCGCCCCGACCAATACGTTGCGTGGACCGGGGACGAAACGACCGGGGACCCGGCTGGAATCTTGCTGAAGGCCGCCGGCATCTAAAATCGAAATCAGGTCAAGCGTGGTAGTGGGGACCAACATTCCCAGCAAACCAGACTCTCAGTTCCCGACAACGGTAGGTCTGGTTCCGTAGGTCTGGTTCAATGAAGCACCAGGCAAATCTTAAATGGACCGTCCAGGTTTCTTTGACGCTTGTCTTGTTTTTGGTGTTGTCCTGTGCAGACAGCTCACCGCAAGCCACCCCGGAACCAATTGCCACCGGTCTGGCATCTGCTAGCAAGGCAATCTTGTTACAGAATCAAGGCGGTGGAATGGAAGGTCATACGCCCAGAGGGTTCCCCGGCATGGGCACAGGGTTTTTCGCCGGGGATAACCTAAATCCAGGTTTCCCTGATGGCGACGGGGTTCAACTTTTTCTGACCTTTGATCTGAGCACCGTGCCTGCGGGCGAGATAGTATTCGCCCTGCTTAGTTCAGAGTATGCCTCGGTTCGGGGAATGCCCTTGAAAGATCTGGGCCCATTAAGGGCGGAGGAAGTACGTTATTCCCGGTTTTCACCCGACTTGTGGGATCTAAAGCCCATTGCCGGAGGTGCTGTTTGTGAATTAGCTACAACGTCAGATGGCCCGTACCAATGTGACCTTGCGGATGCCGTCCGAAGTTCCTTGAACGACTCATACCCTCTCGTACAGTTCCGGTTGCGCCTTGACCGGGCTGGTGATAGCGACGGAACTCAAGACCTGATCTCCTTTTTCATCGCTGACTCCAACACCAATCAGCCCGACATCTTTGAACTAGAAGTCACCGTCGAGCAGGGAAATTGAAACAGCGTCGCTATCGTGATCCTTGAATCATCCCATGGGCGAAGTACCGGGCAACGGTGGCTTCATTCTCGGTGAGGGCCATGCCATTGGTTCTGGAGAACAACAAACGGCCGGGGTCACCCAATTCGTGACGCAACCCAAGGATATGCCCAACCTCATGGCTGCTGACCCGGCGGTCAAACACGGAGGGCTCATCAATGACGAAGAAGGTGCGGGACTGGAATGGGTTGATGCCGTTGGGCCCACCCAATCTGCGGATATAAAAGCCGTTGACCGTGAAGGTTTGAAGCAGGGCGATACCGCCGCCTAGCTCACGAAAGAAGGGTTCTAGATTCCCTGCCAACATCCCTTGAAGAATAGCTTTCGGGACTTCCACGGTCTCGATGGTCTGTAAGTCTAATCTAATGCCGGCCTGACCCCAGATGTCATTCATGCCCTCTAGGATCTCCCGCAGGTCCTCTTCAGTGCGATGGGTCGAAATATCTGGATCAGGCTCATCTTTATCGTCCACCAGCAAGAAGAGAGAAATGCTCAAGCTGATGATTTCTCTCGGTGCCTCTCGGGTCGCCGGCGCGTTGGTTGGCGATGCTGGAGTAGGGATGGAGTCCCCAGCAACGGAACAGCCTGCCAAGACGGCCACGCCGATCAGCGATGCGATGTAAAGCCTATTCATGGTTAGGCCCGGTGCTCACCTACCCTTGAACGTCCGCAAAACCGAATCAACAACCCTGGTTAATCCGTGGCCAAAAGGTCGCAAGCCAGTGCCAGCATGATCTTGGTGCCGCTGATCAGGCTCTTGATGCCCACCGACTCATCAGTCCCGTGGTTCTTGTTCAACATCGGGTCGTCGTCGGGGTGGGAGCCGGAAAAACCGTAGGTGATGATCCCCAACGGACGGGTGAACCGGGAGTCGGTGAACCCGGTGCTGATGGCGGGAACCCACTGAATGTCGTCCCGGTCCAGGGCCATGGAAGTCACCGCCTGGATCCTCTTGGCGAAGTCGGTGTCAAAGGGCGAAGAGTTGGGCACTGCCATGTAGTCTATCTCGAACTCCACCCCTGGTATCCCCTCGAATATCTGGTTGAGCTGTTCTCGGACGTAGGTGTCGTCCTGATGGGGCAGGGTGCGCACATCGCAGGTCAAATTGATGGCCTCAGGCACGCTGTTGGATTTGATGCCGCCTCGAATCATGGTGGGTGTCACGGTCATACGGGAAAGGGCGCGCAAGATCGAAGCGAACCGAGGGTTTTTCGGCTCGGTGTCGGCAATGATCTGGTCGATGTTCTCCGGCGAAGGCTTGTCTTCGATGGCGAAAGTAGACAGGTAATCGAACAGGCCGGTGGAGGTATCCCGTTCCGGCTCGTACTGTTCGATTCGCTGAACTATCTGGGCCAGCCGGTACAACGCGTTGGACCCCTGCCAGGGAGTCGACGCATGGGCGCTCACCCCCTTGACCTCTATCTCGACCTGGAGCCTGCCCTTTTCTCCTACGCCGAGGATGTAGGTCAAGGCCCCGGCGGCCTCGATGGGTGTGCCGCCGCCCTCGTTGACCGCCAGGGGCGCCGCCAGTTTCTCGGGGTGGTTATCGGCCAGCCAGCCAAAGCCGTAACGCCCGCCATGCTCCTCATCGGCGCAGGAGGCCAGTATCAAGCTGTCCTTGAGCTTGATACCGTTGCGCTTGAGCAAGCGCGTGGCCATAAGTTGGCAGGTCAATAGGGCCTTGCAGTCGTTGGCGCCGCGGCCATAGACCCGGCCATCGGCGATGGTGGCGCTGAAGGGCGGAAACCGCCATTTTTCCTCTTCCTCCACCGGCACCACGTCCAAATGGGACATGAACAACAAGCCCGCTTTACCCGAGCTTCCTTCCAGACCAGAGATCAGGTTGCCCCGGCCGGGGGCCGACTCCAATATCTCAGATACAATGCCGTCTTGGTCAAGCCAGTCGCGGGCATACTCGGCCACCGGAGTCTCGTTGCCGGTGGGCATGACTCCCGTATTCACCGATGGGATCCTGACCAGGGCTTGCTCCAACGCCAGAATCTCGTCCTGGGCGGCATCTACCTGGTCGAATAGGTCTTGGTAGTCCGGCATTGCTTGGCTCCTCTTTAAGATAAATAGCGTTGAGTTGAAAGAGGGGTTTCGGGGAACTCCCTTGCATTCCCTGTCATTCTGAGGATCGCAGCGACGAAGCATCCGGTGGGCACGGGCCGTCCCCAACCCCAGATGCTTCGCCGCTGCGGCAGGCTCAGAATGACATTATTTGGGAAATACGATCAATGTAAATCATCCCGCAATTGGCTCCAACCCGGCCTCCTGCCTGGCGTCATTGATGTGCTCCAGGATACGCACCCGCAGGGGCGCCAACTCGTAGCCCAGGTCGGCAATCATCCGGCTGTTGTCCACGCGGTAGATATGGGGCACCGCCTGGTCACCAGTGGAGATCTGAGCATCGGGGATGATGCTGCGGACGATGTCGGCCATCTCGCCAATGTTGCACAGGTGCCCACCGCTGATATAAATAGGGTGCTTCAACCCGTCCGCCAGCGCGACCCTGACAAAAATCTCAGCGGCGTCTTCGGCGTGGATCATCGGGGACAACTCATCCTGGTGGAAGGGCATGCTGATGGGCTGGCCAATGGCGGGCAGCGACATCAACAATCCGCCAATGATGCCGGTCATTCCGGTTACCCTGCCGTGGCCGAAGACGGTGCAAATGCGAACGCCGCGAAGGTCCAACCCGTAAAGACCGGTGTATTTCCAGGCGGCGAAGTCGTTGGCAGCCTTGGTCATACCGTAAACGTTTACCGGCGCGGCCAGGTCTTCTTCATTCACCGGCCGGTCGCCAAAGGTTTCCTGCACGCCGTAGGCCGCGATGGAGCTGGCGTAGACCACCCGCTTGATACCCGTCCAGCGAGCTACCTCGAAGATATTATTGGTGCCCTGGATGTTGATCTGCATGGCGAAATGGGGACGTTCTTCCGTGTCCGGCGGCAGCAGGGCGGCCATGTGGATGATCCGGTCTACGCCGTGGGTATTGACTGCTTCCAATAGCTGAGGCACCTGGGTGATGTCGCCCCGGTAGACCTGAATCCGGTCCAAATAGGGTTGCAGATTTGCCCTGGGAGGAGCCAGGTCGAAACAAACCACCTCCTCGCCCCGGTCCACCAATTTGCGGACGATGCGATTGCCGATAAAACCAGTTCCACCTGTGACCATGACCGGCATGAAAAGACCTCCGAGTTAGAAACCCACTGGTTTTGGCTGAAGTCCGGGCATCTGGCCTAGCATTGGACGGTTTCCCAGACGGGTCAATGATACATAGGGCAGCCAGGGGGCGCAATCTTGGGGTGGGGTGCCAGCTGGCGACGGTTTAATCGTACGTCCAAAATCAAACATCCGGGCCACTGTGAATACGGTTTCAACGGTCTGGCAGCCTGCTTCAGGTCAGCGCCAAATGGCTAGCCCTTTTTTCACCCCAAACTCACACCTAAATTCATCGTTGGCGATTGACCTTAAATTTCTGGCTTTGATAACCTGATTGGGTAATGATCAGATCAATATCTTATTTTGAAGGATTATCCAGGAATGAAAAGACTGATACCTCTGGCTTTGATATTGACCATATTTCTGGTGGGCGCCCTTGCGGTGTCGCCGGTGTTCGGCGGGAACCACGGAATCGAGGGCGCTAAAAAGGCTCAGAAAACCCTCACCGACCAGGTCTTGCCCAACGGCGACGTTGTAGGCACGGCCGTGGGCTTGAAAGACGGCGCGGCTGTCCTGAAAGTTTTCACCGCCCGAAGCGGCGTGGCCGGAATCCCCAAGAAACACGAAGGTTTCGACGTTATAGTGCAGGTCACCGGCCGGATAAATGCCCTGCCCCCCAAGGCTGAGCCCGGCAAAAGCGGGAGCAGCGAATTCTCCAACAAGATCAATCAGTCAGCTCAAGACACTTTCTCAAGACCGGTTCCCATCGGCATTTCCACTGGAAACGAGCGGTTGATCAAATATCGAGGCCGCTGGTGGTGCACCGTGGGCACACTTGCGGCGCGGGTGATAGACCTACAGGGAAACGTCTTCGCCTTGAGCAACAACCACGTCTACGCTTTGGAAAACGACGCCGAGATCGGTGACAATATATTGCAGCCCGGCCGGGTCGACATGCCCTCGGGAGGGTGCGGCTCCAGTGACGAAATTGCCGCGGCAAAGATCGGTTCACTTTCCGATTTCGAGCCCATCGTCTTTGGTGGCGACAACACCATCGACGCAGCCCTGGCAGAAACGACCACCGGTGATTTGGGGAATGCCACGCCGCCCGAAGGATACGGGCTTCCGAGTTCCACCACGGCGGACGCAGTAGTCAATATGCTGGTCCAAAAATACGGCCGGACCACGGAACACACCCACGGTAAGGTCACGGCAATCAACGCCACCGTAAATATTGGTTACGACGGGGGCAATGCGACCTTCGTAGGCCAGGTGATTGTCGAGGACGACACCGCCTTCATCTTGGGAGGCGATTCGGGCTCACTGCTGGTAACGGATAATGGCGATGTAAACCCAAATCCGGTGGGACTGCTGTTTGCCGGGAACTCCTCTGGAACATTCGCCATTGCCAATGATATCGACGCAGTGTTGAGCCGGTTTGGCGTAACCATCGATGGCGCCGGAGATCCCGCTGGTCCCACGCCCACGCCGGTACCACCAACAGCCACTCCAATTCCGCCAACGGCCACGCCGGTGCCTCCCAGTGGGTCGGATGACATATGGGTGTCTTCCATCGATTTTGTACTCAAGACCAAGGGCCGAGGAGAGTTGCTTAGCAAGGTATCCATAGGGGACGCGTCCGGTGGGGTATCTAGCGCCACGGTCGCTGCGACTCTGAGCCGGACCGGCGCTAGTTGGGATCTAAGCGGGAGCACCAACGATAGCGGCACAGTGACCTTCAAACTGAAGTTCCCTCTGTCGACCTACACATACACCCTATGTGTGGACTCGGTCAGCCACACCCACCCCTATGACGAAAGCCAGAACCTGGAAACCTGCGATTCAATTCAGATTCCTTAATCCTGAAGAACAGCCGACACCAAGCACCCATGGGGCCAGCCAAGGCTGGCCCCATGTATTATTCAGAGATCCCGGTACAAACCCGGGCCGCAAATCTCGGGCGGTTCGATGGTCACAGCCAATATACCGATGCAATAAAGATGATCCGGTATTAATAACCAGGTTAAAAGGGCCGACTGTGCGGCCCATTTAATTTTGGCTTTATAAGTGCTATACAATAATCATGAGCCGCAAAACCATCCAACAGGTATTGACCGAAAATACCGCCTTCCTGATGGCCCTGCCAGGGGTGGTGGGGACTGCCGTTGGAGAACGCGCGGGACAACCCTGTATTACGGTTCTGGTCGTCCAGGAAACTCCATCGCTTCTGGAGCAAATCCCGCTGGATCTGGACGGATACCCGGTGAAAGTGAAGGTCACCGGAGGATTTCGGGCGGTTGACCTTGGCGGCTAAAGGGGACTTTTACGAGGGACGCCCGTCCGCCTTGGGTAGCCTTTCGGTGTCGCCTTGGTTTTTTCCACCACTACGACAACCCGGTTGTCGGTGAGCCCGGCGATATCTACCTGATAAACCAGTTGGATACTACCGCCCAGCAGGATCAGCGCCCGCTCTGCAGACGCCAGTTCCTCCTCAAATCTTGTGCCGCCGTGTTTCAGCGCAACGACCTTTCCACCTAGCCTGCAAAACGGCAGCGTGTATTCCAGCAACACCGGCATCCGCGCCAAACCCCGGGCGGTGACCAGGTCGAACCCTTCTCGAAGTCCGGGGTCGTGTGCCAGGGCCTCGGCCCTTCCCCTTAACACCCGCGTTTCGTCGATGGCCAGCGCTTCCACCATGTGCTCCAGAAACGCGGTCTTTTTCCCTATGGGTTCAGCCAGCGCAAGTCTTATTGCTGGGAACACCAATTTTAGCGGCAGACCGGGACAACCCGGCCCAGCTCCCACGTCCAACAACCGGCCTTCGGGCGGAACCTCCGCCACCGCCGGGACGACGGTCAACGAGTCCAAGAAATGCTTGATCTGGACTTCTTCAAATCCAGTGATGTTCGTCAGGTTTGCCCGCTGGTTCCACTCCACGAGTTCCCGGTGATACAGCGCGAACTGGTCCAACTGCCGGTTGGTCAACGCAATCCCAAGCTGAGCCGCTCCGTCGAGAAGTAAGTCCATCGTTGGGGCCGGAGTTCCGGATGTCATAATGGGATTATATCCAATGTTGTGCTGGGCGATACCAAAAACGCCACCATTTCAGGCTGGGTTTGATGGACAGGTCTCTTCAATTGACACCTCTAAACCCTGGCCGTAAAATGGGCAAACCGCCCGAGGGATCCACTCCCAGGCGGTCAATTGATCTTAGAAACACCCGCCTTGGCGGACACCGTTTTGGCATAGGGGAAGCGATGGGAACGAAAGCATACCTTTTGGTGGAAACAGCGGTGGGGAAAACCCGTGACGTGGCCAGCACCCTCAGGAATCTGGAAGGTATAACGTCGGTGGACGTGGTCACAGGTCCCTACGATATCATCGCCGTCATCAGCGGCACGGACATGGCAGTAGTCGGCAATATAGTGACGGAGAAGATCCATACCGTACCCGGTGTGGTCCGCACCGTGACCTGCGTTGCCGTAGGCACCTAAACTAATACCAAGGTGAAAACTACATAAAGCTAAACCCTCAGAGGAGTTGCGGTATTCTGTAAGAGAAGTCGAGTGGCGGTGGTGTTGGGTATGTGGGACATAGTGGAACTTCTTGAACGGCGGC
>DAOUHE010000072.1:0-2456 GCA_034428715.1 Dehalococcoidia bacterium | reverse complement strand
GCCGCGTTCGGTTCCTACCGCACACGCGATCTCATTCTCGCCTACATGAACGCCTTCGCCGCGGGAGACACCGATACGGTGGTGTCGGTGTAGGACAGAATGACGAAGGCAGTATGAGATTCACTCCGCACTTCTCCATTACGAACGCAATCGCAGCGCCAGACCGGCGAGAACCTGCTCCCGCAGCGGACCGTCCCGCTCCAGCCGGGAGCCCCGCCAACGACGGGCGTGGGCCTGCTGGTTTGCGTAGCGGGGCTGGTAGCCCAGGGTGCGGGAAGAGCGTCATCCACTGCACCCCTGGCTGGAATGGGCAAAAGTATACCGTCCTGCCAGGGAGAAATAAACCGGGTTTTCCAGCCACTCCCTGAGCTACGACAAGGGGGAATTCCCAGCCGGGGCCGTAAACAGGGCTGTTTCCAGCCACCTCCAGTTGCCAGCCCACCATGTTCAGGCGCTTCCACGGCGCAGACTCTCCGATATGGCGCATCACCTGGCCGTTGAACACCGCCAGTGCCTAATTAGGTGCTACAGGACTCCCACATCAATCTCCGGCGTCACGGTAGTAGGTCGCCGTGTATGTATTGTACAAAACGGGATCGGCGGGTAGGTGTTCCGCCAGGTGGCGGCGGAAGATTGGCCCGAAGATGGCCGGAGTTGGCCGGAGATTGCCGAAGATGGGGGAGGAGCATCATCGGGGATCAAAGCCTGGACGGATCCGCGACACAAAGCATTGATGGAGTTGTTGGCATGTGGTAAGACTCAGGAGCAATAAATCTCAAAGGTGGGGTTGCACAAAAAGCCCGGCTTGACCTGAAACCAAGCCGGACCTGAGAACACCCACCGCAGACGTGACCTCTGCGATGCCAAACTACAATACCACACTACCAGGGATCAACCACTATATTCCCCCAACCAACGAAGGAACCAAGCGCTACCGATGCCCAGTTCACCACGGAAAGAACCGATCCGTTGCCGTTGGCTACATTGGCGGTAGGGCTTGGGCTAAGTGCTTTTCGCATGGATGCGCCCAGTCGGACATTCTGGCCGCACTCGGCCTAAGCAACTCCCAGTCGCCTTGGACCCCACCACCACCACGCCTACGCCCCACCATCAGCGCCAAACCATTGCCGCCTGTAAGCCACACACAGGCGGCAGAATATCTTTTGGGTATTGGGACACCTTCTGGCGCCGGAATCGCCTATCAAAGAGACGACGGCCAACGCGGTCGCCACTGGCGCAACCCGGACAAGCGCCGTAACCCCGGCGTCACTGGCGACGGGTGGCAGCTCCGGCGCTTCGATCCGGCTAACCCGGCCAGCGCCTTAGTCATTGCCTTGAGCGAGGGCGAGAAAGACGCGGCGCTTCTGGCGTCGTCTGGCGTGATTGCCTTCACCGCGCCGCGTGGGGCGCAAAGCCTGCCCTTGGCCGACTTTACCGAGCTAGTAGCCCTAGCCAAAGAAACCGGGCTGCCCGTGATCTTGTGTGGCGATAACGACAAGGTGGGGCGCGAGGCCATGCGGAAGGTTCGCGGCCTACTCAAGATGGATTTGCACCTTGACGCCGTGTACGTTTTCGGGGAAGGGAAAGGTTCGATAGCAGACCTCCAAACCAAAGACCTGAAAGCCTTGATCCGGCTGGAACTCCTGGACCGTGACGAGACTTGGCAGAAGCCGGGCCGAAACCGGCGCCAATATGAGGCCTACAGATGCCTACGCCCGAAGCGGAATATCAAGAGGGCTTGCGGGACAGAACAAATATGGCATCAGGTGCCATGCGGGAATACTGCGACCTGCAAGCCGTGCGCCGAATGGGAAAACTTCCTGCACGTCGAAAGGTGCTGGCGCGGCGATCCCGCTCAGATGGTGGTTGTCTCCGGCTTCGGTGGGGCTGATTCAACCATTGCTGAAACGGTTGGTGCGGCCAAGGTTTACCGCGGGAAGTTGGAAGACCGTTTACGGGAAAAACCCGACGTTCACCAGAAGGGTAAAAACACTACTGGCGAACGGCGGGTTTTTATGACTGCCTTGAAGATCGGGGATGATTACCGAGCATCGTTGACCATGTTCCTTTCCAGCCCGTTACCGGATCACCAGATAGCCAAGGAAGGCCGACGGGCTGAACGGGCAGGGCTTGCCTTCATGGTGAAGGAACAAGTTACCCGGGAGGACATCGAGGACGCTTCACCACCTGCCTTGACCATCCGCATGGAGGACGTTGGCACGACAGATAAAACGAACACCTGGACTTCAAGCGGGTGGCCTACCTGGTGGACGGCTCCAAGCACTTATGCGTTTTCCGATGACCGGGAGTTAACAGACTCGGAAGCCTTCCCTGATGACTCTATCAGCGCCAAAGACTGGCGGCGGGACTACCGCCAGCAATGGGACGGTACGAAGTCATTGAGGGACAACCTGATCTTGAGAGAGGACCACGCCTATTTCAACTCCCAGCTATGG
>DAOUHE010000071.1:0-2824 GCA_034428715.1 Dehalococcoidia bacterium | reverse complement strand
TGGTCATCTGCTAGCATCTTTTGGGTGCTCCTTGTTTCGGGTCGGTTTCCTGTTTCAAAAGCCATTATCCCCGAAGCACAGGAGCACTTTCTTACCCCTTCAGCACACCGCGACACTCATATCTTCGGTGGATTGGGGATAAGGCTGGCAGCGTGGGCGCGTGGGTCGCAACGACACAACCCGGCGGGATATTGTGATATGGCTAGGTTTGACCGACCCGCTACGCTAAGTGTCTACACGCCGACCCGTAAATTTGACGGTTCCGGCATTCCGGGTCAGCCGGTCAACCGCCGTGTCTGGATAGGGCCGTTGGAACTGCGCTACTACCGGGATTTAGATAGTGGCGATGGCGTGCGCGATTACAAAGAAAATCAATGGCTGGGCAGGCTCCGGGATTTTCGCAACCTAGACCTGAGCCATAATCCTACGCTAGACGGGGCAAAAATCATCGCAGTTGTGGAACTGCCGGACTCGCAACGGCGTTACTGTGCGGTTAGCACCATCGGAGAGCAATTGAGGTAATCATGCGTTGGTGGCAACAACAGAAAACGGACATTCCCACCGAGGTTGCGCGGTTGGTGTCTGAAGAATTGGAAACCCGAGAATCAAGCCTGACCGATACGGTGGTGCAAGCGATTCAGCGGCAAGCACAAGGCCGGGTCGCCAACCCTGCCAGCCCATACGCCACGGCAGCATTGGAAACGTGCGCCGGATTGATAGGCCGGGCGTTTGCCGCTGCCGAAGTTGACGGCCCGGAGGTTATCACTAGCGCGTTGACCCCGGAATTTATGACAATGGTTGGCCGGAGCCTGATACGCAAGGGTGAACTGGTATGCCAGATTGACACGTCATCGGGGCGGTTGCGGTTGATTCCGGCAGCATCGCACAATGTCGCCGGTGGGCCCGACCCGGACGGGTGGGAATATCAGTTGAGCCTGCCCGGGCCATCTGAGACTATCACGATTCATTTGCCTGCTGAATCAGTGCTGCATCTGCGCTACGCTGCCGACCCTGAAAACCCGTGGCGTGGGATCGGGCCGCTACAGGTGGCGACCCTTGCCGGGGTACTCAGTGCGGAAGCGGTCAAGGCATTGAGCGACGAATCTAGCGGGCCGCGTGGTAGTTGGCTGCCATTACCAGACACCGACGGCGATGATGCAAGCGTGGCGGAACTCAAGGCATTTATCCCTAACGCCAATGGCAGAATGGCGATTGTGCAATCTACTGCGGAAGGGTTTGGCACTGGTGGCGTGTCGCCGCAAGGTGATTACAAACAACAGCGTTTCGGGCCGTCGCCACCGGCAGCGATGGTTGAATTGTTGCAGTCAATCAAGGTAGAGGTTTACAGTGCTTGCGGGATACCGCCGGGCCTATTCACCGTAGGCGCGGCAGCGTCAATTCGTGAAGCGTGGCGGCTGTGCCTATTCGGAACCATCGGGCCATTGGGCCGGATCGTGCTTACCGAACTCAGGGACAAACTAGACACCAGTTTGACGGTTGGGTGGGTTGACCTTAGAGCCAGCGACTTGCAAGGCCGGGCCCGGGCGTTTCAATCGCTGGTGGGTGGCGGTATGTCGCTAGAGCAAGCAACGGCAGCGTCTGGTGTGCTGGCAGACGATGATTAGCAAGCGTAGTTGCCCATTCTGCGGCGGCGACGAAATGATGCGGTCGGTGGCCCTTGTGTGCATTATGTGCGGGCGTTCACGCGAACAGCGGCCACCGACTAACCTTGAATTGGAATATACCCGGCCACTGCTCCGGCCCAGTAAAGATGGCAAGGTTGATTCGTGAGATTGCTGTAGAATAAAGGTGTTCCTCCTCCGGAACGCGAGCACCCCCCCGGCGGTACTGATAGCCAGCCATCGGGGGGGTGCTCATTTTTACAGGACGCCGGGCCGCTGGAATTTCGATAATGCAAAGGGGTAAAGAATGGCACAGCAGAAAACGGAAAGCATGGATAAAGCGGTTCATTGTGAAATTATGCGGCTGTTGCGGGAACGGGTAAACGACCCTACTGACCCGTGGGAATGGTTCTCGGGCCTGCCGCAGAAAGAATGGGTCGCGGGCGACCTTTTGAAGGGAGCATACTACCTAGACGAAAACGGCAGGATTACTTTGGCGGGCATGGATTACCACCGCCAACAAACGGCTAAACCGATTCCGACTTGGATAAAAAGCAATTGGTTTGCGGTTGCGGTAGCCGTCGCCACCGTGTTAGCGGCGGTATGCGGACCGTTCTTTGATTTTCTTTGGGGTATCGTCTTGCCGTAACCTGCTCATTTTGAGCAGGGTTTTTTGCAGGGTTGGGCAGATTGTCGAATCAATTTGTAGTAATAAAAGTAGTAACCGCCGTGCGATGACGGCGGTTTCTTACTCAAAATGCCAATATCTTGGCACCGGCGGAAGGAATCGAACCCACACCTTCGGTTTTGGAGACCGATGCGCTACCACTACACCACGCCGGTGCGTCGCGTAAATTGTAGCAACGCTCCTTGAAAGGCGCAACCGGGGCGGTTCGCGCGTAACAGTTCAGACTTGGTGAGGTGAATTGGCCGAAGGCGAGGTAACTGTTCAGACTTGGTGAGGTAAATTGGCCGAAGGCGGGTTGCCGAACGCTGGCACGGGTGGCGGTGGTTATGTCATATAGAGGGAGTGGATACCGAAATTGACCTGACCACCGCCAGTCGCGATGTTCTCATCGCCCAACTGCAGGCCACCGTTCTGGAACAGCAGCGGGTGATTGAGCGGTTGGAGCGGCGGGTTGCCGAACTGGAAGGCCAGGCGAAACCGGGCGGCCCGCCCCGAATGCCCGGCCTCAAGTCCA
>DAOUHE010000070.1:0-5486 GCA_034428715.1 Dehalococcoidia bacterium | reverse complement strand
CCCCGACTATGCCTGTTAGACGGCTCATCGAGGCTTATCGCAGCCTTACCGCGCCCTTCATCGGCCCTTGGTCCCAAGGCATCCACCGTAAGCCCTTACTAATTTGACCCACGCTAGGAACTTCAAACTTTTTGCGAGCTTTCGCTTGCTCGCGCTTGATCTTTTCTATCGCAGGATTATCTTGCTTCTTATTCAGTTGTTAAGGTGCCACACAAGAAAAAACGGCTGGGGTTACCCCCAAGCCGCTGCTCAGGTTGCCCTGTTCGTGATCTTTACCTTACGATGTCGCGCATCCTCAGATAAATACCTTCACCTCGTGTGTCGGATTATTATAGGGCGCGCTATTTACCCAGTCAAGGGGCGCATGGGCCAATTTGGCGTGCCCGTTACCCTGCGCTGGGCGTCGTTCCCGCCTCTTCCCCCATGCTTGCCACTTCTACCGCCCCTTGAACTCCGGCCGGCGCTTCTCCAGGAATGCCTGCACCGCTTCCTTGTGGTCTTCGGTGGTGCGGGCTTGCTCTTGGGCGATGTGGGAGATATCCAGGCTCTCCCGAAGATTTGTCTCCAGGCTCTTTTGGATCAGGTACTTGATCATTGATAGCGACTGGGTCGGTCCCTGGGCCAGCCGGGTGGCCAGTTCCATGGCCGTATCCTGCAACTGATCGTCGGACACCACCTTGCTCACCATGCCCATGCGGTGGGCTTCGGTTCCATCGACCCGGTCGCCGGTGTATTGCAGCAAAAAGGTGTTGCTCAGGCCGATGAGCCGGGGCAGTTGCCAGCAGCTACCATCGCCGGGGATCAGCCCCATGCGGACGAAGGCTTCGGAGAATTGGGCGCCCTCGCGCCGGCGATGCGGATGTCGCAGGCCAGGGCGGTGCCCATGCCGACGCCATAGGCATGGCCGTTTACCGCGGCGATGGACGGCTTCTGTAGTTCATGAATCCTCAGTGGGATAACCGCCGCACCGCCTTCACCATCCCGCCGCCGGGCATACTTGGTTTCCATCCGTCCCCAAGGCAGCGGTTCGGCAGCCGGGCCCGACGCGTCCTTCTCTTCCCGGTCTTGAATGCGCTGGTTGAACCCGCGGACGTTGGCCCCGGAGCATAACGACGGGTCGGTGCCCGTCAGTAAAAGCACCCGCTGTTCGGGGTCTCCATCGAAGACATCCAAGACTTCCCGTATTTCACCCGCCATATCGGCGCCCATGGCGTTGCGGGTGGGCGGATCATCCATGGTCAGGATCAACACCCCGTCGCGAATCTCAGTCTTTATGAATTTATAGTCCATAGCGAATCACCTGCTTATAGATTCCATAATTGGCTGCGGCGGGCTGGTGACACTCCGGCCAAAGACCCGCTATAATCGATTTTTGACAATCGCTGAATCGAAGCGGCTTGCCAGCTACCAGACTGGGATTTGGGCGCATCTCAAGGATGTCCGATACCGGCCACCACATTTCGACAAGTTAGCACAAGTGGGAAACAGGCACAACACGGGAGGCCACCGCCATGCAGCAGGGCAGCATCACCAACCTTCACATCGCCAGGGTTAAGGGGACCCCCTCGGACCCGGTTCAAGAAGCCACGGCCCTTTCGGGGAAGGGTCTGGAGGGAGACCGCAGTTGCAACGCCGCCAACGTGCGGCAGGTCTTGTTCATGGACAAGGAAACCCTGGACCGGTTTGAGCTGCAACCGGGCCTGATCAAAGAGAATATCACCACCCAAGGCATAGACCTGACCCAAGCCAAAGCGGGACAGGTGTTTTTCATCGGAGACGAGGTCACCATGGAAGTGGTGGGTGAGTGCGAGCCCTGCGGCAAGATGGACGCCATCCGCCCCGGCCTGCGCGAGGGCCTAAACCACCAACGGGGAATGCTGGCGGTGGTCATCAACGGTGGCGCCATTAAAGTCGGCGACACGGTGCGGATAGAACCATAAGTCTGTCTTACCCCCCGAGAATTGCAATCGAAACGGCCCCGGCTGACCTCCAGGGCCGTTTCGATTGGGGTTGCCAAGCCATTGTTACGGGGTGCGGCCGGATAAACCCAGTAACCGGTCCTGGGCGCTGGCGCTTGCCGCCACCGTCACCGCAGGTCCAAAGGCGCCGCGCTCCCGGCCTCCTTCTACGATGTGAGAGAGGACCTGGATACCAACTTCCGCCAGGTTATTGTCGATGGTCGAGTTTTGACCGGTAGCCTTGCCCAAGTCCCACTTGTGGATGATCATGTCGGTGATCGGGACCATGATGAAATTGCCACCCGGCATGGAACCGAAGGGTGTCTCTACGGTATCTTCTAGATTCAACTTCTTCAGCGTGGCCAGGGTGGTGTCGGTGATCGACTTGAATGCTGCCTCCGCGCCCTCGGTTGGCAATGCGTGGTCCACAACTCCCATGGTGGACATATCGAAGCTGGCCTTGGACAGCGTGCCGTTGCCGAAAGCTTGGACCGCGAGAGCGTGGTTGATCAGCGACTGCACGTTCCACTCGGTGCAGGGAGTGCTGGAGCTAAGCTGTGCCGCCGTGACTCCTGCCATGAGGGGTACTAACGCTTTAACCGCGCTTTCGTAAACTTCCATTGGATTGGGCATACTTTCGTGCGCCATCTAAATGATGCTCCTTACGCCGCCTTGTGACGGAAATTTAAATTTTTCCTGAAGTCCGGCTCCGGCCAATATAGGGTGGTTCATTCCAGGAGAGGCCGCCCAGCCGGTCAAGCATCTACCTTCCGCCTACCGCTTTGCGGCTATCAAAGTACTCTTGATAGCGCCGGAGAGGTCTTCCACCTGGGTGATATCCGACCAGGTCTCGACGGCTTGAGCAACCCCGTCCTCAGGCAGGACCATGCCGGCGTTGACCTGGAATTTACTTTTGATGCTGTCAAAGCCCCAGGGATTCCCCTGGCTGCCCAGGATGTTACTCCGGGATGTGGTGTGCTCCAAGACCCTGCCATCTTTCAAGGTGATCCGGATAGGCAGGCCCTTGCCGTGGTCGGCCAAACCCTCTTCGGATTTGGCCATGACCCGGGTTCGGACCTTTCCCATGATGTCCTGAACCGTGCCGTCCGCGATCTTGTCTTCTTTGAAGGTGCCAATGGCCACCTCGCCATCTACCAAAGCGGCGGCGACGTTGTACTTGGCGCTGAACTTCCCCTTCAAGCCGTCGTCGGGCTCCTGGTACAGCATCACCACCGATAGATACGACTGGTCTACCTCGGCGCTTTCCACGTCTTCATAGGTAAAGTTGTTGTCCCGCATCAGGCCAAAAAGGCTGTCCAGCATGGCGTGGTTGCCGCCGCAGCAGGGATACTTCTTGATCATCAGGGCGTCTTGAACGCGGAAGGGCTTGCCCAGGTTCTCCGCCATGGCGTCCAGGTCGTAGATGCCTTCACCCAAAACCGTGTTGGCGAATCCGAAGGGATGCTCGATTATCTGGTCTCCCGACGTCAGTCCCCGTTGGGCCAACTGGGCGGCGGTGACGCCGTCGCGGCAACTAAGGCCGGCGTGCAATGGTTTGGTCATGGTGCCAAAGTTGTGGATCAGCCCGCTGGACATTGACCCTGCCATTCCCATGGCCATGGTGGTCTGGTGTTCGTCCAGCTTCATCAGCTTGGCGCAAGCGGCGGCGCAGGCCAGGCGGCCGATGACGGCCGTGCTGTGGAATCCCTTGTCCATCTGGTTATATTTGGTGGTGTAGGAAAGGGCAAGGCCAACCTCGCAACCCACCACGTAGGCCTCCAAGAGGTCCCGTCCCGTAGCGCCGGAGTTCTCGCCTATGGCCAGCAATGCTGGGAAGATGGCAACGGTAGGATGTCCAAATCCGCCAAAATCGTCGTAGTCCAGGGCGTGACCCATGGTGCCGTTGGCCAAAGCCGTATTGGCCAGTGAGCTCTGCAAGCCCGAAGCCAGTATCGTGGCTTGGGCTGCCGCGCCCTGATCTTCCACATAACCCCGGATGATCTCCCCCACCGGCTCGGTCGATCCAGCAAGGATGACGCCCAAAAGATCGAAGCACGACTCGTTGGCCACGCGGATAGCTTCAGGCGGGATGTCTTCGTAACTGGTGTTGACCACCCATTTTGCGATTGTCTCCGTCGCGCCCATGGCTATTCCTCCATCATTTGAAACATTTCAGACAGGTCCGGGCGGGCTTATCAGCCGCCGTTATGGCAATTATATACATGTGGGGGCGCAGGGCAAGTGGCCGTTGACTTTGACTCTATCCGCAGTTAACTGAGCCTGGAACAGCACACGTCATCATGCCATTGGTGTAAAATGCGTGGTCAACCAGCAATCAGAAAGTACCAAGCTAGCCTAGGTGAGAGCGCCCAATGGACAGAGTCGAATACCAATCCTTAATAATTCAAGACATTCTAAATTTGCATAGGTCAGACGAATTAAACATCGCTCCCTGGTACCAGCGTCGTTCTATTTGGACACGACCTCAAAAGGCGTATCTGATCAATACTATTCTTGAGAAAAAACCGATTCCAGCTATCTATATCAGACATTCTATAGACCTAGAAAAAGGGAAGAGTGTCAGAGAGATAGTGGATGGACAACAGCGGACTCGGTCAATTCTTGAGTTTTGCAATGACGAGTTCTCTGTCCGCCATCCTCACGTTGTCGCCAGAATGACTTTCTCTGAACTAAGCCAATCACAACGCGAGGCGTTCCTATTGACCGCTATACCGGTCGGCAATCTTCTGGGGGCAACCGATGAAGATGTAATCGATATATTTGGAAGGATCAATTCGGTTAGCAAAAACCTTAATCCTCAGGAGAAAAGAAACTCACGTTTCAGTGGTGAGTTTAAGCAATTCTGCCTCGCCCAAGCTTCATCACGGGTGCAGCTATGGCGTGATTTCGATATTTTCTCAGCAAATGACATCGCCCGAATGAACGAGGTTCAGTTTATTTCTGACCTCCCGTTGAATTTATTGGAGGGATTATCGGATTTTGGCCCCGCAAAACTCGACTCCATTTACGGAAAATACGATGAAGAATTTCCGAATCAAGAGGATTTGACCAAGAGATTCGACCAATTATTCGATTTTATCGTAGCACTCGGCCCTTCGTGTATTCGGATAGTATATTTGTCAGGCAACCAATCTTCTTTTCCCTTTTGGTGGCTCTGGATTCCCTCAAGCGATTAACAATTAGAAAGATCGAACAAGCGCTGTACGAAATAGATTCCCGGTTTCACGACAAAGACAACCAAACAGATGCAGATAAACAGTTCGTAACTGCATCAACGGCGACTACCCAACGCATTCGACAACGGAATATCCGGGACACTTACTTAAAAAAAGAATTTTTTAAATAATGCCCACCCCTAGTCTAGCAATTACGTTACGAGACTGAGGTGGACCCGGAAATTCGGACAGGTGGCTAAGTGAGAGTCCTGCTCCTAAAATAAGCGCAGCTGTGGCTGTGAAGGAGGAGTGGGACATGTCAAAAGAACGGAGGAAGCACAGCCCGTCATTC
>DAOUHE010000069.1:0-22527 GCA_034428715.1 Dehalococcoidia bacterium | reverse complement strand
CGCTGGTCTCGCTGGTCTCGCTGGTCTCGCTGGTCTCGCTGGTCTCGCTGGTCTCGCTGGTCTCGCTGGTCTCGCTGGTCTCGCTGGTCTCGCTGGTCTCGCTGGTCTCACCGGCTTCGCTGGGATCGTCGGCTGCGCTGGAGGCACCACCGGATTCAAGTTGCCTTATTCTGGCCTGCATCAGACCGTCTAGGCTCTGCAACGGGCCGTTGAGAATCGATGCCAACCCCTGTATCGGGGCCTGCAATTGACCCAGTAACATAGCTAGCAACTGGGCTTTGGGAGGCAGAGCCGCCAGGCGATTGACCTCCTCCGTCGACATCACGGGGCCGGTTCCCATCACGGCTCCTCGGATCGTCATAGCCGAGCGGGAGGTGCGGATGTAGTCGGCTAGGGCCTTTGCTACGTCAACCGGTTCGTCATAGCCCAAAGCCACGGCCGTTGGCCCCTGGACGATCTCCTTCACCTGGGGCATCTGGGCAGCGTCCGAAGCCAGATACATCAGCGTGTTTTTGATGATGGTGAATTCCGCGCCGGCGGCCCGCATTTGGCGGCGAAGCTCCGTCATCTCGTTTACGGTGATTCCCGTGTAATCGGCGGTAACCGCGATTGTGCAACGCTCCAGTTTATCGGTTAAGGCCGTTACCCGGTCGATTTTTTCCTGAGTCGGCAAGTTGAGTCTCCTATTTTGAGTGCGGGTCACTGAAACTGGCTGCGGCACCAAAAAACCCCGCTCCTAGAATTAGGCGCGGACGACAAAATCCTCTTGGGATGGGTGCCTGACGCGCCTCAGCGGGCGAAACAAATCTTTAGCCCCACATTGTGGGGGCCCGCGGTCTACGGCGTTGATTATCGTTGTTCCTGATTTTATTGATTGGAGGCAGTAGGATTCACCCCCTGCCTTGCTGATGTACGCTCTCCAGGTATCAAGTATATGTAAGTGTTTTTAGTCCGGACCCTTCAATGCCTGCAAGGCTGCCAGGTCCAACGGTATGCTGGGGCCCATGGAGGACGTTAGATAGGCTGATTTTAGGAACGAACCTTTCACGCCAGATGGCTTGGAACGGATTATCTGTTCGGTCAAAGTAGAAAGATTATCCATCAATTGTTCCGTGGTAAAGCTGGCCTTACCCACGGGACAGTGGATTATGGCGGTGCGGTCGGTGCGAAATTCTAATCGTCCAGCCTTCGCTTCTTGAATTACTCTGGGAAGGTCTTGGGGTTGCACCATGGTGCCGGAGCGGGGGTTGGGCATGAGGCCGCGCCGGCCCAGCACCCGGCCCAAGCGCCCGATCTTGGGCATGACCTGAGGCACGGCTAGACCCACTTCAAACTCGGCCCAGCCGCCTTCCACTTGGTCTATGAGTTCATCTTCGCCGACGAAGTCAGCGCCAGCCTGGCGGGCGATATCAGCCGCCTCGCCGTTGGCAAACACTAAGACGCGAATCTGCTTGCCCAGGCCATGGGGCATCACCACCACTTCACGAACCATCTGATCCGCGTGGCGGGGGTCGGCATTGGTGAGAAGGTGGACTTCCACCGTCTCGTCGAACTTGGCGTTGGATGTCTGTTTCACCAGATCTACTGCTTCTTCCGGCTGGTAAAAATGGTCGGGGTCTACCTGGCTGGCTGCGGCGCCAAAGCGCCGGCTGTGTTTGGGCATGTTATTCCTCTGCGACCTCTATTCCCATGCTGCGGGCGGTGCCTGAGATGATGGCCATAGCCTGTTCGACGGATCCGGCGTTGAGGTCGGCCAACTTCACCTCGGCGATCTCCCGCAGGGCCTGGCGTGAAACCGTTCCTACCTTGGACCGCAGGGAATCGGAAGCGCCCTTTTCCACGCCAACCGCCTTTCTCAGCAGGTCGGATGCTGGCGGCGTCCTAGTGATAAAGGTGAACGACCGGTCTTCAAAAACCGATATATGCACCGGAACGATAGTGCCCGACTGGTCGGAGGTTCGGGCGTTGTACTCTTTTACAAATCCCATGATGTTGACGCCGTGCTGGCCCAGCGCGGGGCCCACCGGCGGCGCTGGCGTGGCTTTTCCGGCTTCCAACTGAAGTTTGATTATCGCGCGTAGTTTCTTAGCCAATTTTTTAGACCTTAAACCCTTTCCACTTGTAAGAAGTCCAACTCCACTGGAGTTTCCCGGCCAAAGAAGGATACCAATACCCTTACTTTGCCTTTGCCTTCGTCCACGTCGTTGATGGCGCCGATGAAGTCTACGAAGGGCCCCTCGGTGATGCGGACGGTCTCTCCCTTTTCCAGGCCGATTTTGATACGTGTCGGCGCCGAATCCACCTGGCTGAGGATGTCCTCGATCTGCTTATCTTCCAGGGGTACCGGCTTGGCCCGTTTGTCCGACTCGTCTTCGCTGGAGACGAAGCCGGTGACGCCCGGAGTATTCCTCACGGCGTACCAGCTTTCGTCGTCCATGGTCATCTGAACCAGAATGTAGCCGGGGAACAGTTTGCGCCTTTCCGAACGGCGCTTGCCGTCCTTAAAGATTACTTCCTCTTCGGTCGGAACGAGAACATCAAAGATACGGTCCTGCATGTCCAGGCTTTGGATGCGCAGATCCAGGTTCTTCTTGACCAAATCCTCTTGCCCCGAGTAGGTATGGACGATATACCACCGGGGTCCCTGGTCTTCTTCTAATTGTGTGCCGCTTCCTATCGTCATGGCAACATTCCTGGAGTCATTAGGTCCAACTGCGATTGCTGAGCCGGAACTTCAGGTCAGCAAAAAGACTGGTCACAGGATGAAGCGGCCGAAGATCTCGGAAAAGATCCGGTCGAGGCCACCCAGGAAAAACCCGGCGATAATGGCGAGAACGATGACGATGACCGTCAAGCGGGTGGTTTCCTCGCGGCTGGGCCACACCGATTTCCTGAGTTCTGACGCCGTTTCCTGAAGGAACGCCACTGGGCTGATTCGGCCAGCCGCGCCCGGCGCCGCGGGCCGACTGCCCCTGGTTGAAACCCTAGCCATCTTGGGTTACCTCACTTCCCGGTGGACCTTGTGGCCGCGGCAACGGGAGCAGTACTTGCGCAGTTCAACCCTCTGGGGGTCGTTCCGCCGGTTCTTCATGGTGGTGTAATTCCGCTCCCGGCAGTCGCCGCACTGCAGGGTGATGATCGGCCGTACGTCTGCTGTTTTTCTAGCCATGTCTTATTCCAATACCTTCGTGATTACCCCGGAACCGACGGTTCGGCCACCTTCCCGGATGGCGAAACGCATCTGCTCTTCAATGGGCACGGGTGTGATCAATGATATGGTCATTGTTACGTTGTCGCCGGGCATGACCATTTCTATGCCCTCTGGCAACTCACATTGTCCGGTGATGTCGCTGGTCCGAATGTAGAACTGGGGTTTGTAACCGTTGAAGAAGGGTGTATGGCGTCCTCCCTCTTCCCGGCTCAAGACGTATACCTCGGCCTCGGCTTTGGTGTATGGTTTCATCGTGCCGGGCTTGACCAGCACTTGACCCCGTTCCACTTCCTCCCTGTCTACGCCGCGCAGCAGGATACCGACGGCGTCTCCGGCTTGCGTAATGTCCAGGGTCTTGTGAAACATTTCCAGGCCGGTGGCTACGGTTTCGCGGACATCGCCAAACCGGATGATCTCAACACGCTCACCCTGTTTCAACTGGCCCCGCTCGACCCGGCCCGTCACCACCGTTCCCCGGCCTTTGATGCCGAACACGTCTTCAATCGGCATCAGGAAGTCTCGGTCGATGGTTCTGGGAGGAACCGGAACGAAATCGTCCAAGGCGTCCAGAAGATCTCTGATCCCCTGTTCGGCTTCGGGGTCGCCTTCCAAGGCCTTGAGACCGCTGACCCGGATGATGGGTGTGTCGTCGCCGGGGAAATCGTAGCGGTTCAACAGGTCGCGAATCTCCAACTCCACCAGTTCCAGCAGCTCTTCGTCATCCATCATGTCTACTTTGTTCAGAGCCACCAGGATCTTGGGCACTTCCACCTGACGGGCCAGCAAGATGTGCTCCCTGGTCTGGGGCATGGGTCCGTCGGGCGCGCTGACCACCAGGATGGCGCCATCCATTTGGGCCGCGCCGGTGATCATGTTCTTGATATAGTCGGCGTGGCCGGGACAGTCCACGTGGGCATAATGGCGGGCGTCCGTCTCATATTCCACGTGGGCGATGGCTATGGTCACGCCCCGAGCCTTTTCCTCAGGGGCGTTGTCGATGCTGTCCATGTCCCGGTAGTTGGCCATCCCCCGCTCCGCCGAAATCTTCGTGATGGCGGCGGTCAAGGTGGTCTTACCGTGATCTACGTGGCCGATGGTTCCCACATTCACGTGGGGTTTGGACCTATCGAATGCCTGCTTGGCCATTTTGGGTATCCTCTCCTATCCTTATACTGGAGCCCAGAGGCGGGATTGAACCGCCGACCCCGTTCTTACCAAGAACGTGCTCTACCGCTGAGCTATCTGGGCCAATCGCCGATTGCTCCGGCCGCCCTGTCTATTGAGTCCTTTGTCAGTCCTAAACTGGTTGTCAGCTCTAAATGGTGGAGGGGGCAGGATTCGAACCTGCGAAGCCCTTCCGGACGCCAGATTTACAGTCTGGTGGCTTTAACCACTCACCCACCCCTCCAAAGTATCAGCATCTGTCCTTCAGCGGCTATGGATCAGGCCTGCAGGGCCAAAGGACGGAGACTCGGTTCCTTTTGGAGCCCCAGAGGGGATTCGAACCCCTAACCTGTCGATTACAAGTCGACTGCGCTTCCATTGCGCCACCGGGGCAAGGAGGATGCCGGGTGGCTGAGACATTATAAAAAGGCCCCGAACGTGTGGGGCCAACTCGCCGGGGAGCCTATGATACCTAATAAAAGTATAGATATCCAGGTTTAAAAAGTCAATCGTAAGGCCAACGGGAATCAGCCAATCCCAGCTGGTTTGTCCAGCCCACCATTTCCGGCATAGCCATTTCTGGCTTGACGGCCAACTCCCCTTATTCTAAACTGCATCCGAACCTCTGGGGAGGCGTGGGAAAGGTATCAACGCTGCTGAACCGGGCGCTCTAGGCCGTGGGGCGCAACTGAGAGTCGAGCACCGATGGAGCTAAAGTCATTTATACGCGATATCCCAGACTTTCCCGAACCGGGAATCCTCTTTCGCGACATAACTCCCATGCTACAAAACCCTTTGGCGTTCGCCTCGGCCGTAGATCAATTGGGAGAGCAATTCAATCCCTCTGAAATCGACGTTATAGTTCCGGTGGAATCCAGGGGGTTTTTGTTTGGCGCTCCCCTGGCATATCGCATGGGAAAGCCCCTGGTGCCGGTGCGCAAGCCCGGTAAGCTGCCCTTTGCCACCCATTCCACCGATTACTCCCTGGAGTACGGCAGCAATACCATGGAGATTCACGTGGACGGTATCACCCAGGGACAGAGGGTGCTGATACTGGATGACCTTTTGGCGACGGGAGGGACCTTGGCCGCTACGGCCCGTCTGGTGGAAAAGGCCGGCGGTATCATTGCCGGGGTCGGCGTGGTCATCGAACTTACTGACCTGGACGGGCGAAACCAGTTAAGAGGGTACGACCTATTTTCACTGGTCAAATATTAATGTGTAACCCCGCGGGAACTACCTTGAACAGCGGTTCGAGAATATCTACAGGGCATTGACTCAATCTAGTGACGGAGTAAAAGATGGCTGATAAAGTCACAGTAGGAAATGTGGAGATCACGGCGGTCCTCGACATGGTGCCGCCATCCCGGGAACCTTCGATGATGTTTCCCACCACCAACGCGGCCGATTGGGCGCAGCACCAGGACGCATTGGAAAACGGCCAGTTGCAGCTTTATTACGGCGTCTTCGTGATCAAATCCCAAGACAAGTTGATCTTGGTCGACACGGGGCTGGGCCCGGGGCCCCATGCGGACCGAGGCAACGTCACCGGCAACCTATACGAGAATCTGCGGCCGGTATTGGCGCGGCCAGACAACACCCAAAACACCAACATCTCGCCATCGGATGAGATCGACATAGTCGTCCATACCCATCTGCACGGAGACCACGTGGGTTGGAATCTTCGTTACCAAGGTGGAATGCCCGCTCCCACATTCCGCCGCGCCAGATACCTGGTGCCAAAACTGGATTGGGACCATTTCACCGCAGCCGATGTCATCGAATCCGCCCCGCAGGTTAAGCTCCAGGTGATGCCCTTGCGCCGGTTGAGGAAGATGGATTTGATAGAAGGTGAATACAACATCACCGAAGAGGTAAGCACTTTCCCCACACCGGGACACACGCCGGGGCACCAGTCGATATTGATAAAATCACAAGGTCAAACGGCGATCATCGTCGGCGACGTGCTTCACAACAAAGCGCAGGTTCAAGAACCGGGTTGGTGCGCCGGTGTAGACACCGACAAAGGTGAGAGCACCAGGAGCCGGGAAGCTTTGCTGGAACGCGCCGAACGGGATGCGGCGGTGGTGGCGGCGGGACATTTCGCTCCAGCGGACCATATCGGTAAGGTGGTCAGCCGGGAAGGCCGCCGGTACTGGCAGGCGATCTAACTAACCAGGCCGTCAAGCCGCCACACTTGTGGCGCGGGAAAAGGCCGTGTTTAATGGAAATTAGGGCGTCCGGTGGGTTCATCTCCTCCCGGACGCCTGGTATTTTTGGGTGGTCCGGATTAGGGTTGGGCCTTCCTCCTGAGAGACTTTTAGAGATCTAAAGCCAAAAGGATCAAAGCAACACATCAAAGCAACAAGGGGAGCATCTGCCATGAAACTAGGATTCATAGGCACCGGCAACATGGGGAACCCCATGGCGGTGAACTTGATCAAGGGGGGCCATGAGCTGGTGGTCCATGATCTTCGCCGGGAGGCGGCCACCAATCTGCTGGAGATGGGCGCGGCCTGGGCCGACAGCCCTAAAGACACCGTTCCCGGCAGCGCCATCGTTTTCACATCGCTGCCGGTGCCCAGGGATGTCGAAGCCGTGGCTCTGGGAGAGAACGGCGTTCTGGAAGGGGCTACTCCGGAAACCATCTACGTTGACCTATCGACCAATTCTCCCACCATGATCCGCAGCATCCACCAGACCTGCGCCCAAAAAGGAGTTGTCGTTCTGGACGCTCCGGTCAGCGGGGGCGTCTATGGGGCGGCGGCTGGCACATTGGCGGTCATGGTGGGCGGCGACGAAGAGACTTTCAAAAAAGTGAAGCCCGCGTTGGATTCCATAGGCACTCACGTGGTGTATTGCGGTCCCATCGGCAACGGGTCGGTGTGCAAGATATGCAACAATCTATTGAGCATGGGCATCGGCGTCTTGCTTTCCGAGGCTTTGACCATGGGGGTCAAAGCGGGGGTGGACTTGGCCATATTGGCCGATGCCATCGCCAACAGTTCGGGAGGGAACAAGCGGCTGACCGAAAAATTTCCACGGTTCCTATTCCAAGGGAATTTCGAGCCGGGATTCGCCACCGCCCTGGCGGCCAAGGACGTCCGGCTGGCCACCGATCTGGGAAGGGAATACGGCATACCCATGGAACTGTCCAACCTGGTAGACCAGCGCCACGTGGAAGCCATGCTGCGGGGCTGGGGCCCCGAGGATTCCGATGCCGTCGCCAGGATACAAGAGGAGAAGTCGGGCGTGCAATTGAGGCTGCCCGGCGTCTAAACGTTTGTGATCGCCACCGCCGGCGAACAGTATCGCCAGTAATCATCCCAGTAACCATCACGGGAGGCAGACTAAATGACCACAAATATGGAAAGGTCCAAGCTCGTAGAGGCCAGCGACACGGTGGAGGCCATCGAAGAATGCTATCGCCTGGGTTGGAGCGACGGCCTGCCCGTGATCCCGCCGGTGGACTATAAAGTCCGGGAGATGCTGCACTACGTGGGCATGACCGGCGAGGAGGAGTTGCTGTCGCTGGATATGCGCAACCGGGTTTTGACCTCGGAGAACGCCGCCTCCAACGCCGTGATGGCCGGCTGCCTTCCCGAATATTTCCCGGTGCTGATCGCGACATTGAAGACGCTGGAGGAGGAGAAGAACTTCGTCCACATGGCTTCGGCCTCCACCAGCAGCCCGGCGATCTTGATGCTGGTCAACGGTCCCATCCGGCATGAGATCGGCATGAATTTCCGGGATGGCCTCTTTGGGCCGGGTTTCAGGGCCAACGCCTGCGTCGGACGTTCGATACGGTTGTGCTTCATGAACGGCTTCGATGCCCGGCCAGGAACCCTGGACCGCGGGACCATGGGAAATCCCAGCAAGTACACCCTTTGCGTCGCCGAGAACGAGGAAGATTCCCCCTGGGAACCCAACCACGTCGCCCGGGGGTTCCAGGCGGAAGACAGCTGCGTGACCATAGCGGTGGCCTACAACCCGATAACGGTGAACAACGCATACGGCCACACCGGAAAGAGCATCCTGGATTCCATAGCCGACACGTTGAAGTCGGCCGCCCTGGCCTTCCGTTTCCCGTCCCAATGGGTCTTGGCCATTGGGCCCGAGCACGCCATAACTTTGAATCAAGACGGCTGGACCCGCAAGGACATGCAGGACTATCTGATGGAGAACGCCGTCAGGCCCTTGAGCGAACTAATCCGGTTGGGCATCGCCCAGGGACCGGAGAAAGCCGGCGACGACCAGTTGGTCCGCCACTGCGCCAGAGACCCCGAAGACATCCTGATCTTCATGGGCGGCGGGACCGGCGGGCGCAACAGCTCGATTTTGGACACCACGGGATACCGGATCCGCACCCGCAAGATAGAGGGTCCGGCCGGGTAAATCCGGTTCGGGCGGCGTCAATTCGGCGTCTTTGCAACAGCACCGGCGGCGTGTATGATATTAGGAGTTTTAAGCTTGGACTCATTTCCCCATTGCCAGACACTCAAGGAGGCATCATGGCGGAGACTGTAACGGTAAGGAACATGCGGTTGGTCAACCCCACCGGCACTGACCTTTCGTCAGGAGAATTCCACCTGAACGACCGGCCTGCCGACCTCAACGGCAAGACCCTGGGTTTGTTGGAGAACCACAAGGCCAACTCCGATAAGGTCCTTCACGAGTTGGGCGCCATGCTCAAAGAGAAGTACGACCTCAAAGACGTTGTCTACCTCAGCAAGCACAGCGCTTCTCTCCCCACCAAGCCGGAGACGGTTCAGCAGTTGCTCGATAAAGTGGATGTCTTGATAACCGGGATAGGTGATTGAGGGTCCTGTAGTTCGTGCAGTGTGCACGACGGAATAGAGATGGAAAGGCTGGGAATCCCCACCGCATCCATCATCACCCACGTTTTCTTGAACACAGCCAAGGCCATGACCCGAATGATGGGGGTGCCAGAATACGAGTTTGTAGTGGCCCAGCATCCCCTGTCCAGCCTAACCGACGAGGAATGCAAACAGCGAGCCGCTGAGATCGCCCCAGAAGTGGAACGCATTCTTGTGGGCAGCGCCGCTAAACAAGCGGTGTAGCCAGACCGGAAACCGTTTAACCTAAACCTATAGAGAGGGGCGGCACATACCGCCCCTCTCTTTATTTTGGCGCACCACAGTGGGAAAACGGCCGGATTGGGACCGGCTATGTGGTTGAGCGTGGAGTGCCCCTGTGTTAACATATGCCCGATTGTAACCGAATTCACGAACTTTTCTTCCTCCTTGTAGCTAGTTCTAGATCACCGTATTGATTCACCTGGAAACTCCTTCAGGAGCCTCGCCCATGGACCGGCTTAAGCAGACCATAACCGAAGCGGTCCACGGCCAATCCCAGCCCACGGTTACCGTTCTTTCCAGCCTGCTGGCGGTGCAAGACGCCGTCGGCTATATACCAAGGGAGGCGTTGGAGGAAGTGGCTGCCTTCAATGGAAAGACGGTCAATGATGTTTGGGCGGTGGCCTCTTTCTACCCGAATTTCCGGTTTGAACCCCTTTGCCAGCACAATGTGGAGGTTTGCTGGGGCACCACCTGCCACCTGGTGGGGGCGATGTCCATCATGGGATCGGTGTTGGATGCGGCAGGTTTGGCAGAGGCCGGCGACACTAAGGACAAACGGCTCTCAGTCGGCTACAACACCTGCCTGGGCGCATGTTCCCAAGCGCCGGTGATCTCCATCGACCACCATCTGGCCGGCCGGGTTTCCCCGGAGTCGGCCGCCAGCTGGGTGGCCGGCCTGTTGGCCCAACCGCCGGAGGATAGCCCCCATGGAAGTTGACCATTTGTAATGTGGGGGGCTGATTTTCCATTGCTGGGGAATACTTTGCTCTACGGATATACCACTGACTCGAAAAATGGTTCGGCAAGCTCACCGCGAACGGAAACGATTCTTTTCGCCCGCTGGTCCTGACCTGTCGAAGGATGGTCCATTGTGAGTAGACGGTTTTGAGACGTATTCTAATTGCCCGGGGTCAGAATCATCGCCAATGGGGTACCGGCCAATTCCGATCCTTGTGATACAAACCGTGAACGCTAAACATGGTCCTTAGTTACCAAGACATCCGCTCCCAGGCCAGTTCTCGCTGGCGTAGTCTCACCGCAGGAGACCGGCCCTGGGTCCGGGTGGGCACGGCTTTGTGCGGAGAGGCGGCGGGTTGCCAGGACGTGTTGGGCGCGTTGGCGTCAGCCATGGAACGTCATGGGGTGGAAGCCAATGTTAGCCGCGTGGGCTGCCTGGGCCTCTGTTTCGCCGAGCCATTGCTGGACATCCAGTTTCCCAACGGCCCCCGAATCTTCTATGCCAACGTGACCCCCGAGTCGGTAAACAGGATCGTCGCCGTCCATCTGAGCCAAGGCAACCCGGTGGCCCCCCTGGCTTTGGGATATTTGAGCAACCCTGATGCCGCCGGAGAGATTCCGCCTGAAGGCATCCCTGACCTGGACCAGCATCCCATGCGCGTACTGGAAAACCGCATCGCGCTGCGAAACGCCGGCAACATAGACCCCGGCGATATCTACCAATACCTGGCGGTGGGCGGCTATCAGGCGCTGCATAAGGCCCTCACCACCATGACCCCCGAGGAAACCGTGACAGAGGTTGCCACCGCGGGCCTCAGGGGCCGGGGCGGGGCGGCTTTTCCCGCCGCCACTAAGTGGCGGTTCTTATCGGGTTCCAACGCGCCTGTAAAATACATCCTTTGCAACTGCGAGGAGGGCGACCCCGGCGCTTTCAACGACAAGGCGATCGTGGAAAGCGATCCCCATACCCTGGTGGAGGGGATCCTGCTGGCCGGCTATGCCACCGGAGCTTCCCACGGTTACATTTTCATCCGCCATGGCCATGATGGTCCGATAGAACGGGCGCGAGATGCGGTCCAACAGGCACGGGAGTTGGGCTTCCTGGGAAACAGCATCTTCGGGTCGGATTTCGATTTCGAACTGGAAGTCGCCCTCACCGGAGACTCATACGTCGCCGGAGAGGAAACCGCCATGATGGATGCCATTGAGGGCGGCCGGGCCATGCCCCGCTTCCGGCCACCATTCCCAGCCCAGGTGGGCCTTTTCGGAAAGCCCACCAACATTAACAATGTCAAAACCCTGGCTTACGTGCCGGAGATCATCACCCGCGGCGGTGAATGGTTCGCGGGCATCGGCCACGAGCAGAGCACCGGCACTGCCATCCTCTGCCTGACGGGTGACCTCAATTACACCGGTATGGTGGAGGTTCCCATGGGCATAAGCCTCAGGGACGTGCTTTATAATGCGGCTGGGGGCATACCTAACGGCAAGAAACTGAAGCTCGTTCAAACCGGCGGCCCCCTGGGCGGCGTGCTGGACGCCGAAAACGTGGACCTTTTGCTGGACTTTGAAGTATTCCGCAACGCCGGGGCCATCCTGGGGTCAGGCGGGATCATCGCCGCCGATGAAGACACCTGCGTCGTTGATTTGACCCGGGCCCTCATCGCCTTTTGCCAGTACGAATCCTGTGGCAAGTGCTTCCCCTGCCGCATGGGCATGAGCCACCTCCTTGAGGTGCTGGAACGCATCTGCCGCTTGGAAGGTGGCGGCGAAGACTTGGATTTGATGCGCAACATCGGCGAGAATATGCAGGCGGGCTCCCTGTGCGGCCACGGACAGTTGGGATTCAATCCGGTATCCTCGGCTCTACGGTATTTTGGCCAGGAATTCGACGCCCATATCACCGGCCGCACCTGCCCAACCGGGACGTGTCTGTCCTCCCGGTTCTCACCTGCTCAGACCCGCAGATGATCAAATATCAGACGGCGGGATCTGGTCCGCCGCCGCAACCTTTGGAACGCTTAGAAAAACACTGAGAGCGATAGCATGGCTGATGAGATCACCATCTCCATAGACGGTATTGATATAACCACCGAGGCCGGCAAAATGGTCTTGGATGCGGCCATCGACGCTGGTGTATACGTGCCCTACCTTTGCTACCACCCGGGCATGAAGCCCTACGCCGCCTGCCGGATGTGCGTGGTCAGCGTGGAGGGAGGCCGTGGTTTCCCCGCCGCCTGCACCCTGCCCGTCCAAGATGGCATGAAAGTCCACAGCGAGACCGAGGACGTCCATAAGCTGCGCAAGTCGGTGATGGAGATGTTGATCGCTGAACATCCTGACGGCTGCCTGACCTGCCACCGCGTCGATATCTGCGGTCCCAACGATGTTTGTTTGCGCCACGTTTCCGTCAATGACCGGTGCGTGACCTGCCCCAAAAACGAACGGTGCGAGTTCAAAGACACGGTTCGTTACCTGGGAATGAGCCTGGAGTCGCCCCTCGAATACAAATACCGGGGTATTCCTCTTGAGGTGGGCGACCCGTTCTACGACCGTGATTATAACCTTTGCATCGTCTGCGGGCGGTGCGTGCGGGCCTGTGAGGAACTGCGGGGGGACGACGCCATCTGCTTTACCGAGCGCAGTGGCACGGCCCTGGTGGGCACTTCTTTCGGGACATCGCTGCTGGAATCAGGCTGTGAGTTTTGCGGCGCGTGCATCGATGTTTGCCCCGTGGGCGCGCTTACCGAGCGGGAGCACAAATGGGAAAAGGCGGCCAAGGTGGAGCGGACTATCTGTCCCCACTGTCCGGTGGGCTGCCAGATGAACCTGGAGATCAGCGCCCGGGGCAAGATGATCCGGGCGGTACCGGAGCTTAATTCCCCCGCCAACCGGGGACAGGCCTGTTTCAAGGGCAAATTCGGCCTTGAATTCGTCAATAATCCAGGCGCGCTGGATACCCCGCTGGTCCGCCGCGACGGCCAGTTGGTTGAAACCACCTGGGATGAAGCCCTGGAATTCCTGACTGAAAAACTGGGTGGTTACAAGGGCGACACCTTCGCCCTGCTCACCGCGCCCGACAGCACCAATGAGGAACACTACCTGGCCCAAAAGTTCGCGCGAAAGGTCATGGGCACCAATAACGTCGACCAAAGTTCCAACACCCATCCCGAGTTGGTGTTGGCTTTGGAAAGGTCTTTGGGGTACGCGGCGGCAACCAACTCCATCTGGGAGTTGGAGCAGGCCGGATGCACGCTGGTGTTCAACACCAACATTACCGAAGAGCAAAACGTGGCGGCCATTCCCATCAAGAAGGCCGCGAAACAGGGCGCCAAACTGGTGGTCATTGATCCTAGGGAAGTGGAGCTCACCCGCTACGCAACCCTGTGGCTCCGTCCGGCGCCCGGCAGCGAACTGCTTTTGTTGGGAGGCATACTGCGGGCGGTGATCGACCAGGGCCTGGAGAAAGGCGACTGGCTGGAAGAACATTGTGAAAGCCCGGCCACCCTGCGGTACGCCGTCAACAATTTGGATATGGAAGAGGTGATCCGCTCCACCGGAGTATCCCAAGAATCCATAGACCAGGCTGCCCAGCTATATGGCGAGGCCGATAACAGCGCCATCGTATACGGACTGGACAATGTCTCCCGCGGACTCCAAACGGAGTGCGTAAGGGCCATGGCCGCCCTGGCCTTACTGACGGGGAATCTTGGCAAACCTGGCAGCGGCCTCTACCCCATGCGCCGGGGGGCAAACGAGCAGGGCGCTTGGGACACAGGAAGCATCCCCGGCCGGCTGCCCGGCTACCGGCGGGTGGACGACGCTGCCGCCCGGCAGGAAGTTGAAAACATTTGGGGATGTTCCATACCTGAGTCCCCCGGGCTTGGTCTGATCGGCGCTTTGGAAGCCGCTGCCAACGGCCAAGTGAAGGCGATGCTCCTCTTTGGAGATGGCGCTTCACTAGATAACCTGGAACTCGATTCCGGCGGCAATGGGCTGGCTGCGTTGGACGGCCTGGAGTTTTTGGCCGTGCACGCCTCCCATCTCAGTCCCGCCGCTCAAAAGGCTCACCTGGTCTTACCCAGGGTCACCTTCGCCGAAAAAGAGGGCACGTTCACCAACTTGGAAAGGAGGATTCAGAAGTTGCGCCCGGCCATGGAAACCGGAAATCAAGGTTCCAGGGCCGAAAGTTGGGTTATTTGTGAACTGGCCAACCGTATGAACGTTTCCGGCTTTAATTTAACGTCTCCGGCTGAGACAATGAATGAAATCGCAATAGTAACGCCCATTTATGGCGGCGTTTCCTATGCGCGATTGGAATCGGAAGGAAAATTGGTGCTGGGCACTAGAACTGAAAGCCCCCAACCGACCCAGGTGCTGTACGCCGGTAAGGAATATTCAGGCATTCAGTGGCCTTGCCTGGATGCCGGCCATCCAAGCACTCCGATTCTTTACCGAGAAGGGTTTCCTTTGGAGAAAGCCCAGCCCGTGACCCCCGAGTTCTCTCTTGGTGAGCGGGAGTCCAACCCGGAGTTTCCGGTGTGGCTGGTTCCCGGCCGGGTCTTGTTACAAGCGGAGAGGGAAATGGAAGTGGTCAAGGGGCGGCGAAACCAAATAATCCGCGAGGAACGCCTGGAGTTGAACCCGGTGGATGCCCGGTCCTGGGCCATCGAGGCGGGAGACCGGGTCGAAGTGCAAACCGCCGGGACACGTCTGGAAGGGGTGGCCTGGCTCGTTGACTCGGTGCCTTCGGGCGTGGTGTCCATCACCGGCCTGTTTGGACAATTGGCTGTGGATCTCCAATCCAGCGAGGAATGGGACCCGGCATCAAGGGTTCCCGGACTGCATATAGTCGCGGCGGCGCTGGTGAATTTAGGTGGACCGGGCGAATCCGCAGGCCTGGTTGAGACCGTAGATTCAGATGAACCTGATGGGGAACCGCAGGAATGAAGACGTTGCTCCTAGATTCGCCCCCGAAATCCAACCTCGAAAGACTATTCGCATTACACCCCGCAGAGGTTAACGAACCGCGCCCCGGCATAACCCATGATGACGGGCGCTGGAACGCGTAAATGATCTCTGGGCGGGAGGAAGGGCGGCATGTTGCGTAAATTGGAATTGCCCACGGCGACGCTGGTGGAACGGTCAGACATCACTAGCGACCTGATGATCATCAAGCTGCAGCCCCAGGTGGGCCCGTTGGCCTTCAAACCGGGCCAGTACTGCACCCTGGGATTGGCGGGCATCGAGCGCGCCTATTCCATCGTTTCAGCTCCCCACGAGCCGCTCTTGGAGATTTTTGTAGAACTGGTTCCCGACGGCGCTTTGACGCCCCTGATGTGGAAGATGAAGGTGGGCGATTCCATCTCCATAAGGCCTCGCCCCAAGGGTATATTCCTACTGGACCGCAAGGTGCATCACCATTTCATGTTGGCTACGGTCACCGGCGTGGCCCCATTCGTCAGTATGATCCGCAGCTATCTCCACGAAGTGCAAAAGGGCCATAAATTTTACGTCTTGCTGGGGGCCAGTTACGCCGACGAACTAACCTACGATGGAGAGTTTTCACAGTTGTCGGCCCAGCATCCGTACGACATAACATTCGTGCCTACTGTAAGCCGGCCCGATGAGGAGCGGAATGCTGGGTGGAAGGGCGCCAAGGGCCGGGTAAACACCATTGCCGGGAAATACCTGGACACCTTCGAGTTGCCGATGGACGACACCAGGGTTTACACCTGTGGCCATCCGGGAATGATCGAGGACGTGAAGGCCAAAATCCCCCCCAAGGGCTGGAAGTTCACCGAAGAGCGTTTCTGGAAGGAATGATGACAATCTTTACCCTCGTTCCCGCTCCCACCGGGAGAGGGATGCCCACGATGTAATCGAGGCCTGGGCGAGGGTGGCCGCGATTATCAAAAATCCTCAGTCTGCTATAAAGGCGCTTCCCCAAGACACCCCTGTGGGATAGAATTGCTGGCGTGAACGCGTGATTTCATTATCGTTTTGATGGTGGGTGGTTTGTGACGCCAATTCGCCGCCAATATCTCAAGATCAAACACTCCTATCCCGATTCCATCGTCATGTTTCGATTAGGGGACTTCTACGAGACCTTTGACGATGACGCCCGCCTCGCTGCCCAAGAACTGGAGATAACCCTCACTTCCCGCAGTATGGGCAAAACCCTCCGAGTGCCCATGGCCGGGGTGCCTGCCCACTCTCTGGAGAACTACCTAGCCCGTTTGATCAAACGGGGACACAAGGTGGCCATCTGCGAGCAACTCACCGAGCCAACAGGTTCCAAAGGCCTGGTTGAACGGGGCGTCGTCCGGGTGGTAACGCCGGGCACGGTGACCGAGCCGGCCCTGCTGGAACAAAACACTAACAACTACCTGGCCGCGGTGGTTGAGGATGATGCCCTGGCCGGGCTGGCCTACGTCGATATCTCCACCGGCGAGTTTTTTGCCACCCAGATCGAATCCGGCCTTTTGGCTCTGGAACTGGAGCGCATTGGGGCGGCCGAGGCGCTTACGCCAACATCGGAACAAACGCCGGGGTGGGCTTCCGGCGAAGACAGGCCAGCAAGATGCCTGCTGACCCAGGTGGAATCCGCGGCCTTTGATTTGGACTCATGCACCCGAGACCTTCTGGACCTTTACGGGATTCTTTCGTTGGAGTCCCTGGGGTGCCAGGACATGCCTCTAGCGGTGCGGGCGGCCGGCGCCATCCTCAACTACCTGGGACATACCCAAAAAACCATCGAGGTCCCGCTGGCCAGGCTGACGGTCTATTCCACAGGTTCGTTCATGACCCTGGACGTGCAGACCCGCCGGAACCTGGAGTTGTTTCAGGCAGGACGCTGGGGTAGCGACCAGCTTTCGTTGCTGTCGACATTGGACCAGACCCGCACCCCCATGGGCGGCCGGTTGCTGCGCCGCTGGATGGGCCAGCCTTTGCTGGAGTTGGAGCCTTTGGAGCAACGGTTGGACGCGGTGGAATATTTCTTCCAGGATGCCCTCCGGAGGGCCCACGCGGTTTCATTGCTTCGTAAGATTCCCGATCTGGAGCGGATATTGAACCGGGTTAAAGTGGGCACCGTGCTTCCACGGGACCTGGTGGCCATGGCACACGGGTTGGGAGCAGTGGCCGAACTTTCGCAGCTTTTGGCTGAAGATCAGTCCGCCATCGATTCCGGAGAGACCGAAGAAACCGGTGGCCCAGATTCACAACGCCCGGCCAACAATCCTCCTGCCACGGTGGAGTGGCTTTGTCGGCGGCTGACACCCTTGCCTGAAGTGGCCGCGGTGATCCAACACGCCATCGTTTCCGAGCCGTCGGGCCCCGTGGGCGAGGGCAACGTTATCAGGGAAGGGTTCGCGCCGGATCTGGACCAATTGAAATCAAGCGCCCGGGACGCCCGCCGGTTCATCGCCGGCTTGGAGCAGCGGGAGCGGGACAGGACCGGGATCAGGGGGCTGAAAGTAGGCTATAACCAGGTGTTTGGTTATTACATAGAGGTGAGCAAGGTAAGCTCTGGACAGGTGCCGGATGACTATATCCGCCGCCAGACACTGACCAACGCCGAACGCTACATCGTTCCCGAGCTTAAGGAATATGAGTCTCTGGTGCTCAATGCCAGGGAACGGATCGAGGAAACCGAGAGAGCAGTCTACCGGCGGGTGTGCGCCCAGGTGGGAGAGTCCGGCGGTGCCTTAAAAGCCCTGGCCGAGGCGGTGGCTCAAACCGACGTTTTTTGTAACCTGGCCGAAGTGGCGGTGAATCACGGATATGTACGGCCCGTGCTGAATATGGACAGCACCATATCTATTCAAGCCGGCCGCCATCCCGTGGTGGAGCAAGTGCTGGACCCGGGGGCCTACGTTCCCAACAACGTCAATCTGGTGACCGGGGAATGCCCCGTGGTGGTGCTCACCGGGCCCAACATGGCTGGGAAATCTACCTACATTCGGCAGGTGGCCATCATCACCCTGATGGCCCAGACCGGCAGCTTCGTTCCAGCGTCCCATGCCACTATCGGGCTGGTGGACCGCATCTTCACCAGGGTCGGCCTGCAGGACGACCTCGCCACCGGCCAGTCCACGTTCATGGTGGAGATGGTGGAGACGGCCGCCATTCTCAACCAAGCAACGTCGAGATCCCTGGTGATCCTTGACGAGGTTGGCCGGGGTACCAGCACCTATGACGGCCTGTCCATCGCCCGGTCGGTGATCGAGCACCTGCACAATGATCCTAGGCTGGGTTGCAAGACCCTGTTCGCCACCCACTACCATGAGCTCACCGGCTTGGCCGCCATTTTGCCGGGGGTGCGTAATTTCAGCGTGGCCGTTGCCGAGGAGGACGGAGACGTGGTGTTTCTGCACCGGATCGTTCCCGGCGGAGCGGACAAAAGCTACGGCGTGCACGTCGCTCAATTGGCCGGGTTGCCAAGGGGAGTGGTGAACCGGGCTTGGGAGGTGCTGGAAGATCTGGAGCGGGATGGCCAACGGATAACATGTGCCAGTAAAGGAAAGAAAAGAGCAGCGCCGGCCCAACAGATGCGGCTTTTCAGCCCTGCCGAAGCCATGGCCGGGCAGTTGCGCCGGTTGGACATTCCGAACCTGACACCCTTAGAAGCCATCAACAAGCTCTACCAATTGCAGGAACAATTAAAAGAGGCCGAGGGTGGGGAGCCGGGGATTTTAGACGAAGACTAAGATGGTCTTTAGAGGGGCGGCCGTATTTCCGTGGGAGGCGTACCGCGCCCAGTGAGTGAAACATTCGGGGCAGTTCATCAGCGGATCGCCGGTTTCATGGCAACCAAGACCCCGTAAACTGTCATGTTGAGCCAGCCGCAGCAGCGAAACATCTGGGGGGCAGAACATCTCCCTTCCCCAGATCCCTCACGGAGCCTGTCCTGAGCCCTTCGGCTTCGCTCAGGACAGGCTCCCCCGAAGGGTTCAGGATGACATGATGGTAGCATTCAAGAAGACACGTTTGGGGGTACTGGAGGCGTTCGGTAGACGCGTTTTCCGTTGGTTTTGACGGTGGTTAAGGGCAGAAATAACGGCTGTGAACTTAAGGGAATCAAAGATCGCGAGGTTGATATGAGGGACAAGGTTACACTCTATTGGTGGCGTAGTTGATCCTCGTGCCGCAAGGTAAGAGAGTTGCTCTTACAGAATGGCATGGAAGTTGAAGAGAGGGATTTCTTCAAAGACCGCTTCAGCCGGGATGAACTGCAGGAACTGGCCCAGGTATCGGGGCCAGACGAGGGCCTGGGCAGCTTGTTTGCCCGGCGCAGTCCTAGCCTGAAAAAGATGGGGCTGGACGGACAGGACTTGCCCGAAAGCCGGATGATGGAGCTGATGCTTGAGGAACCCAGATTGATCCGCAGGCCGCTGGTTCGAATGGGCGGCAGATTGGTAGTGGGGGCCAACATGAAAACCATGGAAGCTGCCCTGCGGACCACTGGTTAGTGGAAGCCGATTAACGGGAGTCGGGTAACGGCCCATCAAATTGCGAAGGGCGTGGCTCTGGTGGCGGGATAAAGGACCTGAGTTGTCACGAGTTTGTCGTATAATCGTCTTCGATGTTACGATATAATCACTGGCATAACGTTATCAGCCGGCGGCCTAAAACCGGTTTGGCAAGAAGGACCGTGTCCCGCGCATGAAGATATTTTTCGACGTGGACTACACTATCCTCGGCCTGGACGATAGCCTGCGCCCAGGCACCATGGAAACCCTGACCCAGCTAAAAGATGAGGGTAACGAGATATACATCTGGTCGGGGATGGGGGAGCGCTGGGAAGTGGTGGAAAAGCATGGCCTCAAACCCCTTATCAGTGGCGTGTACGAGAAGCCGACCCATCATTTCCACGAGCGTTTGGTGGAGTTGGGTGTGCCCTTCGAACCCGAATTCGTCATCGACGATTACCCCGAAGTGGTTTCCGCCTTTGGCGGCGTCTGGGTGCCGCCGTATTTCTTCAAACGCAGCTTCGACCAGGAGATGGACCGCATCTACCGGATAGTCCGCGACTTCATCGCCACGGGCACCTCAGAAGATAAGCAATACCGGGCCAAGGGTTCCACCGTATCTCTTTTTTAAGGCCAAGCCATGCCGATCAAGGTGCTTCCGCCGGACCTGGCCAGTAAGATCGCCGCTGGCGAAGTCGTGGAACGCCCCGCGTCGGCGGTTAAAGAGTTGGTGGAGAATTCCCTGGATGCCGGGGCGTCCCAGATAACCGTTGAGATCCAAGGCGGAGGTGTCCAGCAGATACGCATCACCGACGATGGCCATGGCATTCCCGTTGACCAGGTGGAGTTGGCCTTCCAGCGCCACGCCACTAGCAAGCTGGACAGCCAGGCGCAATTGGAGTCCATGAGCACCCTGGGATTCCGGGGTGAAGCCCTGCCCAGTATCGCGGCCGTTTCCGATCTAACCCTTACCACCCGCTGTTCTGATGCTGACGCCGGGCACACCGTGCATCTAAAATGGGGCACTTTAACCCATTCGGGCGCCCAGGGAGCGGCGGGCGGCACGTCGGTAACGGTGTCCGACCTCTTTGGCAACCTTCCAGCCCGCCGTAAATTCCTGCGCACCAACTCCACCGAAGCATCCAGGGTACAAGAGTTGGTGAGCCGCTATGCCTTGGCATATCCCCACGTCCGTTTTCTACTGACAGTAGATGGCAAGCAACAATTGCTCACTCCCGGCAGCGGCAACCCCAAAGACGCGCTGGCCTCCGTTTACGGCGTGGATGTGGCGGAACAGATGTTGGAAGTCCACGGAGAAGATGCCGAGGTGGGTTATCGGGTAGACGGCTTTATCAGCCCTCCCAGCCTGAACCGGGCCAACCGCACCCATATGGCATTTTTCGTCAACCGGCGTTGGATCCAAAGCCGAATGCTGTCCTTCGCCCTGGAAGAGGCCTACCACGGCCTGCTGCCGGAAAGACGTTTTCCCCTGGCGGCGTTGAACCTGGACGTCCCCTACAACCAGGTGGACGTCAACGCCCACCCGTCCAAGCGGGAGATCCGTTTCCACCAGGAAGGCAAGGCCTTTGCAACGCTGCAGCGGGCGGTCAGGGCGGTGCTGGTGGCGGATTCCCCGGTGCCCCAGATGCGGCCTCCGCCGCCGGTCAGCGGCTCCCCTGTGGCTGAGGGACCGGCATTTTTCCCTCGGATCTCTTTTGGCGGTGGAACCCGTGGCGGCGGGGCGCACCGGGGAACCTACCCTCCTCCGCCCGAGACGTTCACCCCCGCTATATCGAGGCCCGGGGCTCCTGCCCTCAAGGTGGTGGGCCAACTCAAATTGACCTACATAGTGGCGGAAGGTCTGGAAGGAATGTTCCTGGTAGACCAGCACGCGGCCCACGAAAGGGTCTTGTTCGAACGCTTGCGTCAAGGGTCGTCGGGACCACAAGACCGGGAACCCCAGTCACAGCCCCTTTTGGAGCCGGTAACGGTGGAATTGTCACCGGCGCAGGTTGACATGCTCAAGGATCATGGCGGGTTGCTGGAGAGTTACGGGTTCGTCGTTGAGCATTTTGGCGACAACAGTTTCCTGCTGAGGGCGGTGCCCAGCATCCTGACATCCAAAGGGCCGGGAGACCCAGGTAAATCTTTGTTGGACGTGCTGGACATGGTGGCGTTTGAAGGGTTGATGCGCCAGCAGGAAGACGTTTTGGCGGCTTCAATCGCCTGCCATGGCGCCATCAGAGCCGGGAAGAGCCTGACCGAAATCGAGATGCGGACTTTATTAGAGCAATTGGAAGCGGTCGAGACCCCCCATACCTGTCCCCACGGCCGTCCCACGATGATTCATTTCAGCTCCTACCACATGGAGCGGGAGTTCGGCCGCCGGTAGACCTAGTGAGTGCCCCATCACAATCTGGTAGTGCGACCGTTGCCCTGGGTTGACTGAAGACCACTATTTGTGGATTGTAAGCCTGTCCCGACCCCTTCGGCCGCACTCGGGGTATTCCCGGCCGAAGGGCTTACGGTGAGCGGTGTGGTTTGAGTGCTTACTGGATTCGGCACTGCATTGTATGGTATCCCGGCCAGCGGATAGTTCATCTAAATGAGCGTCTTGCCCACGATCAGCGCCATCATTCCCACGTTCAACCGGGCCGGGCTTTTAGGCCGGGCCATCCGCAGCGTTTTGGCGCAGACCTTCCAGGACTGGGAACTCCTAGAAGCCCGGCTGAAAAGCCCTGCTGTGACGAGATGAGGTGGAGGATAACCAGTGGACTGGGCCAAGTCTGAGACTAAGGGCGACCCATCTGGCCGCGGCCAATATGAATTGGGCAGTAACGAT
>DAOUHE010000068.1:0-52161 GCA_034428715.1 Dehalococcoidia bacterium | reverse complement strand
GCGATTAGCCGGCCCGGCGCCATGCTTGGCGGTAACGAGGGCCGCTTTTATTGAAAGTAAATCTTTCGACGCCCAGGGTGAATACGAAAAGGCCATCGAAATGCTGAACAAGGTTATACGTTTGGACCCTCAGTGTGCGGCGGCGTATAGCAGCCGAGGATTTGCGCGCTTACACCTAGGCCACAATCAACAGGCTATCCAGGACTATGATGAGGCCATCCGCTTGGCTCCTGAAGCTGGGGACCTTTATTACATCCTCTACGATAGAGGCTTGGTCTATTCAGACCTTGGCCAACATCCACGGGGAATCCAAGATCTCAGCGAGGCGATGCGCCTCCATCCAGGGCAAGGCTGGCTCCACGATGGGCGGGCTACGATCTACGATAGAATGGGTGACCAGGAAAAAGCCATAGCCGATCGACACAGGGCTTGTCAACTAAATGTCGATAGGGTGTATTGTGGAGCGACATAACCCCTGCGCCCACGGCCGGATCGACGGTGGCAGGCGGCCAGGTCATCGTTAGCCTATGTCCGGCTGGTATTCGCGGCGGTCCACTCTTTTACCAGGGGGATCACCTCGTCTGCCACCCGGGCGCACTCCTCCACGTGGGGGAATCCCGAAAGGATGAACTCGTCAATGCCCAATTCCCAGTAGGAGACCAGTTCCCCTGCCACCTGCTCCGGCGTTCCCACCAGGGCCGAACCGCAATTCACCCTCACCTCGGACAAACCGTTCCATAAGTGACGGCCCAGCCGGTGGTCCGTCGCTTCCTTGGCCTGGGCCTGTGCCCCAACCATGGTGGTGCCCTCTATGGCCGACCGGCGCTGGGCTTTAACCTCGGGGTCGGCGTGGGCTATCAGTTCATGAGCGGCTTCCCATGCTTCATCTTCGGTATCCCGCACCACCAGATGGGTACGTAGACCCAGTTTTGGGGTGCGGCCTTCCTTTTGGTATTGTTCCCTCAACCCGTCGAGGCGTCGCGCGGTGGCTTCCAGTGGCTCTATCCAACCCAGGTGCACATCGGCCTGGCGGCCGGAAAGGGCCATTGCCCTGGGTGAAACGCCGCCAAGATAAAAACGAGGCCCGTCTTTCCCCGGCTCCGGTGAGCAATAGGCGCCGTTGAGGCGGTAATGTTCCCCTTCGAACACGATGGGTCCGGGAGCGGCCCACAGCTTTCGGCAGGCGGCGATGAACTCCTCGGCCCGGCTGTACCGGGTGCTCTGGTCGCTGACCTCGCCCAATCTTTCCAAGTCACCGCCGATGCCGCCGGGAACTATGTTGATGTCCAACCGGCCTCCCGAGATTTGGTGCAAGGACGCCGCCATCTGGGCGAAAAGGCCCAAAGATATGAAACCGGGCCGAACGGCCACCAGGAATCGTATGCGCTTGGTCACGGCGGCCAGAGCTGTGGCGGTGGTCCAGGTTTCGGCCAGCGGGGCTTCCTCGGAGAATAGGCCGTTGGCAAACCGGGTCGGGATCAACAATGAATAGAAGCCGCTGTCCTCCGCCGTTTGCACCACCTGGCGCAGGTAATCAAAGGTGGGCGGCCTTTCTGCCCTTTTTGTGCCTGCCCGGGCCCCATCGCCGTCGATGGGTATGAACCAGTCGAATATGGGTTCGGGCCGTCCTTTAGCGGAACTCACCGTCTACTCCTGTTTGTTGCCGTGTGTTTTGGGATTTAGGCCGGTTTTCGGGCACCCGTCTTGCTCTGGCGACTACATCCTATGTATACCAGGAGCGCCGGTCAAGACTGCCTTTGACGTGGCACGTTAGGCCTAGGCGGGTCCGAATACACGCGCGCCGCCTTCCTCTTTTTCGTACCACATTATCATCACGATTCCCGCCACCAGGATGCTCATCATGTCTCCGACCACCCATAAGGTGAGTCCGCCGATCTGCTGGTCGAAAATCAGCGAAAGGTTGTACGGCTGGGTAACCTGGGCATAACCCGAGTAGATCATCCCGGACTGAAATGTGATGGCGGCGCCCAACACCGTATTTGGTATAACGATCAGCCCCAGATATAAAACCCGGAGGCCATAATGCAGGCGCGACCGATGGGGTTTGGGGTCTATCACCAACCACCAGAACAAGAACCCCGAAAAAAGCATGGTCGTGTGCATGAACTCGTGGACCAGGTCGTTGCCCAGGGCTAGGTCGTGGGGTTGTGGGATCTGCCACAGGTACAGAACACTGAGGAACAACAGCGTAGTCAATACCGGGTTGGTGATGAAGTCGTAGGCCCGCCGGACCTCGGTGTTGCCCACGATGGGCCGCACCACACCCAATAACGCCCATGAAGGGAGGCCACGCAGCATGGGCGTAAGAGGCGCGCCCAATAAGATTAGCACAGGCCCCAACATGCGCAGCATTACGTGTTGAAGTTGGTGCACCGAGAACATGTGCACCGCCAGGGGTTCGATGGGTGATTGAAGGGCCAGAAAGATGACCAGTAATCCGGCGAAAAAAGAAACCTTCTGCCATTGGTTTACCGGGTGGCTGGGGCGTCGCCACCGTGAAAGACCGGTGACGTAGAGATAGGCCGTAAGCAAAAGCAAGAGCGAGGGCAACGGGTTGGTGTTCCAAACGGTCAGGGGGTCCTGTCCGGCATCTATAGCGCCGTGGGCGTGAGCCACCGCCGGAGCGAATAGACCCGTTCCTACCCAAAACGCCACCGCCGCTATGACCCATATGGCCGGGCGCAAAGCGATCTTATTCCTGAAGGTTCTCAAGTTTTCGTTATTCCCGGACATCGTTGCCGGTCCCTTGGTGCCCTCGCCCGGCAGGTCCGCCGCCGGCTTCGCTCGTAGATTCGCCTGGTGGGCCAGCCACGGATGCCCGTCGTTTATTTTGGCGGGCAGTGCTCCACCATAGGTACCCGGCGCCCGACGCCAAAACCAGCGTCAATCCTATAAACACGAATGAGCCCGAAGAAAACCCCTTTACCTCTGGAACGTACAAGGGCTCCAACAGTACGGAGCCATCGCCAAGAGGCCCTTGGATCTCGAGGGAAATCAGGTAGGAGCCCGGAGAGTCGAATTTGGTCTGCGCGTGGTAGGTGCCGGGGAATTTGGGGACGCCAAACGCCGCGGCCCAACCCTCGGTCCCATCTATTTGATGTTTGATGCGAATCACTATCTGCGCGCCGTCGACCGGCTCGCCCGTCGCCTGGTCGTTGATGGTGATGATGAACCGGGCGCGGCCCACGGATAGATTTGAACGCTCGGTCAACACGCCGACATCATAAGGGCCTGCGGTTTGCTGAATCTCCCTCGGCTGTTGCTCTTGCGCCCTCAGGGTTGGCGGCGTGGACAATAGCAAAACCGTGAAGACGGTTAAAACCAGGACTATCGATGAGTACTTGATTTTGTTCGAAGGTTTAATCAACCTATGCATCCTGACGGCCGGTTCTATATTCGTAGTCTTCTTGCTGCCCGTGGGAGTCACGTGGGCCCACCGGCTGGGGATGTTCGATGTGGTGGTCTTCGGCGCACCCTTCGTTTGAATCCTCCAACTGAATGGTGACGTGGGCGATGCCAAACTCGGAAGACGCCACTTCACGTAGACGGCTAAGGATCCTGTCTGGATTGGCCATGGCCAAAGGTTCCGCGGTCACGTGGGCGCTGAGGGCTTCGTACCCCGAAGTGATGGACCAAGCGTGGATGTCGTGCACACCGGTCACTCCATCCAGTTGCTCCAGGCGTTGGCACAAACGGTGCAGGTCCAGATCGTGGGGGGTCCCCTCCATCAAAACGTGCACCACCTTCCATAGCAGCCGCCCGGAAGTGAATAAGATCAATAGCCCAATTACGATACCAAATATAGGGTCTACCAGCTTCCAGCCAAAAAGAATGGTCAGCACACCGGCGGCAACCACGGCTAAGGAGCCCAGCAGATCGCCTATGACGTGGAGGAACGCCCCTTCCACGTTGATGCTTTCCCCGGCCGACTTGTGGAGCACCCACGCCGCCAAGGCGTTCACCACCAGGCCCGCGACGCCGGTAGCCAGCATTATCCCACCCACGGCCTCGGATCCGCTGGTCAATCGGCGGAAGGCCTCAATGAATATCAAGGCGGTGATGAGCCATAAGGCCAGGGCGTTAAGTAAGGCGGCCAGAACCTCGGTGCGGTAAAAGCCGAAGGTACGCTCGATGGAAGCGGGGCGCCCAGCCAGCCAGATGGCTACCAGCGCCATGCCGATGGCCGCAGCGTCGGTGATCATGTGGACCGCGTCGGCCAGCAATGCCAAACTATGGGCGATCAGCCCGGCAGCCACCTCCACCACCATGAAGGAGGCGGTCAACGACAGCGCCACCGCCAGCCTTCGCCGGCCGGCCGACCGGGTGGCGCTCATCGATTCACTGGCGTTATGCGCGTGGTTCATTGCCTTTGCGTGGGGCGCCTGAATGGGAAGGCCAGCAGGCAACCGGCCATCGCCGGCATGGGTGTTGGCGACGTTATCGCCCCAGATGCCATACCCAGGTTCAACCTTTGACCTGTCCGCTCGGTTTCCTGCGAATGCCCTGGCCTATAGCTGGAATGTCTTCTTCCAAATTCCCGGAGAGCCCGGTGCGTGGGTCATCAATGAGCGCATCCGTTGGTTATCAGGGTCGATGTCTCGCTGGGCCAGCCATTCGGCGGATTCCGACACCTTCTCGTGCTCAAACTCGTAAACTACGCTGTACTTGGGTTCACCCAGCACGACCCTCCACCGGCGGCCTCGGATGCATCCCGGCACCTTCTGGTAGTTGGGCACGTAGACCCCACTGTACCACCGGTTCCACTCATCTTCGTCCGCCGGGCCGATGTCCATTCGGCCGATTTGGAGAGCGGGGGCCATGCCGCTTTGGGCGATATCAGAGGTTAACCCCTCGGGGTAGATCATTTCATAACGGTTGCCGATGCGGGTGGTCGCGACGGCGCCGACCCCGGCACGTTTGGCCCATTCGGTCACCGGACGGTTCTTGAAAGCCTCGGTATCGAACACGGCGGTGCTTTCAATCTCGTAACACGCCAGGTGCTTGGGACCGCTGGAAACAGCCTCGTAGCGGGCGGCGTTCAAGATTCCGGGCACCGACATCAATTCGGCTAGGTGCTCTTCGTTGTACCACTTGTTGAATTCAGCTTCCTTGTCCGCGGGCACGTCAACCCACACCATCATGAGACCTGTACCCTTTATGTTCGCCATGATTTCCTCCCCGGCTTTGCTGTCTGGTTATTTCGTCTATTGTAACCTCTGGTGTATCCGCTGGGAACGATGCCCGGCGGTGTGCGGTCAACCCACCGGTTCGTACCCAAAGGCGTTATATGACATGCGAATGTTTGGTTGTTGGCAATGTTCGTTGGTTGGCAGCGAAGGGGCGAGTTTGAAACTCGCCCCTTCGCTGATCGGGTATAGGGGAAAATGAAAGGGCGTGCGCAAATCCCCTCCGTGCCACAGGTCATTCCAATAAAGTTGCCCGAAATCTTTCTATCGCAGCTTGGTCCACGCCATGGGACCGGAAATACCCGGCGGCGTCACCGTGAATCGTCCGTACCTCCCCCAGGACCGCTTCCATGGCCGGGGCTTGGGCGCGAAAAAAATCCACCGGGATCCTTCGCATGTGCTCGTTGCCCGGCCGGGAGCTCAGGCGTTGGATTATCAAGGCCACCTTCTGGTTGGTCACCAGGTAGTCCTCGACTATGGTTTCTTCATCCACGCCCAGGACCCCAAGGATCAGGGAGGCGAATATCCCGGCACGGTCCTTGCCAGCGCTGCAATGAAACACCGCCGGAAGGTTTCCCACGGCGGCAATCGCGTTAAACGCGGCGCCATAATGGGCACCGCCGTTGCGGATGGCCCAAAGATACATATCCGTCAGCCTTTCGGCCGGGTCTTCCTCCCCGGTGGCGGAAATCGTTCCCCGCTCCTCCAACACCGGCTCGTTGAGATAATTCACCCACGGGATGGCCGCGTCGGACCGGCCGTCCCGTGCTACTTCGTGGGTGTTCCTAAAATCCACCACGGTAGCCAATCCCAGGGTCTCCCGGACGTATTTGGCGTCCTGGGTGGTCAGGTGTTGCAGCGCATCGCTACGGAATATCATCCCAGGCTTTACCCTCCGGCCGGATGCGGCAGCGTATCCGCCCAGATCCCGGAAGTTGAAGCAGCCTTCCAGGGGGACAAATTGTGGCTTGAATCTATCGCAGGAATCATCAGAAGATTGGGTCATCGAATCAACCTCGTGTCGCGGTTCATTGGGCACGCCGGCAATTGTATAGCAGCGGAGCCGCAAGATTCCGGCGCAGCCCCGGTTCAACAAAGTAGGGTTGATGCCTGTAGCCTCCGGTTTAATAGGTCGGTTTAATAGGCCGGGCTAATGGGGAGGCCGGCGCGCCTGGTCAATTTGCCTAAACGGTGTGATAGAATTCTCGGTGCGTCCCCAGAGGATTTTCACTAATAGACGGGGGTTGGTCATGGCTACAAACATCGTTCTTTCCAATACCGAATTCAAGGTCGTGGGAACGCGGCCTATCAGGCACGACGGCACCGACAAAGTAACGGGCCGTGCTAAATACGGAGGAGACTTCCTATCGGCCGATCTGCTTCATGGGAAAGTCCTGCGCAGCCCCCACGCCCACGCCAAAGTCAAATCCATAGACGTGGCCAAGGCGCTGGCTTCCCCTGGAGTCTATGCCGTAATCACGGGTGAAGACTTGCCCGTGGGCAGAGATTCCGATGCTTCTCAGTCCACCCGGTTCGCCTGCCAGCGCTTGATGGCGCAGGACAAGGCCTTGTTCAAGGGACACGCCGTAGCGGCGTTGGCTGCCGCCAGCGCCCACGAAGCTGAAACCGCGCTTGGACTTATTGAAGTGGAGTATGAATTACTGCCTCCGGTGATGAACGTCCGGGACTCCATGAAAGACGGGTCCACCTTGCTTCACGATGACGTGACCACCAGCGAGCTGGGAGAGAAGACGGAAAAGGTCAGCAACGTGGCCAGCCATTTGCGGTTTGAGATGGGAGACCTGGACAACGGCTTTGCCGAGGCCGACGTGGTTGTGGAGCGGGAATTCACCACCTCCACGGTGCACCAGGGTTACATCGAGCCCCATAACGCGTCCGCCCATTGGAACTCCGACGGCCAGTTGACCGTTTGGACCAGCACCCAGGGCGCCTTTACCGCACGGGAAGAGCTTTCCGCGGCTTTGGACCTCCCCGTTTCCCAGATCAAAGTGGTGCCCATGGAGATCGGCGGCGGCTTCGGCGGGAAGATTCCCGTCTATCTGGAACCGTTGGCCGCGCTTCTATCAAAAAAAACCGGCAGGCCGGTGAAGATGCTCATGTCCCGGTCTGAAGTCTTCGAATGCACCGGACCCACTTCAGGGACCTACATCAGGGTCAAAATGGGAGCCACCAAAGACGGGAAGATCACCGCAGCCGAGGGATACTTGGCCTATGAGGCGGGAGCATTTCCAGGGTCCATGGTCCCCGCCGGCGCCCAATGCCTTTTCGCTCCTTACGAAATAGAAAACGTGCGGGTGGACGGGTATGACGTGGTGGTAAACAAGCCCAAGACCATGGCTTACCGGGCGCCCGCCGCTCCCAACGCCGCCTTCGCGGGCGAATCGGTGGTGGACGAGATCTGTCAAAAGCTGGGCATGGACCCTATCGAGTTCCGGCTGCTCAACGCGTCCAAAGAAGGCACTCGGCGGGTGGACGGGCCCACCTTCCCTGTCATCGGCAACGTGGAAACCCTGGAGGCGGCCAAAAACACCCAGCAATACAAGACTCCCCTGAAAGGCCCATTCCGGGGACGTGGGGTGGCGTCGGGTTTCTGGTTCAACATCGGGCTGCAATCCAGTTGCGCGATCAGCGTCAACGCCGATGGGACCATAGGACTGGTAGAAGGCTCCACCGACATTGGCGGCTCCCGAGTCTCCATCGCCATGCAGGCTGCGGAGGTCCTAGGGATCCCGGCCGAAGATGTTCATCCCAGCGTGGCTGATACCGACTCCGTGGGCTACACCTTTTTGACCGGAGGCAGCCGCACCACCTACGCCACCGGTATCGCCGCCCACGATTGCGCTCAGGACATCAAACAGAAGATGATCGAGCGGGCCGGCACGATCTGGGAGGTTTCCCACGAGGACATCGAGTTGGTGGACGGCGTTTTCCAGCACAAATCCGACCCTGATCTGAAGCTGACCTTCAAGGAATTAGCCGGCCGCCTCAACGGCACCGGCGGACCCATTTCTAGCCAGGTCAGCGTAGACCCGCGGCGGGCCGGTGGCGCCTTCAGCACCCACATCGTGGACGTGGAAGTCGACCCGGAAACCGGCAAGGTCGAGATTTTGGACTACACCGCCGTCCAGGATGCCGGCAAAGCCATCCATCCCAGCTACGTTGAGGGGCAGATGCAGGGCGGCGTGGTTCAGGGCATCGGCTGGGCTTTGAACGAGGAGTATGTCTTCGACAAGGACGGCCGGATGGAAAACTCCAGCTTCCTGGATTACCGGATGCCCACCAGTCTTGACCTGCCGATGATCAGCACTGTGATCGTAGAAGTGGCAAATCCAGGACACCCCTACGGGGTCAGGGGAGTAGGTGAAGTTCCCATCGTGCCGCCAATGGCCGCCATCGCCAACGCAATTTCCGAAGCCTTGGGTGTGCGTATGGGGCACCTGCCCATGTCTCCAGCACACATTCTGGAAGCCCTATGGGAAAAAGAAGGGAAGTAGCCCCAGAACACACCTCAAAGACAGGCAACCGCCCTTCCAGATAAACCCGAATAAACACGAGAAACCCGCCGAAGGAGAATCGAACCTCAACGAAGCCCCCCTTTCGCAAAAGGGGGGTTGGGGGGATTTCCCCACCCGCCGACCCCGAATCCCCGGTAGGCGAACGAATGGCCTAGAGGCCAAAACCGCTTTCCCGCGTTAAACGAAATCCACTGCTGAGCCCGTCCGCTCCCAGTTTTAATATATTTCTAATCCACCAACCAACCACAGGAGGCAGTTCGATATGGCGAGAGTACCCATTACCACCCGGGAATCCATGACCGCCGACGGGCAAAAGATCTGGGACGAGATCGAGAGCAGCCGAGGAGGCGTCGCCCGTAACTATGCCGCCATCCTCAACAATCCCCAGGCCGCTGGAAGTATGGCCGGCCTGGGAGGTTACGCCAGGTTTGAAACCCCATTGGACCCTCGCATCAAGACATTGGCCGTCCTAACGGCTGCCCGGGAGGCAGGCGGCCACTACGTGTGGACCGTCAACCAGCGGGGCGCCAAGGAAGTGGGGTTATCCGACGACATCGTCGCGGCCATCCGGGAGTTTCCCGCCCCCGTTGGCCTGGAGCCCTCCGACGCCAACGTGGTACAGTTTGTGTTAGAGATACTGCGCCAGCACCGGGTTTCCGACGCCACCTTTGCGGCATTGAAAGCCCAGATAGGGGACGCGGGGATCATCGACGTTCTGGTGGTGTCTGGCTACTACCACACCCTGGCCCATACTCTGCAGGCCCTGGAAGTGGAACTGCCCGACGGAATGACTTCCGAATTGACCTATTAACGGCCCGCTCAAAGGTATTCGAGACAAAAAGGAGCGGCCGGTCCGCCGAAGCGGAAGAGCCGCTGAAGGAGCGGCCGCCGGTCGCTGAAGAATTCATTCTAAACCTGCGGCCGCTTGCTGGTCAATGGCCAAACGGGGCCGCCTATTTGGTCTGGAAACGCCGCGCCGCCACCGGCCGGTTGGGGCGGGGATTACCCAACACTACATTTATCGCTTAGGAGGCCCTACGCCATGGCCGATTACATTTATCTGGTGCAGATGGATATACCGGAAAGCATCGAAGACGAGTTCAACCGGATCTACGATACGCAACACGTGCCCAACATAATCAAGGCGCCGGGGGTTCACGGCTGCACTCGCTATAAGCTGGAATCAACCGACGTTGAGGGCACTGCCCGGTACGCGGCCGTGTATGAGATAGACTCCCCGAACGTGCCTGAAAGCGACGGATGGAAGGCGGAATCCGAGAAGGGAGATTGGGCTTCCCAAATACGGCCTCATACCACCAACCGCACCCACATCACTTATAAACGCGTCGGCTGAGTGAGCCGGCCGTCTTTATCCCTGAGGCGATTCCTGAATGAGGTAATGGGGTGGGATATTGGGATGCCGCCTAACGTGGCGCTGGTGCCTGGTTACCTAACCCGCCGCCACGCAAGTGATGGTACGAATCACGCCGTGGACCCTCTGTACCTGCCCGGTCACCAGGTCGGCCACAGCGCTCATGTCTGCCCCTTCTATGAGAGCAATCACGTCGAATGGGCCGGTGATGATGTCACAAGAGAGAAGACCCTCCAACGCGCGTAATTCTCTTACCACGTCTTTCACGGTACCCACTTGGGTTTCTATCAATATGAAAGCCCTGGTTGTCACCTGGTGATGCCTCCGTTCACGCGGCCGGCGCGGCTTCGCCTCAGGTTGTTAAAAGGGGATGGACGGGGCGCAAGGACGCCACCGATCCGGGCTATGGCTAACTGGGAATGCAGGCTATGGATGTGATCTCCACCAGGTTGTCTGGCGCGCCGAAGTTGACGATTATAGCCGTCCGTGCGGGACGGTCCGTGGTGAAATACTCGCCGTAAACCTCATTGAACCCCGGAAGGTCTTCCGCCTTGGAAACGTAGCACGTATTGGTCATCACATTGTCCAGGCTGGTTCCGGCGGCTTCTAGGATGAGCTTGATCCGTTCCAGCGTGTAACGCGTCTGCTCTTTGATGTCCTTGCCCACTTCGCCAGTAGAGGGATGCCTTCCGGTGCATCCCTGCACGAATACGATATCGCCAAATCGGGTGGCTTGGGAAAGCAGTCCACGGCCCGGGGCCAGAGCGTCGGACGCGATAATTTCTTTCTTCGGCATACCAAACTCCTGTGTTGCCAGCGCGGCCGGTGGGGATGGTTTGAGCCAAACCTAACCGGGAAAGATCTTGTTGGAAAGATCTTGTTGGATGCCGCGGAGGGGTTTGGTTGCCCCCATTATAGATGGCATGGGAAAGGTGTCAAATCGAATCATCTTGCGTAAAAGCCGCCGGTGACGCTAAAATGGCCAAAGGAGCTGGGCGCGGTCCAAGCTAGACACTACGCAAGACTCCAAGTTTGAATATTCCACTGTTTCATTCGCCCGGCCAGCCAATGTTTCATAGCCGGTGTGCCGGCTCACACCTGTAACCGGAGGGTGATATTCGATGCCCACTACCGATGTGAAGAATCTGAGGAATGTGGTGTTGCTGTCCCACAGCAGCGCGGGTAAGACCAGCTTGGCGGAAACCTTGCTTTTCAACGCCAAAGCAACGACTCGTATTGGACGGATAGAAGATGGTAATACGGTATCCGACTACGAGCCTGAAGAGGCAAAGCGGGGCTCCAGCGTCCAGACCACCCTGGTCGCCTGCGCCACCGGCGACAGCAAAGTTAATTTCCTGGATACGCCCGGTTACGAGGACTTCCTGGGAGAGGTTTCCAGCGCCCTGCGGGTGGTGGAAAGCGCCGTTATCTTGGTATCTGCCCCTTCCGGCGTCGACGTTGGCACGGAGCGTTCCTGGGAAATGAGCAGCGCCGCCAACCTTCCTCTCATCTTCTTGGTCAACAAGATGGACCGGGAAAACGCCAGCTTTTCCAAATGCGTCGCCGATATTCAGGGCACCTTTGGCAACCAATGCGTGCCATTCCAACTTCCCCTGGGTGAAGCTCAAGAATTCACCGGCGTGATCAGCGTGGTCCACCCGCCGGCCGATGTTCCGGCCGAGCTGGAAGCGGAAATGGAAGCCGCTCGGGAACGTCTTATTGAGGCTGCGGCCGAATGTGACGATGTCCTGGCCGATAAATATCTGGAAGGCGAGACCCTGACCGACGAAGAGATACTCCACGCGGTGCGCAACGGGGTGGTCAGCGGTAATCTGGTTCCCATTTTGGCCAGTTCGGCCACCGCTAATCTTGGGGTGGAAGAGTTCTTGGAAGCGGTCTTGGAGTTCCTGCCTTCGCCGGCCGACGCCAACAACGCAGAGATGACAGACGCCGCTTCCGGAGATTCGGTGGCGTTCGAACCCGACCCTTCCGGCCCGCTGGGGGCTTTGGTTTTCAAAACCACCGCCGACCCCTTTGTGGGAAAGCTTTCCATTTTCCGGGTATACCGGGGAACCTTCAAGAGTAACTCCGAGGTTTGGAACCCGAAACGGGAACAGGCCGAGCGCATCGGCCAACTCTACCTGCCGAGAGGTAAGAGCCAAGAGAACGTTACTGAGGTGGCGGCCGGGGATATCGGAGCCATCGGAAAGCTCACGGCCACCATCACTGGGGACACCCTGTGCACGCGGGAAAATCCCGTGGCCTTCCCGGCCATCAAATTCCCCAGCGGTTATTACAGCGTCGCCGTCTCCCCGGCCACCAAGGCCGACCTGGATAAGATGTCGACGTCCTTAAGCCGTATCACCGAGGAAGACCCCAGCTTGCGGTTCTCCAGAGACATGAACACCGGCGAAAGTATCCTGACCGGATTGGGAGAGGCGCAGATAGACGTGGCTCTGGACCGCATCCGCCGTAAATTCGGCGCCGACCTCAAGTCAAAGCTGCCCAAGGTGGCATACCGGGAAACCATCACCCAGGTGACTAAGAGCGAGTACCGCCACAAAAAGCAGTCCGGAGGCCACGGCCAGTACGGCCACGTCCTGATCCGGTTGGAGCCCAGAGACAGGGACCAGGGGTTTGAATTTGGTTCAGAGGTCACCGGCGGCTCCGTGCCCAAGGAATACATTCCTGCTGTGGAAAAGGGAGTTACCAAGGCTATGGATGAAGGCGTATTGGCCGGTTTTCCCATAGTCGACATCAAGGCCATCTTGTATGACGGCAGTTACCACGACGTGGATTCCTCGGGTATGTCATTTGAGATCGCCAGCAGCCAGGCGCTGCGAGCGGGACTCATGGACGCCAGTCCCATTCTGTTGGAACCGGTCATGAAGCTCAGCGTCACCACTCCCGACGGGTATACCGGCGAGGTGATGAGTGATTTAAACACCAAGCGCAGCCGTATTCTGGGAATGACCCCAGGAGACAATTCCACCGTGATCGAGGCGGAAGTGCCCCTGGCCGAGGTGCAGCGCTACGCCCAGGACCTTCGCTCAGTGACCCAGGGCCGGGGAACCTACACCCTGGAATTCGACCACTACGACCCCGTCCCGGCCAACCTGGAACCAAGGGTCATCGAAGAGGCCAAGCGGGCCAAGGAAGAGGAGAAGATTTAAAGCCGGTAACTACACGTAACGCCAAAAGTAAAAAGGGGCCGAATGTACGGCCCCTTTTTACCTTTTTACTTGGTAGGTGATTAGTACTCAAAATCCCCAACTCGCCTGGTACTCGCCAAACACATCCCGGAAGACCCCCATCATCTCGCCAAGGGTGGCGTAGGCTTTTACCGCCTCCATTAAAGGCGGCATCAAGTTGTCCTCCCGCCGGGCCGCTTGCTCCAGGGACCGTAGTTTTTCCGCCACGTCATGGTTGTCTCGGGTCCGCCGCAGCGCGGTCAATTTTTCTATGTGCCTGTGTTCACCTTCCCGGTCCACCTTCAACAGAGGGATCTCCAAAGCCTCTTCGGTGGCGTGGGCGTTGACGCCCACGGTGATGCGTTCCTGCCGGTCTTCCTCAATTTGGTAGATGTAGGCCGCGTCTGCGATCTCCCGCTGGAAGAACCCTGCCTCCAACGCCGGTATCACGCCGCCGATGTCTTCGATGCGCCGGAAATACTGGTAGGCTTGAGCCTCCAGTTGGTTGGTGAGCGTCTCCAGGAAGTAGCTTCCGCCCAAAGGGTCCACCGTGTCGGTCACGCCGGTCTCGTGGGCGATGATCTGCTGGGTGCGCAAAGCCTGAAGCGCTGCCGATTCCGAGGGCAGGGCCCACGCTTCATCTTTTCCGTTGGTGTGTAATGATTGGCAACCGCCTAGCACTGCCGCCATGGCCTGTAGGGAAACCCGGACCACGTTGTTATCCGGTTGCTGGGCGGTCAGTGTGGCCCCCGAAGTCTGGGCATGGAAGCGTAGCGTGGCCGACTGGGGATTCTGGGCTTTGAAGGTTTCCCGCATCTCCCGCGCCCAGATGCGCCGGGCCGCCCGGAACTTGGCCACCTCTTCGAAAAAGCTGTTGTGCACGTTAAAGAAGAAGCTTAGACGGGGAGCGAATTCATCCAGATCCAACCCCCGGGCCTGGCAGTGGCGCACGTATTCAAAACCGTCGGCCAGGGTGAAAGCCAACTCTTGAACCGCGTTGGAACCCGCCTCCCGGATGTGATAGCCGCTGATGCTTATAGGGTTCCACCGGGGCACATGCTTGGCGGCGAATTCCACCGTATCCACCACCAGCCGCATGGACGGCGCCGGAGGGAAAATGTACTCGTTTTGAGCGATGTACTCTTTTAAAATGTCGTTCTGAAGTGTACCGCCCAGTCTGTCAAAAGCCACCCCCTGCTTTTCGCCTACGGCCAAGTACATTGCCCAAATGATGGCGGCGGGGCTGTTGATGGTCATGGAGGTGGTTATCTGGTCCAGGGGCAGGCCGTCGAAAATGGTCTCCATGTCGGCCAGGGATGAGACCGCCACGCCGCACTTGCCAAACTCGCCCTTTGCCCGGGGGTCGTCGGTGTCGTAGCCGTAGAGGGTGGGCATGTCGAAGGCCACGCTCAGCCCCGTCTGTCCGCTGTCCAGCAGGAATTTGAACCGGGCGTTGGTCTCTTCCGGCAGTCCGAAGCCGGCAAACATGCGCATGGTCCACAGCCGCTCCCGGTAGCCCGTGGCGTGGATACCCCTCAGATAGGGATACTCCCCCGGGAGGCCGGCGTCGCCGAGATAATCCGCGTCAGGGAGGTTTTCCGGCGTGTAGACCGGCTCCACCAGGATCTGGGAAGGGGTTTTATAGCTCGCGCGGCGTTGGGGACGTGACGCGTTCTTTTCCCGCCATTCCGCTCCCTTTACCCGCAGCCTTTCCAACTCTTCAGGAGAGAACAAGGATTACCTCCGCTGGCTTCTGCGGCATCAATGCCATGCCAAAATCATTATACGGCGGATTGGGGTAAGGGGTTGGCGCCGATATTCTGTCCCGTTGAGCCAGCCGCGGCGGCGAAACATCCGGGGATGGGCGCCCCTTGCCCCAGATCCTTCACTGTGTTCAGGATGACACCGTGGGTGGACTAATATGACCTGGTGGGTGGGCCGGGAGGACGTGATTGCGGGTTTGTCCGTGAGCCCGTGGCCTTGGCAGTTGGGAGTTTGAAAAGATTCTCGACTGAAAACGGATGGCCTTGGAATGTGATTGGAACAGCGTCTACGTTTGGCCGTCCAGAAGGCGCACGAAACGCCTTCGTCCTACTTTCAAGACGTCGCGGCCACTTCTGGCCAGTTCCGCTAATGGATGGTCTCGGTCCAACGATTGAGCATCTCCGGTTGCTTGGGGTATCAGTTGCACCGCGCCCTGGTTGATCAGGCGTTTGGCTTCGGCCGCGCTGGAGGCCAAGCCAGCATCGACCATCAGGTTGCTCAACCGCCTCCCCGAGTCCTGGAAGTATCCGGGCTGGGGCGGAGTGAAGTCCGGGATATCATCGGGCAGGGCGCGACGCTGCACCACCCGCTCAAAGTTCTGCTGCGCCCCGTCGGCCGCCGATGCGTCGTGGAATTGGGACGTGATGTCCCATGCCAGCCTCTTTTTGGGCTCCATGGGGTTCACCCGGTTCGCCGCCAGATCGTTGCCCAGTTCCTCCAAGTCGGAGTCGGGCAGGTCGGTTAAGTAATCCATATAGGGCACGATCAGGCCGTCGGGCAGGGACATGAGCTTGCCGTACATGTCGTTGGCCGGATCCTCCACCGCAACGTAGTTTCCCAGGCTTTTACTCATCTTCTGCACGCCGTCGGTGCCTGGGAGGATGGGCATGAGGAAGCATTGTTGGGGTTTTTGCCCCATCATCTCTTGCAACTGGCGGCCCACTAGCAGATTGAACATCTGATCGGTGCCGCCAAACTCCACGTCCGATTCGATCTGCACCGAGTCGTACGCTTGAAGCAACGGATATAACAACTCGGTGATGGCGATGGGCCGGTGCTCTTTGAACCGCTTGGCGAAGTCGTCCCGTTCCAGGAACTGGGCCACGGTGAACCGGCTGGTCAGGCGTATCACATCGGCCAAGTTGAACTTGCCAAACCATTCACTCTGCCAAAGCACCTGGGTCAGGGCTTCATCCACCACCTTGAAAAATTGGCGCAGGTAGGATTCGGCGTTTGAAATGACCTCTTCATGGGTCAATTGGGGCCGGGTGGCCGATTGCCCGCTGGGGTCACCTATCTGGGCGGTCCAATCGCCAACGATGAGGATCACCTGGTGGCCAAGGTCCTGTAGCTGGCGCAGTTTCCGAAGGCCTACCACATGGCCCAGGTGTATATCGGGGCGAGTGGGGTCGAAGCCCATCTTCAAACGCAGAGGCATGCCGGTTTCCAGCAGGCGCACGAATTCCGGGAGGGAGATGATCTCCTTCACCCCGCGGCGGGTAACAGACTGGATGGTCTCTGGGCTAAGCAACGGCGGAGCCGTGGTCCCGGGCCAATGTCAACCTGGCTTGGGCGACGTCCCGGTCCATCTGGACAATAAGCTCGTTGACGTCCGTGAATTTTTGCTGGTCCCTGATCTTGTCGACGAATTCCACGCCGATCTCTTTGCCGTATAGATCGCCATCGAAGTCCAGCACGTGCACCTCCACCATCCGCTCTGAGAGGCCGAAGGTCGGACGGATGCCGATGCTGGTGGCGGAAAGATGCCGTTGGCCCTCGATCACCGCCCAGGTGGCGTAAATACCGTCGCCGGGCACCAACGATTCCACTGGCAAAGTCAGATTGGCGGTGGGAAATCCAAGCTCCCTCCCGCGCCGGTCGCCGGAGACCACCTCTCCCCGAAGGGAGAAGGTGCGGCCCAAAAAACGGTTGCAGGCGGCCAAATCGCCCTGGCTCACGGCATGGCGTATGTTCCGGCTCTTGATCGGCTGGCCGTTCATGGCGAGGGGCGTTACGGATTCCACCCAGAATCCCAAATCCTTTCCTTGTTTGGTCATGAATTCCAAATCGCCTTCCCGGTTGTGCCCCAGGGCGGTGTCTGGTCCCAGTACCAGACCTTTCATGTTCAGTGACTTCACCAGCAAAGATGAAAAGTCGGCGGCGCTCACCTGAGCCAGTTCTAAGGTGAATTCCAGGGAAACGACCAGCTCCACGCCTATTTCCCGCAATAGACGGGCTTTTTCTTCCGGCGTGGTTATGGCTTTGACCGAGACATCAGAACGGAGGACGGTGATGGGGTGATTGGAGAAGGTGAGGACGGTAGGGATATACTTGGTTCCCGCCGCCACGACCAGGCGGCCAAGAAGATGCCGGTGACCTTGGTGGACTCCGTCAAAGACACCGATGGTAACGACTGTCTCCCCGTCGGGGGCGACCCTGGCCAGCCGCTGGCGAAAGTTCATCGTACCTGTGTCCCGTTAAGTCCCTTGATTCCCGTTCACGGCGCGTGAGTTTGTGAAAGGGGCGAATCTGGCCCGGAAGAACCGATAAACCACGGTCAAACCGGCTGCCCAAGTGTTGGGCCAAACGTCCTTACCGTGTTAGTCTACTATTCAGGATGTTAGCATGGCCAGCTAGGAGCGTCAACTGACATTGGTGTCACATGCTCATAAAATTGATCAAAATCGACCAGGCGGTCACTAGGAATCGAATATCGACATTATGTATAATTCTGGCCTGATGCACCTCTGGCTTAGCAGCTGGTGCGCGTAGTAGGGGGTAAAGCCCGGGGCCGGCGTCTTAGGGGCACCCTGTCACCGGCGGCCAGGCCGACCACTGGTCGGGTGAGGGCGGCGATATTCAATATCCTTCGCCCGGGCGTGTTCCAAGAAGGCCGGGTACTAGACCTATATGCTGGTTCGGGAAGCCTGGGGATAGAATCCCTCAGCCAGGGGGCCGCCTGGGCCGATTTCGTAGAGCAAAACCGGAGGCAGTGCCATGTCATCCAGCAAAACCTGCTCGATACCGGCTTCGAGAGCCAGGCCCAGGTCCATTGCGCCGACGCGGAGAAATACCTGACGGCGTTGACCGGGCCTTACCGGTTGGTGCTAATGGACCCTCCCTATAAGTTCTTGGAACTGGGGGGCCTTTTGGAGCGCCTGGCAGATATAGATGGGTTGGTGGAAGATGACGGGACAGTGGTGGTGGGGCATTCCAGGCATCTGGAACTCCAGCCCAGTTATGGCGCCCTGCATCTTTTTTCCCATCGCCGCTACGGTGACAACGTGGTGGACTTTTTCCGCAAAGGTGTTTATTGATGGTGACCGCCCTTTACCCGGGTTCCTTCGACCCGGTCACGATGGGTCATGTAGATATCACTACCAGGGCAGCGGCCCTGTTCAACAAGGTAATAGTCGCGGTTTACAGTGCCCCGTCCAAAAACCTTTTGTTCGATGCTGATGAACGGGTCCAACTCCTCCAGGAGTCGGTCCAGCATCTGTCAAACGTCGAAGTCATCAAATTTGAAGGACTTGTGGTCCGGTTGGCCCAGGACCTGGGCATCGCGGTGATCGTGCGTGGTTTGCGCAGCGGATCGGATTTTGAATACGAATTTGACATGGCTTTCATGAACCGGAGGCTTGCGCCAAGCATAGATATGGCTTGCTTTATGACCTCACAAGAGCACATGTTCATTAGTTCAAGTTTGCTCAAAGAGGTCGCCCGGCTGGGCGGGGACGTAACCGGAATGGTGCCTCCGCACGTGGCTAAAGCGGTATACACCAAATACGGGTAGCCGGTCTGAAGGGAATGGGCCGGGATGAGGAGGAATCATCGATATCATAAATGTTATAGACCGATTGGAAACATTGATCACCACAAGTAAATCCGTGCCGGTGAGCGGCAACATCATCTTGGATAAGACAAAGGCCTTGGAATTGGTAGACCAGATGCGCCTTTCCATACCTCAAGAGGTGAAGGCCGCGGAAGAGGTGCTTGCCCAAAAAGACCAGATCGTGAACCAGGCGACATTGGATGCCCGGCGCACTAAATCCGATGCCGAGCAGCAGTACCGGGAGCGCATGGATCAGAATGATCTGGTTCTTTCCGCAGAGGCGAGGGCCCAGGAAACGCTGCGTGATGCCGAACAACGCGCCACGCGCATCCTCACCCAATCAGAGGCCGAGTCCGCCTCCCGCCGCACCGACGCCGATGCCTACGCCCTGCGTAGCCTGAGGGCTCTGGAGCAGGAGATCAACGCCATCGCCGGATCTGTCAGCAAGGGCATCGATCTGCTGGCAAGCAAGACCGTAGGCCGAATGGTTGCCCAGGAAGCTGAAGATTAAGTAACTATCCTAAATGGTGGTTCTCGACAGGCTCACCACGAACGGAAGGGCTTCTTCCTGCCCGTTCGCCCTGAGCTTGTCGAAGGGTTTCCCATCATCAGTACCATGTTTCTAGATGGATTCTAAACGCCGGGATCAATTCTTGGCGGCCAGTAGCCCGCCATAATACCCGCGCATCGATTCGTTCAGTTTCTTCAAGCGGCGGTCCACCAGGTAATTGACGGTTCCCTCGGGATAGATTCCATCATCCGAACGCTCCCCGGCGGAATGCCCCGTGAGGACCTCCATCCCTTCATCTATGTTATTGACCGCATATACGTGAAACTTACCGTCTTTAATGGCTTCTACCACTTCGTCCCGCAGCATTAGATTCCGCAGGTTGCGTTTGGGCATCAACACCCCCTGGTCCCCAGTGAGACCAAGGACCCGGCACACGTCATACATGCCTTCGATCTTTTGGTTGATCCCTCCTATCGGCTGAATCTCTCCATTCTGGTTCACCGAGCCGGTGACCGCGATGCTTTGTTTCAGCGGTAGTCCCGACAGGCTGGACAATATGGCGTATAGCTCGGTAGAAGAAGCGCTGTCACCGTCGACACCGTCGTATGATTGCTCAAAAGCCAAGCTGGCCGACAGGGTCAGAGGTTGATCTTGGCCGTACCGCGTTCCCAGGTAGCCGCTGAGGATCAACACACCCTTGTCGTGAGTGCGGCCGCTCAAGGATGCCTCCCGCTCGATGTTAATGATCCCTTCCCGGCCGGCGAATGTCTGTCCCGTTATCCTGGAGGGGCGTCCGAAAGCGAAATCCCCCAGGTCGTATACTGCGAGTCCGTTGACCTGGCCGACCACCTCGCCCGAAACGTCCAGCAGGAGGGTGCCATCGGAAAACATGTCTCTGATGCGCTCTTCCATCAGGTTTAGCCGATAGATCTTTTGAGCCACCGCGTGTTTTACGTGACCACCATTCACCAGTTCAGCTCCCTCTTTCCGGGCCCAGTAATCTGACTCGATCAACAGGTCTTTGAGCTGCCCAAAGCGGGTTGAAAGCTTGCTCTGGTCGTTGACCAATCGGGCAGCGTATTCCAGTATCCCCGCCGCGCCGGTAGTGTCGAAAGCCAGCAGCCCTTCTTCCTGGCAACTGGAGCAAATAAAGGCGCAATAGGCGTCGATATTATCCGGGTTAAGGTTGACCTGATGATCGAACTCGGCCTTGACCTTGAAAAGGTCTCGGAAATCCTCGTAGTCCACCGAGGTGAGCGTCCGGTATATGTTTTCATCTCCGGTGACGATCACCTTCATATCTAAACGGATGGGTTCTGGCCTCAATCCCAATGGGACCAGGTAACCGGTCTGTTCTACGGGGTCTTCCAAACGTATCTCCCGGTTTCTGATGACCCGTTTTAGTCCTTCCCATACCGCCGGGGCCATCAACATGTCGCGGGCGTTCAAGACCAGATAACCGCCGTTGGCCGAATGGACCGAACCGGCCTTTAGCATGGTGTGGTCGCTGATGTAAGTCCCCATGGTTGCCAGACGCTCGATGCGTCCAAACAAGTTGCCCCAATTGGGATTGGATTCCACAATGATGGGAACACTGGCCAGGCCGGTGTTGTCGACCATTGAGTTGATCTCAAAGGGAAGGTAAGGGTTGCGGACCAGGCTGGGACCTACCTTGATCTGCGCTGGAGTCTGAGGCAAGGGTTGGGGTTGTGGCTGTGCCGCTGGAGTCTCTTTGAAAAGGCTCAAATGGTCCAGCACATACGCGACGACACGGTTCAAGTATTCCCACAGATCCGGTATGAACTCGGCGCTATCCAATAGGTCCCCAAAGATCTGACTCACCCGGCCGTTGGCTGCTTGCCGTTCCAGATTTCCTATCTCCGCCGCCGTCTCCTGCTCGGCGTGGCGGATGTCTTCCATCGTTCCCTGGGTTTGTTGCATCAACTGCGCCCGGGCGTCGTCTATGCTTTGCCGCTGTTCCAATTCAAGGGCTTGGTATTCTTCTGGGGACATGGGCTGGTCGTCTTTCAGGGGATAGATGGACATGCCCATGGGCGAGACTTGGACCGCGAATCCGGCAACCTGGGCTGCCTGCTCCAACGCCGACATCAGTTGTTGGGTGGTCTGACGGCCCACGGTCTCGACGGCATGGCGCTGGCTTTCATACTCTTCGCTGTCGAATACCTTTGGTATCTCCTCTTTTAACTCCTCCAATATATCCGCCATCTTGGCACGGACCTGCCGGGACATCCCCTTGGGCAGACTGAGGGCACAGGGACGGTCCGGATCGTCGAAATTGTGGACGTAACACCAATCGTTGACAGGTTTACGCCGCTCTTGGTGTTCCGGGTCGTCTATCATGCCCTGCAGCAACGATTTTATGGCGGTGGTTTTGCCCGTGCCGGTGAGGCCCGTGACAAAGAGGTTGTACCCTGATTTTTCCACTTCCAACCCAAACCTGATCGCTTCCAGGGCCCGGTCTTGACCGATGAACCGGTCCAGGGGAACCAGGTCATCGGTGCATTCAAATCTAAAAGTATCGATGTCGCATTTCCAGCAGGTTTTCTCCCAGGGAACTCGGAACTCATCGGCTCTAGGCATCGGCATCTCCAGACCAATTGTATTTTAGGGATCTAATGAGCTAAGGACCGCCGCAGTCCGCTAAGCCAAATATCGGCAAGACCGTGCACGCGTACATTATACATTTGCGGGCTGCTTGGTTAGATGCCCCGCCGTGGGAAAGGGGACGCGAGGGCGTAAACGAATCGGACGGACGCCGATTTGGGTTGACATTGATTTTAGACAGGGAATACAATTTTCAGAGGCCATTGGCGATATTGGAGGCAGCGGGAATGCTGGAGATGACCATAGACAGCATCAGGGTCAGCCCAATGAACTACCAACGGGTTGTCATCCTGAAAGAGAAGGACTCAGACCGGTATCTTCCCATATGGATTGGCCCGGCCGAGGCGGATGCCATCGCGGTCAAACTTCAGGACCTCACGGTGCCCCGGCCTCTGACCCACGACTTGCTCAGGACGGTTATCGACGCCCTGGGCGGCGCGGTAAAACACATCCTGGTAAGCGACCTGCAAAACGACACCTTTTACGCCAAGATCACCATCCAAACCAACGGTGATTCTAAAGAGATAGACTGCAGGCCCAGCGACGCCGTTGCCTTAGCGGTTCGGGTCAAGGTCCCCATATTCGTGGAGGAGGCTGTGTTGGAAAAGGCGGGGGTCTTGCTGGATCAAGAGACCGGCAAGCCCATTCCCACGGATGACGCCGACGCCCAGTCCCAACCCAAATCACGGGAGGTCAAAGAGGAAGAGCTGCGTCGAATGTCGGCCTTCACAGACTTCATTGACACCCTGGATCTGGAGGACTTCGGTAAGTCTAATCCAGCCAGGTGAGTATCACACCCGGCGCCAATCTTCACGACTGAATCGACGACTGAAATTTAGGGCCCCGGCGCAAGAGACGCCGGGGCCTGTTTTCGGAACGGGGCGCCGAATTTCGTAACAAATAATCCAATTGACATTTGAAAATCATGCTGCTACGATTTTCCAGGTTTCGCCGGGGGGCCTCAGCGTGGCCAACGAATTTAAGCCTTGGACGATCGTCCTGCGGCTTACCGGTCTCGGCTGGTACGTCGCAACATGTATAGTCCTTGGGGTTGTCGGCGGAATATTTCTAGACAATTTTGCCGGGACTGCGCCCCTCTTCATATTGCTGGGTACAGTATTTGGTAGTGTGGTCGCATTTTGGGGCCTTTATAAAATGGTTCAGCCCATTCTCAACGCTGCGAATGTTAAAGACACGGCCAAAGACAGGGACAAAGACGTGGAAGATCTGGGGAGGAAACCCTAGTGCCATCGGGTGCTTTTGGTAAGAAGATGCTCATGGCGTCGGGCCTGGGCCTAGTGGTTCTCCTGTTGGCAGGCGCGGCCGTCGGCGCCATTGGATCTGCTATCCTCCCCTTCGATTCCTTCCTTTCTAAACCGGAGATCCATCTGCCTCCTCAACCGATCTTCCCCGCCGCCGTCCGAAACCAACAACTGGGCCTTACCTCTGAAGAAGGTCACACCAGCGAAGCCGCAGCCAAGGAAAAAACCACCGAAAGCTCGTCTGGCGAAAGCTCGTCTGGCGAAAGCTCGTCTGGCGAAGAAGAGGCCCATATCGCTCCCCTGCCCATCACCCAGTTCACCGTTACCAACACCCTCCTTTCCGCATGGTTCGCCACCGCCGTCATCATACTGTTCTTTGTCCTGGGGGCGCGAAAGGGCAGCCTCATACCGGGGCGGTTTCAGGGATTGGTGGAGATCCTGGTTGAAGGAGCCCTTAGTTCATGCGCCGGCGTGCTTGGGTCTGAGATGGCGCGAAAGGCGTTCCCCATCATTGCCACCATGTTCTTCTTCGTGTTGTTCAACGCCTGGCTTTCGTTGCTGCCCTTCTATCAATTCTTCGGATACGTCCAAGACGGGGAAATGAAGGCCCATATACTTCGCTCGGCGGGCACCGACCTGAACATGCCGTTGGCGCTGGCGCTGATATCGTTCGCCTTCGTGGAATACTGGGGGTTCAGGTCCCATGGCTTTGGTTACCTGAAAAAGTTCTTCGCCCTGGGCAATCTTCTACGCTTGAGACCTGCCGGCCTTATCGACGCCTTCGTTGGCTTCTTGGAGTTGATCAGCGAACTTGTCCGGGTGGTGAGTTTCACTTTCCGGCTATTTGGAAACATGACCGCCGGGGAGATTCTGGTGGTGATGGTGACATTCCTGGTCCCATTTGTGGCAACCCAATTTGTATTCGGCCTGGAATTGTTGGTCGGCCTGATTCAGGCAATCATTTTTGCCGGGTTGACGTTGGTTTTCCTGTCGGTTGCGGTCCGGCACGAGGAGCACTGATCTAAACAGAATTCAGCGGTGGGGCTATCAACACGATGAATATATCTCAAAACCGTCTGTCCAAAATGGACCATCCTTCGACAAGCTCAGGACGAACGGAGAGGGTACTGTCTCATCGTTCGTGGTGAGCTTGTCGAACCATCTTTCGTGATAGTCATCATTTTTGGGCGATCGACGGACCTAGTCCAAACGAGTAAGCCAAACGGTTTTTAGGAGGATAAGCAGGTATGGACCCGATCCTATTGCAAGGATTCAACGCGGAAGCTGCCAAGTTCATCGGCGCCGGACTGGCCATCGGGCTCGGTGTCGTGGGACCTGGTATCGGCATCGGCATCCTGGGAGCAGGAGCCATGGCCGCCATAGGCCGCAATCCAGAGGCGGCAGGGCAGGTCACCACCAACATGATCTTGGCCATCGCATTCGCCGAGGCCCTCGGTATCTATGCCCTGATCGTCAGCGTAATCCTACTGTTCGTGGTGTGACATGGCAGAGCTAGGCTTTAACATTCCCAGCTTGATCGCCTATCTGGTCAACTTCATCATCTTGCTGGGTATCCTCTCCCTATTCGCTTATAAGCCGGTGCTGAAAGCGTTGGACGCCCGATCCGACCGCATCCGGGAAAGCCTGGAAGCCGCCGACCGGGCCAGGGAGGAGGCCGCCACATCCCGCACCGCCATTGAAGAGCAGGTCAACGAGGCCCGAAGGCAGGGACAGCAAATGTTGGACCAGGCCAGAGAAGCCGCTGACCGGTACCGTGAGGAAGAGATGACCCGGGCCAGGCAAGAGGCCCAGAACTTCGTGGAACGGGCTAGAGACGACATCCAGCGGGAGAGGGACGCGGCGGTGGCCGAGGTCAGGGCCAATTTCGGAGACCTGGCCATAACCGCGGCGGAACGGGTGATTCGGCGATCCCTGGACCGCCAGGCCCACCAAGAGTTGGTGGCTCAGGTCTTGGAAGAGGGTGGTTCACTCTCCTCGGGGCCAAGGGGTTAGCGCTATATGCCCAAACGGGTATCTGGAAAGCGGTACGCTGAAGCTCTCTTCGAACTGGCGCTCCAAGAAGAGCAGGTGGAACAGTGGGCCACCGAGTTGGAGTTGGTCAGCCAGGTGCTTCAGGATGAAGAGTTTAGCGTCTTTCTTAAACATGCCGATGTTCCGGTGGATCAAAAGATAAAGTCCATCGACACTGTCTTGGCGCAGGTCCATCCCCTGGTCCGCAACATGGCCAAATTGCTGGTTTCCAAGGGCCTGGTGCACTTGGCGATCGAATTAAAAGAGGCCTACGCCGAGCTTTTGGACCAGCATGCCGGACGCCAGCGCGTCGCGGTGACCTCGGCAGTGGACTTGGACCTGCAGGAGGTGGACCGCATAGCCCAGTTCGTTTCCGGATTGATCAATAAGCAAGTGGTTGTATCCACTCAGGTGGATGAGTCCATCCTGGGCGGGATCATCATTCAAATAGGCGATCAATTGTTGGATGGCAGCACCCGTTCCAAGCTGGAAGGGCTGCGCAGCCGCCTCCATTCCGATATTCTTCCGGCATGATCCTGATTGGTGATTTCCGGTGGTTTTAAAAGTAAAAGGGATCTGAGGAGAGCCGTAAATGGCAATTAGTGGTCCAGAGATAGTATCGCTGATCAAACGTCAGATCGAAGAGTTTGGTGGTGACCTGACGCTGGTGGACGTGGGAACGGTGGTCCAGGTGGGCGACGGTATCGCCAGCATCCAGGGATTGCAGGGTGTCCGGTCCAGCGAGTTGCTGGACTTTGGCAACGACGTTTTAGGTCTGGCCTTGAACTTGGAAGCTGATCTGGTGGGCGCCGCCATCCTGGGCGACCCCAACACGGTGAAAGAGGGCGACCAGGTCCGTTCCACCGGGAGGATCATCGAGGTGCCGGTGGGCGAAGGGTTGATTGGCCGGGTGGTGGACCCCCTGGGCCGGCCTCTCGACGGCAAGGGACCGATCAATTCCAGCGGCAACCGTCCTGTGGAGAAGACAGCCCCCAACGTGGTGGCTCGCAAGTCGGTGGACACTCCGGTACAGACTGGGATCAAGGCGATAGACGCCATGATCCCCATCGGCCGGGGCCAACGGGAACTGATCATCGGCGACCGCTCTACTGGAAAGACCGCCATCGCCTTGGACGCCATCATCAACCAGAAGGGCGGCGACCTGATCTGCATCTATGTGGCCATTGGCCAAAAACAGGGAAAGGTTGCCCAAGTCATGGCCACTCTGGACGAAAGCGGCGCCTTGGGCCATACCATCGTGGTCAACGCCGGCGCTTCCGATTCGGCGCCGCTGCAATACATTGCCCCCTTTGCCGGATGCGCCATGGCTGAAGAGTTCATGGACCAGGGCAAGGACGTCCTGATCATTTACGACGACCTGACAAAACATGCCTGGGCCTACCGGCAGATGTCCCTTTTGTTGCGCCGTCCCGCCGGGCGTGAAGCCTACCCAGGAGACATTTTCTACGTTCACAGCCGTTTGTTGGAGCGGGCCGCCCGCATGGACGACCCCCAGGGCGGCGGGTCCATAACAGCGTTGCCGATCATTGAAACCCAGGCTGGCGACGTGTCGGCATACATACCTACCAACGTCATCTCCATCACCGACGGCCAGATCTACCTTGAGACGGAGTTGTTCAACGCCGGTATCCGTCCGGCGGTCAACGTGGGCCTTTCCGTCTCCCGCGTCGGTGGCGCCGCTCAGACCAGGGCGATCCGGCGGGTTGCAGGACAGCTCAGGCTTGAACTTGCCCAGTACCGGGAATTGGCCAGTTTCGCCCAATTCGGCACCGCCGACCTGGACGCCGCCACCCGGGCCCAGCTAGCCCGCGGCCAATTAGCCATTGAGATATTGAAGCAGCCCCAGTACCTGCCGCTCTCCCTGGGTGACGAGGTGGTGATTCTCTTTGCCGTGAATGCTGGACTGCTAACCGACATCCCTCTGGATAGGCTGGTGGAGTTTGAAGGGCAGTTCCAGCGCCACGTCAACTCAGCTCATCCCGATATCATTCAGGCCATCACCGAAAGCAAGGACATAACCTCAGATATAGAGGAGCGGTTGACGCAGGTTACCAACGATTTCAAGGCAGGGTTTGGGAGCTAGCAGCGCCGGTTCCCGGACCCAATCGGAGCGGTCCGCGTTGACTTCATTGCCAGGCTCAAAAACTAATGCCCAACGTTAAAGACATAAGGCGCCGCATACGAAGCGTGGAGAACACGGGCAAAGTAACCAACGCTATGTCGTTGGTCGCCGCATCAAAAATGCGCCGCGCCCAGCAGGCAGTCACCCAGGGGCGTCCCTTCGCCGAGAAGATACTGGAGGTGATAGCCCACCTGGCAGCCCAACCGACAGACGAATCCGGGCAGGTCCAATCCTTACTGCAGGTACGCCCAGTTCAGCGGGTAGGCATTGTGGTGGTGAGTCCCGACCGGGGCCTCTGCGGCGGCTTGCACGCCAACCTCAACCGGCGGGTCGATCAATTCATCCGGGCGCAGCAGGCGCCGGTTCGGGTCATAGCCGTGGGGCGCAAAGGCCGCGATTTCGTCGTGCGTACAGGCCAGGACGTTCAAGCGGTCTTCACGGACCTGGGAGAACGGCCCGACTTGGCCGATACCACCACGATCTCCCAGATGGTCATCGATTCCTACTCCCAGGGTGAGGTGGATGAGGTGCATCTGGCATACACCCGGTTTGTTTCCACCGTTGCCCAGGAACCCGAAGTGGTGAGGCTGCTCCCCGTGACTCCCGCCGAGCTCACCGGAGCGGAACGCGTGGGATACATCTACGAGCCCGACAATCTGACTGTTCTGGAGAACCTCTTGCCACGCTTCGTGGAGATGGAGATCTACCATTACATCCTGGAGTCGATCGCCAGTGAGCAATCATCCCGGATGGTGGCCATGCGGGCAGCCACCGACAACGCCAACGAGTTGGTGGATGACCTGACGCTGGTCATGAACAAACTGCGCCAGGACAGCATCACCAATGAGTTGCTGGACCTGATCGGTGGCGCGATGGCCCTGGAGGGTTAGGGCGCCAAGGTAGGATCCGAAGACTGACGGCGGCAAAGGCAAAGCCGTGCCCAGGATCAATCATTTCTGCAATTACTTTAAGAAACGTCCAATAACTGGTACAGGAGAATACAATGGCCACAGGAAAGGTAGCCCAGGTGATCGGCACCGTCGTCGACGTGGAGTTCCCTCCTGACCAGTTGCCCAACATCTTCGACGCCCTTAACCTGGACAACGACGGCGAAAACCTGGTGCTGGAGGTTCAACAACATATAGGCAACAACTGGGTCCGGTGCCTGGCATTGGGCTCCACCGACGGGTTAGCCCGGGGCATCGATGTGAATGACACCGGCCAAAAGGTAATGGTGCCCGTGGGACGCGAAACCCTGGGAAGGCTGTTCGACGTCACCGGCACTCCCCTGGATGATCTGGGACCTGTGGAAGCCGGCCAGTCCATGCCGATCCACCGGGACCCGCCCGCATTTGATGACCAGAACCCCGGCGTCGAAATACTGGAAACGGGAATCAAGGTCTTCGACCTGATAACTCCGTTCATGAAGGGCGGTAAGATCGGCGCCTACGGAGGAGCCGGCGTCGGGAAGACCGTGATCATCCAGGAGTTGATCCGCAACATCGGCGCCGTTCACAAGGGCGTTTCCGTCTTCGCCGGCGTGGGCGAGCGGTCCAGGGAGGGCAACGACCTTTGGCACGAGATGCAAGACTCGGGAGTCCTGGCCAGCACCGTCTTGGTTTTCGGCCAGATGAACGAAACCCCTGGAGTTCGAGCCCGGATCGGCCTGACCGGCCTGACTATGGCCGAATACTTCCGCGACGAGGAACACCAGGATGTTCTTCTCTTCGTGGATAACATCTACCGGTACATCCTGGCAGGCATGGAGGTTTCGGCGCTGCTGGGACGTATGCCCTCAGCGGTGGGCTACCAACCCACGCTGGGTACCGAGATGGGCGCGCTGCAGGAACGCATCACCTCTACCAAGAGCGGTTCCATAACCTCCTTCCAAGCGATCTACGTTCCCGCGGATGACTATACCGATCCGGGTATCGTCACGACCTTCGGCCACCTGGACGGTGTGGTCTCCCTCGAGCGTTCTCTCTCGGCCCAGGGATTGTATCCGGCGGTGGACCCGTTGGCTTCATATTCCCGGATCCTGGAGCCGCGCTTTGTCGGCGACGAGCACTACCGGCTGGCCCGGGAAGTACAACAGGTGTTGCAGCGCTACAAAGACCTTCAAGACATAATCGCCATCCTGGGGATCGAAGAACTGTCCGACGAGGACAAACTGACCGTTTTCCGGGCCAGAAAGATACAAAGGTTCCTGACCCAGCCCTTCTTCGTCGCCGAACCATTCACCAACGCCCCGGGTAAGTACGTTCCCGTCCGCGAGACAGTGCGCGGTTTCGGAGAGATACTTGAGGGCAAACATGACGATCTTCCCGAGCAGGCGTTCTACATGGTGGGCACCATCGACGAAGCCGTAGAGAAAGCCGCGACACTTCAAGCAGAGGCCAACTAGGAGCGCAAAAGGTTCCAGTGCGTCTTGCCATCGAAGGGTCGGAATATGAAGGATAGCGCAAAATACGTGAAGATTGTGGAATGGTCTGATGAGGATCGTTGCTATGTTGGAAGTGCTCCAGGGTTGATATACGGTGGGTGTCATGGAGACAACGAAAGGGCGGTTTTTGACGAACTTTGCAGTATCGTTGACGAAGCGATCGAGGTCTACCGGAGAGAAGGAAAACCCCTGCCGCCTGCTACTTCCGGCCGCGACTATGCCAATAAGATGCAGAGCGTTGGGTAACTAATTCTCACGGCCTGCCCAATTAACCGCCCAGCAATCAAGTTGTCCGATTCGCCAGGCAAGCCTTCGGTCAAATGAGGAACAGCTAATGGCCCCCATGCGCTTGGAAATAATCACAGCGGAAAGGGAAGTGTACGCCGACGACGTGGACGTGCTGGTCGCCCCCGGATTAGAAGGGCAACTGGGCATCTTGCCTCATCACGCTCCGTTGATGACGGTGTTACAGCCTGGCGAACTCATGATCCGCAAAGATGGAGAGGAGACCTACCTGGCCGTCACCGGTGGTTTTCTAGAGGTAATCGGCAACAAGGTGACCATCCTGGCCGACGCCTGTGAGCATTCCCAAGAGATCGATGAAGAAAGAGCCCAGGCGGCTGTCGATAGGGCCCGGGAAGAATTGGGACGTGCCGATGCCAATCAGCAATTAGCCTTGGCGGCGGTGTCCATGCGCCGGGCGCAGATAAGGCTGAACGTGGTCCGCCGCAGAAGACCAAGGGCTACGCCGGGCGCCCCGCCGGCTTAATGATCTAGACCCAGCCAGTCACCCTTTGGCCAGACACTTTCCCATCATCCCCAATTCATCAGCTATCCCCTTCCCCGCCAAGGTAATAGGTCATCGACTGCAATGAAAGCACTGGGTCAATGTTACGAATCCTCACCCCTGGCAGCACCTGGGGGGCGATGGGAGCATAATTAAGGATTGCTTGGACTCCACACTCCATCAGACGGTCAATGACGTTTTGCGTGCGGTCCACCGGAACCGCGACAATGGCGATGCTGATCGCCTCACGTTTGACGAACTCATCCAATTTATCCATGGGCTGGACGATCAAGCCGGCCACGTTTTGACCTACCACCGCATCGTCGCCGTCGAACGCGGCAACCAGCCGGAAACCATCGGGAGTGAAACCGGGATAGCTCAAAATGGCCCTGCCCAGCCTTCCTACCCCAACCACCGCCACGTTCCAATGTTCGTTAAGACCCAGTATCTCCTTCAAACGGTCCAGCAGGTTGACCACGTCATAACCCCGGCCTTGTTTGCCGAACCGGCCGAAATAGCTTAGGTCTTTGCGAATCTGCGCGGGGGTAACCTGGAGCCGCTCGCCTAGTTGGTGAGAACTGACCACATCGGCGCCGTTCTCCCTCAGCCGGCTTAGAATGCGGACGTACTGGGGAAGCCGGGCCACCACCACCTCCGGTACTTCGGCCCGGCCGTGGTTGCGAGGTGAGGAGCCGGAGGTCATGTCAATCGCCCTCCTTCCGGCAAGACCGCGGGAGGAGTTGTTCCGATGTGCGGGTATTGCGATGAAATTAGGGGCAAATATGCGATGGTTGTCAATCATCCATGGCCCGGAATAGGCCCATTATAACCTATAATAGTAAGCCGGTTTATCGCTAATCTAAGCGAATTCCGTCGTCCGGCGGGCGGTCATCCCGTGCACGTCAGCCGGTTTGGAGGCCTGCGTTGCACATCGGCGTTTGCCGGGTATCTCTTTTCCTTCCCGGCGTCCAAAGCCTAAAGGGCAAGCGGCAGATTGCCCGTTCACTGACCAGCCGCATTCAGAACCAGTTTAACGTGGCAGTGGCAGAGGTGGAAGACCAGGAACTTTGGCAACGCCTTACCCTGGGAATTTGCTGCATCAGCAACGATTCCAACCATGCCAACCAGATTCTCTCCAACGTTGTATCTTTTGTGGAGAGCCAGCACCGCGACCTGGAGGTCTTGGACTACGAGACCGAAATAATCACCGGGGTCTGATCTCTCAACCGGCCGGTGGCGATCACTGAGTTTGGACTTCGAAGGCTCGCAGATGCATTTGGTAATCATTTTAGGGCCGGGGCGGCATTAAAACCCTTGACGCGCCCCATCGGTGTTTGTAGACTGTTCCACGGGTATTATAGGCGTCCCGGACGTGCCATTTTAAAAGGCCCGAGCGGTGAGGCGGAATCGAAAATATTATTGTAATCAGGAGGTGCGCTGATGTATGCCGAAATGCAAAACATTGACGCTGGAATCAAGTTTAAGACCCGGGCGGGATTGGTGGTGGAGACCACCGGCGTCAGTCAACAACTAGAGATCAACGACGTAAATGTCCACGAAGTTGTCATCGTCGAAGGCGAAGGCCAGGGTGAAAAATACCTGCACAATCTGGACTACGCCGAGAAAGTCTAGATATAGGCCGGCCGCCAAACGGGGATGATCACGCCACCCACGGCACGACATCGTCCCTTGGTGGCCTCGTCCCGAACCGGAAACGCAGGAAATGGCCGGCATCATCTAATTGGGATTCGCCGCGCAAACGAAAACACCCCGAACCTAAAGCGGGTTCGGGGTGTTTTGATGCAAACGGCTCTGTATGCGTACGACCGGTTGTTCCCGGCTACACTCGCTCGCTGATAGCCTTCATCAGGTCCTGAAGGTCTGGGAATAGATGGGCGTTGGGCTCGTGGCGATGGGCCGCGACCACGTCGCCGTCGATGATCACGTCGAACTTCCCGTGAGGTCCCGGCGTGAGTTTGAAGGTGCTGATGTTTTCTCCCACCCGGCTCAAGGCTTCTCCTGCCATCCAGGCAGCACGCAGGGCGTGGCCTCAATCCCAGCAGTAGAGAATCTCGATTTCCAGTTTTTTAGCCGTTGTCATTTGATACCTCTCTTGAACTTGACTCTATCGATCGGTCCTAGCCATTGGAACCAAATGCATCATATGAAAGCCACCAGGCCCTGTCAATCGACGGGCATTACCGCGCGCCGCCGGTCATTCTCAGCCGGCGTTCAGCGATGCCGAGAATTCCTCCAGAGCATCCCAATATCCTGGGCCGCCATTTGGGCCGCCATTGATGTGGGTGTCGTTGTGAGCCGCAAGCGGCAGTACCTGGAATGTTTTGGGCTCATTGGCCGCTTCGAACAATGCCCTGCCCTGTCCCACTGGCACCATCTCGTCTTGAGCCCCGTGGATAATCAGCAGGGGTGCGTGGATTTGGCGGATACGCGACACGGAGTCGTACCGGCCTTTGAGCAGCCGGTTGAGAGGCAGAAAGGGAAACGCCACGCGGGCCATGTCGCTCACCGAAGAAAATGGTGAAACTAGGATCAGCCCAGACGGGGGCTTTTCCGTAGCTAATTCCACCGCTACCGCAGCCCCCAAAGACCTGCCGAAATAAACGATCTGGCTGGGGTCTATGCCGGGCCGGTTCGACACATACTCCAGGGCCGCCCTGGAGTCTTGATAGGTGCCCTGCTCGGTCGGTTCACCCTGGCTTTGCCCGTAGCCCTGGTAGTCGAAGATAAACAGGTTGACGCCCAGGCGGTGGTGCAACATGGCAAGTTCATCCACCCGGTGGCCTATGTTGCCGCCATTACCATGGAACCATATCCAGGTGCTACTTTCAGCTTCTGCCGCTCCGGCGATGTACCAACCGTGGAGCCGTAGACCTCCTCCGGTATCGAACGAGACTTCCTCATACTTCAATCCGGCGCCGGCTGGCGTGAACGGGACTTCGGCGGTTGGAAAGAATATATACCGGCGTTCCAACTGGTTCCAAAGAAATCCCACGGTCAACACCAACCCCACTGCCAGGCCGATGGCAATGATGAACAGGATGCGCCAGGATTGGCGAAGACGCTGGAGCCAGGACTGGCGGCTTGAAGCGCGCTGAACGCCTGACGGAGGGCCTTGCCGGGTGCCTTTGATGAACGAGGCGAAGGGAGGCATATCTTATAACAGTGGTTCAACGACACAGGTGGGGTAAGGGGTCCACGTCAGGGTGAGGCGCTATCTTTAGGCGGAGTGATCGCTTTGGCGGGAACGGCCTTTGGGTAACTATTCACTTCCTGGTCGATTGACTCTTGCCGGCCGGCCACATCTCTGATCTCAGGCTGGTCGCTCTGGCACTGGGGGCACCAAACCGTTTCCTTGCTGAACATCATCATGTTGTCTTTTTTGATGGAAAAGGTCTCAATGCGGAACCGGCATTTCCCGCAGATCCTCACCAGAGTCACTTCGTCGATAGGCATGGCCTGATTCCCCGTTCCTTTAAGACGCCCATATCGAAACTAGATCAGTCTTCTAAACTGTCGGCAAGCAGCTCTAAAACGTCCACGGCTTTTTTCTCGCCCTCCTGTCCCTTGGCCTGGATCCCTTCGGTAAGCATTTGAAGGCAGAACGGGCATGACACCGCTACGGTATCGGCGCCGGTTTCCAAAAAGTGGTCGGTGCGGGCATGGTTTATGCGCGTGCCGCCACTCTCTTCCAGCCACATGTGCCCGCCGCCGGCCCCGCAACAAAAACCTCGCTCCCGGAACCGGGGCGACATCTCCACCAACTTCAGTCCGGGTATGGCTTTGGCAACGTCTCTGGGTTCGTCGTACACGCCGTTGTGGCGGCCCAGGAAGCAAGAATCGTGATAAGCGATGGTGGTGTCGATCAATTTGATGGGTTTGACCTTGCCCTCTTTCACCAGACCATCGATGAACTGGCTGTAGTGAAGCACCTCGTAGTTGCCCCCGAACTGGGGGTATTCGTTGCGCATGGTGTTGAAACAGTGGGGGCAGATGGTGACGATCTTGGTCACGTTGTACCGGTTCAGCGTTTCGATATTTTGTTGGGCCAGGGTTTGGTACAGGTACTCATTGCCCATGCGCCGAGCCGGGTCGCCGGTGCAGCTCTCTTCTTCTCCCAGAATGGCAAAGTCCACGCCGGCCGATTTCAAGACTTTGACCATGGACCGGGCAATGCCCTGGCTACGCTGTTCCAGCGCCCCGGTGCAGCCGACCCAGAACAGGACCTCGGCATCGGGTTTATCCGCCAGGGTGGGCACGTCCAGTCCCTCGGCCCAGTCGGTTCGGGAATACGGAGTGCCCCGCCAGGGATGGCCCCGTTGCTCCAGACTCAGAAGGGCGTTCATCCCAGTCTCCGGGATCTTGGATTCCTCCAGGACCAGGTTTCGGCGCATGTCCATGATCGTGGGGATGTGCTCCACCACCACTGGGCATTCCTCCATGCATGCGCCGCAGGAAACGCAGTCCCAGACCGCCTCTTCCGAGATAGGCCCGCCGAACAAGGGCGTTGGCTCCACGTGCTCGGGATCCCTGGGGCCCTGGTGGCCGATGGTCTGCATGTGCTCTTTCAGGTTTTCCACGATGTGCATGGGTGACAGGATCTTTCCCGTCTGGTTGGCCGGGCACACATCGGTGCACCTGCCGCACACGGCGCAGGCAAAGCCGTCCAGCAGTTGTTTCCAGGTGAAGTCCTGCACCCGCCCGGCGCCGAAACGTTGAGCGTTCTCCAGGTCGATGGGGGCCAACGCGCCCCGGGGTTCCAACGAACGAAAGTAGGCATTCAGGGGCGCGGCCACCATATGCATGTGCTTGGAGAACGGAATATACACAGAAAATCCCAGGATGATCCCAAGGTGGATCCACCAGAACACACCGTGGAACACGGTGGCCGTCCCTTGGCTGATTCCCAGGCTGGTGAACCACCCACCCAATGCGCCACCTATGAATATCTCCGCCTCTGGACCAATGCCTCCCTTGGCGACGAAAAAGGCGTGGGTCAGCAACGTCGATATCATGAGGACCGCGATAAGGCCAACGATGACAACCGAGTCCATGCTGCGAGTCAGGTCGAAACTGAGCCGCCGCGGCTTGGCCACCCAACGGCGCAACAGTGCCCAAGCCAGCAGCACCAGCAGCAATGCCGCGAGAACATCCAGGAAAGAACTGAAGACCCGCACGCCAGTGCCCGTCAACAGCTTCTCTGGGAATGAACGCCAGGCCGACCCGATGAAAATGAATATCACGTAGCTCAGGGAGAAGGAGAGGAAGCCCCAAAAGATCAATGCATGGGCAAGGCCGGCCCAGTCTTTGGAGGGCACTCTTTGCAAGACTTTCCGCTGTCCCAGGACGATGGAGGCCGCGCCGGTCAGCCGCTGCCAGGGATGGTCGAAGCGCGCCACGTTGCCGCCCTGGCGGATCAACCGCACGACGCGGAAGTAAAACAGATAGCTGGATATGGCTCCGGTCAGGGCAAGGAACAGGTAAACCCCAGCCCATATCGGGACGGGTCCGATGTCGCCTGGTGGGACCATTGCTGCCGGTTACCTCAGGTCAAGATTGCCGTATCAGTTTAACACGGCGTCGGCACGGGACCCGGCATGGCGGTCGGGTACGAAACAGGTTAATTTGAGTTGCCACGGTATTCGTTAGCTTTCACCGTACTCAAAGACGCGATTGAACGCCCCTAACATTGCGGCTATTCGGGCAACCCATCCACTCGCAAGAAGCGTAGACAATGGGCTGCCAGCCATATAACTCGCCACCGGTGATGAAAACTTCCCTTCTGTACAGAATCCTCGCTTTTGGGCCTCGTCAAGTTTACTTTTTATGGGTGATCTTGAGGGCGATTGGGGAGCTGGCCGTAGATTTAGCGACCGTGGCCTGGAGGTGTCCCCCTTAAATCCGCAGCTCCTGGTGCCCCGAATTCTACTTGAGTACCAAACTTGGGAGTCCTCTCAAGGAAAAGTGTACCTTGAGCGGCTCATTGAGACTATGCGCCGCGCTGGGCCAAATCAATCCATCGCGTCTGGAAGGACGTCTTTGGCGATAATCGCAATAGCCCGCATCAGTGGTGTGCCCGACCGCTTGGAAATAGCCGAGGCAGCCGCCAAGGCCGTTCTCTCAGAACGGTCTGCTACACCTAACCGTGCCAACTTCCCAAAGGTTGGGTTAGCCCTGCTCGCGAAATCGGCCAAATTCTCGTCGAGAATGTCAGACGAGGACTGGAAGGAGACCTTTCCCAGCCAGCTGACAGCCCGCTCGCCGGCGGCATCAGCGAAGACGAATTCCGGGACCGGCTTGCCGATAGCGCTATTTCCCGGACGGAGCGGATGGGAGATGGCCTGCTGCCTTCTGATATCCAGTGCAACCGGGAATTGGACGAGTTGATTTCCCAATTAAAGCCCCAAGATTGGATGTGCCATGCTTTCATCCCATGGGGCCCGAGCCGGTGCGCACCCCGACAACCATGAGCATCGCGGAAACGGCCATGCATAGTTGGGACATACGCTCCAGCTTCGACTCCGAAGCCACCATATACCCAGATTGCTTGTCATCTCTGGTGGCCACCATACCGAGGGCGGTTAGGCGAGCATTTCGCGTTAATGCAAACAGCTCTCGGCCGGTCCGTTACCGCTGCGATCCAAACCGATATGGTTTTGAGTGCGGAAGGGGCGCGAGTGGAATTGGACGCCGCCGAAGATCCAGATGTGACTTTCCGGTGCGGCGCCGAGACCGACGTGATCGTGATGTTTGGAAGAATGAAGATAGGGGACGCCATAGATACAGGATTGTTGGTGGTTGACGGCCCCGTGAAACTAGCCGGTCAGTTCGCCGAGGCTTTCGCGGGTGGTTAGTCTGGATTTTCACCCCATGTTTTTCACTCTTGGAATGACGTCCCGGCCCATGAGATCTATCTGGCGCAGGGCCTGTTTTTGGTCCATTCCAGGCCATTGCATCCGGAAGATCATGTAGTTGACGCCAAGTTCGTCGCCATAACGGTTGATCTCTTTGACCACATCATCGGGCGAACCCAATAGGAAACGGTCTTTTGCCAAGTCTTGAAAGGGCACGCTGAAACTCTCTTGGCCGGGCAAAGCCTTATCCTGGCCCCAAGCAGCGTAGGCAGCATACTTTCCCTCTAGATACGGCTGGCTCTCCAGATATGCTGTCTCCCGGTCTTGGGCCACGTAAAGCTCCCGCATCATGGGGCAGGCCGGTGGCGAGGGTTGGCCGGCCCGGTCCAGGGCCCGGCGATACCCCGCCAACTGCTCGGCCACCATGGGCACGGTGGCGTGGGGGTTGACCAACCACGGATATCCCCAACGGGCTGCCCGCCGGATGGCGCTGTCGTGATTGGCGGCCGCCCATATGGGTGGATGGGGTTTTTGCACCGGTCTGGTGGATATCTTGCTCCTCGGTACGTGGTAATATTCACCGTTGAATTCCACCTCATCTTCCGTCCACAAAAGCTTCATCACTTCCAATGCTTCCCGCATCCTGGGCACTCTCTGGCTGCGTTCCATGCCGAATGCGGCATATTCCTCGTCTCGATACCCTAGACCAATGCCCAGGATGAATTTCCCGTCGCATATGGCGTCCATAGTGGCAATGCTCTCGGCCAGTTCCATCGGATTGTGCAGGGGGACCAGGATGACCGTGGCGGCGACTTCCATATCGCCGGCCTCCGCCGCCAGCCGGGCCAATAGAGGCAACGACGTGCTCATCTGGTAGGGCGCCGCCAGGTAGTGCTGGCCGGTGCAGATCAGGTCGAACCCAGCCTCTCGGGCGGCCTTAACCTATTCTACGCTCTCGGCGATCTTCTGGGGCATCGACTCCCCGGCCAGATATTGGTTGGTCACGAAAAATCCCAGCTTCATCCCGTTTGCTCCTTGCTCTCCCTGGTACCGCGTGCCGGGTACTGGGGGCATTCTAGCCTTCAAATGGGGGTATACACAACATTATCCCAGAATGATAATAGGGTGAGCGGATCGGCAAATTGACCTCAATTCAGTATTGATATGGAAGGGCGGAAGGGGTAAGATTCCGCCGAAGAACCGGTGGGCACGCCGCCGTCCGGCCATGCCCAACCCAACGAGAGGCCACGATGCCCGGTGGAGACGGCGCCGGTGGCTGATTGACCGGAATTTTAGATCGCGGAATGAGTAGCTCTTTTTCTCCCTATTATCACCCGGTCAGAATTCCTGGATTGAATCAATACGCCACGCCACATTCGGTTTATAACACAGGTCCCAAACCTGTGGTTGCGTAACTCTAGTTCCTAATGCACCGCGAAAACGAGGGAAGAAGATGAAGATTGCGCGCTTCCGCTCAGGCAGAAGAGTGGCGTTTGGTGTGGTGATGGACGACGATGTGGTGGAGATCCGCGGCAGTATTTATAACCGGTTTAGAATGACCGACACCAGGCATCCAGTTTCCGATGTCACGTTCCTTGCGCCTACTGATCCGTCGGAGATCTGGTGCCCTGGACTTAACTTCTCCGACCACGTGGAGTTCGCCGCCACCGTGCTTAGCGGTGAAGCGCCATCGGTTTCAGACCATCCCAATCCCTGGCACAAGGGGCGCAACGCCCTAACCGGTCCCGGAGAGCCCATCATCATCCCCAAGGATTCCAACGGCGATGTCCATTACGAGGGAGAGGCCGTGGCGGTCATCGGCAAACACTGCCGGCGGGTCACTCCCAACCAGGCGCCACGGTATATCCTGGGTTACACCTGCGGGAACGACGTTAGCGACCGGACCTGGCAGGGAAAGGACTGGACCTTTTGGCGGGCCAAGGGCAGCGACACCTTCGCTCCAGTTGGGCCCTGGATCGAGACCGGCATCGACCCCCAAAAGCTGGAGATGATCGTACGGCTGAACGGGAAAGAAGTGCAGCGGTGCAATTCCAAGGACATGCTCTTCACCTTTCCTGAGATAATCAGCTACATCAGCCAGCAGGTGACCCTTCAACCCGGCGATCTGGTATTCTCTGGCGCGTCCGGGGTAACCTGCGCCATCAAGCCCGGAGATATCGTGGAGGTAGACATTCCCGGTATCGGCGTTTTGAGCAATCCGGTGGCCGCGGAATTCGATTCCTCGGTCAGTTGATTGGCCTCGAACCTAGAGTTTCAGCAGGTTTAAAAATCCTTTCTCGCCCCGGTGGGGGCCCACCACCGCCAAGCGGAGCTGTTCCTGCTTTAGCAGATTTCGGGCAACCCGGGCTATGTCGGAAGGAGTGACCGAGTCCAATCGTTCCGCCACCTCTTCAGGTGTTGAAACCTTCTCCAGCAACAACTCCTGCGAGCCCAGCCAACTGGCCACCGCCCGGGTATCTTCCATCCGCAGCATCAGCCTGCCTTTGGCATACTCTTGGGCCTTTGAAACTTCTTGGACCGGCGGCTCCTCCCTCAGCAGGCCTAATTCTTCCATCACTGCCTGCACCGCTTTTCGGGTCTTCTTGGGTTCCATCCCGCAGTAGACCACCAGGGAACCGCAATCCCTGAACATGTTGGCGGAGCTGTTGACGTCGTAGGTCAAGCTTTGACGTTCCCGCAGGTTCATGAATAACCGGCTGCTCATACCGTCGCCCAAGATGATGTTGAGTATGGTCAGGGCATAGCGGTCTGGGTGCTCCATGGGCAAAGCGGGCAATGCCAGGCACAGATGCGACTGGTCGCTGCGTTTTTGCTCCACGACCACCATGGGCTCGGTCTTGCCTTCCACCACGGGTTCCCACTCCAGGGGTTCCCTGGGCTGCCAGCCTGCGGTAGCATCGGCCAGGAGGTCCACCACCTCTTCGTGGGTGATGTTGCCGGCCACGGCGATGACTGTATTGGCCGGGTTGTACTGCCTTTCCATGTACTCCCGGATACTCTCCTGGGTGATCTGCTCCACCGACTCGGGCGTTCCGCCGACGTCCCGGCCCATGGCCTGATCAGGCCACAGAGCCTCGTCAATCAGGAGGTCCACCCGGTAAGAGGGCATGTCCATGGTCATTCGAAGCTCTTCTTGGATGACCTCCCGCTCTTTCTCCACCTCTTCGGGTTCCAACAAAGGATTGAGGATCATGTCCAACAAGACGCCAAATGCGGCGCTGAAATGAGAGTGTGGCACCTTGCACCAGAAGACCGTCATCTCGCGGTCGGTGCTGGCGTTCAGTATGCCGCCTACGCTCTCGATGGCTTCGCTTACGGCCCCGGCGCTGGGCCAACTCTTGGTCCCCTTGAATGGCAGATGCTCGATGAAATGGGAAAGCCCCGCCATCTCCGCCGACTCGTAACGCGACCCGGCGCCCACGCAAAATATCATTGAAACCGAGCGGGTGTGGATCATGGTGGAGGTCAAAACGCGGAGTTTGTTATCCAGGACGGACCGTTGGTACATTTTTCCTCACTATGGTGCTTGACGCTTTAAAACCTTCGACAGACAGGCTCAGAACGAACGGTAAAGACGCCCCTCCGTTCGTCCTGAGAGCTTGTCGAAAGGCCTTCCGGAATAGGTTTCCTAAGATTCCAGCCAGTTGACGTCTCCGCAAAGATCTGCGGGGTGTTGGCGGGATGCGAAGTCCTGATACTGCCGCCTGGCCTCTCCGATGGTGGTGTCGAGTCCATGGCCAGGGTATACCGCCGTGTCATCGGGCAACACCAGCAGCTTACGGGTGATGCTGTCGATGACCTGTTTAAGCAGTTCGGGGCTGCGGGTCTTTCCGGGGCCCCCGGGAAAGAGGGTGTCGCCGGAAAACAGGTGTTTGCCGGTCAAGAAGCAGGAAGCCCCCTCGGTATGCCCCGGCGTGACCAAAACCTGAAGCTCCCGGTTGCCGAACTTGACCACGTCGCCGTCTTTCAGCACGACTTCCGGCGGCCTGGGCAGCCCGTCCACGTCGTCGGTGCTGATACCCACTGGAGCGCCTACTTTACTGGTGATCTCGTCGAATCCCAGCAGGTGGTCCTGGTGCTTATGGGTAATAAGTATGGACTTGATGTGGATGTCCCCGATGGCGTCCAGCAGCTTCTCTGGCTCGGCCGGGGTGTCTATGATGATACCCTCGTTGGTTTCGGGACAGGAGAGGATATACCCGTTGTTGTCGTAGGGACCCATATTGATCTTGATGATTTTCACTTCGCCGTCGTAATGAAGGAGCATGGTTGACCTCCTGACGAATGTAACTCGTGGTTGCTCCCATTCTATCAGCGGGAGAAAACCCAGTATATATCCGCTCCCACTCTCCCGGTGGCCTAGAGCGGACTGGGCGACGCTTGAACGAATAATGTGCTCCGCGCAACTAGGCACGGCGGAATTCTCCGAATCAGAACGAGGATTACCATGCTACAATATTTTTACCCAGTAATTTGGATCTCCTGCTCAGGCACTATGGCCGGGGAAATATTCTTTCGGGTTTCGACACCTCTCAACTTTAGTGTATATACGACACCTAGGTATTGGGAATTATCACGATTGTAAAGCATCCGGTTATGGCCGGCCGCGAAGCCTTGGCGCAGAGAGCCGTAAGCGTGCCGCAGGAGATTCGCCAGAGCGGAACTGACCCCGTAATTTACCTCTTTTACCATCTTGAACGTATCGGCCGATGGACCTGCGTCGTGGTTAAACGTCTAAACGGTGAAGGGTTTGTAGTAACAACCTATCCTACGGATGCCATTAAGGAGGGAAGCAGGATATGGGCGAGATGAAAATTTTCTGCGACCGGAGAGGGGGAACGTTGACAGTCTGGTTTGGTGACCCCCAAGAAGAGTACTTGTGCGAGGAAACTGGGGAAGAGGTGATTTTGATCAAAGACAAGAATGGGACTGTCATAGGGTTTGAGAAGCTTCAGTATTACGTTCCGGAGGACGAGGATTTGAGCGTGTCTGTGGAGACCCATTAGGTGCGAATTCCTGGTCGTCTCGTTCCTCTCCCAAACCTTCTTACCTACTCCTTCTCATTCCAAGATACTGCGTTTTTTATGAAATCAGGAATGATCCGTGAAGAGGGTCTTAATGGCTTCACGAAAACCGCTGCGGATTCTGTAAGACTTGGGTCCACTCCGTTCCTCCAATACATCGGCTCCTGTCTTTTGTAGCCACGGCCAAAGACCGCCGCTTCGGCTGGTCTCGGTCCCTGCGCGTTGTTGGATTTCTTTGAGCGAGATGAAGGCGTCGGCGCCTTTTTGCTGACTTAGCTCTACGAGCGTCATAGTGGCCCTGTGGACGAGGTTTTTACCTTCACCTCTCGTACGAGCAGCCTTTCTGGCCTGGCCGTAAACACATTTTACTAGGCGCTCTGGGTCTCTATGTGCCAAATACGCTTCCCAACAATCTTTCCCATACTGAGACATATTGATCCCCCTAATCCCCCACCGCCACCGCCTCGCGCTGCGCGGCGGGTTCCCGGCCGGCGGCTGACAGTACCTTGTCCAGGTACTGCCCGGTGTAGGAATCTTGGTTTGTGGCCAGGTCTTCGGGAGTTCCTAGGGCGATGACATAGCCTCCCAGGTCGCCGGCGCCCGGTCCCAAATCGATGATCCAGTCGGCGTTTTTGATCACGTCCAGGTTGTGTTCGATCAATAGGACCGTGTTTCCCGAATCGACCAACCTGTGCAGCACGTTCAACAGAGCCGCGCAGTCGGAGAATGACAGGCCGGTGGTGGGTTCATCCAGAAGGTACAGCGTCTTACCGGTAGCACGTTTGGAAAGCTCGGTGGCCAGCTTGATCCGCTGGGCCTCTCCGCCGGAAAGTGTGGTGGCAGGCTGGCCCAACCGTATATAACCCAGCCCCACGTCCCGCAGGGTTTCCAGTTTGGGGTTTATCCGAGGGAAGTTGGCGAAGAATTCCCAGGCCTGGTCCACTGTCATGGAAAGAACGTCGGCGATGCTTTTGTCCCGCAGGGTCACCTCCAACGCCTCCCGGTTGTAACGGCGGCCGTTGCACACCTCGCAGGGCACCGTGACGTCGGGAAGGAACTGCATCTCTATCTGGTTGTAACCCTCTCCCTGGCAGGCTTCGCACCGCCCTCCCTTTACGTTGAAGGAAAACCGGCCGGGCTTGTACCCCCTGACTCGGGCTTCGGGCAGGTTGGCAAACAGTTCCCGGATGGGGGTGAACGCGCCGGTGTAGGTGGCCGGGTTGCTGCGGGGCGTCCGGCCGATGGGTGACTGGTCTATGTTGATGACCTTGTCGATATTCTCAATGCCCAGCAGTTCTTCGTGGGTCCCAGGCAGGTCCCTGGACCGGTAGATAGCCTGGGCCAACCGCTTGTACAGGATCTCGTTTGCCAGACTGCTTTTTCCAGAGCCGGAGACCCCCGTAATGCACACCAACTCGCCCAGCGGAATCTCAACGTCTACGTTTTTGAGGTTGTTCTCCCGGGCGCCCTTGATGGTCAAGCTAGTGCCGTTGCCAGTCCTCCTGGTTTCGGGGGTGGGCACCCGCTTGCGGCCGCTGAGGTATTGGCCGGTCACCGATTGCTCACTGGCCATAATCTCGTCTATGTCGCCGGTGACCACAACCCTGCCGCCATGTTCTCCGGCGCCGGGGCCAAGGTCGGCGATGTAATCGGCTGCCCTCATCATGGCTTCATCATGCTCCACCACGATCACAGTGTTGCCCATGTCCCTCAGGTTGGACAGGGTGGAGATCAACAGATGGTCGTCATGGGGATGCAAGCCCACCGTGGGCTCGTCGCAGACATACAAAACGCCGGTCAACCCTGATCCGATCTGGGTGGCTAGGCGCACCCTCTGGGCCTCTCCGCCGGAAAGGGTTCGGGCGGTGCGGTCCATCGTGATGTAATCCAAGCCTATGTTGGTCAGAAACCTCAGCCTGCCTTCGATCTCTTTGAGGACCTGGTTGGCAATGGTCTTGTCCCGGGCGCTGAATGTCTCGCCCGGATGGTCTCCCGGCGCGTCGGGGTCGATCTCCCTCACCCATTCAAGGGCCTGGCCGATGTTCTTGGCGCAGACGTCCATGACTCCCAAACCGCAAACCTTCACCGCCAGGGCCTCGGGCCGGAGTCTCTTTCCGCCACAGGCACGGCAGGGACGGGCCGTCATGTACCGTTCGATCTCCTGGCGGGTGTAATCGGATTCGGTGTCCCTGTGACGCCTGCTCAGGTTGGAAACCACGCCTTCGAACGTCGTCTGCCAGCGGTACTCTCTGCCCCTGTGAGTCCTATGGGTGACGGTGACCTTTTCCGACTTGATCCCGTAAAGGATGATGTTGAGTTGATCTTCAGTGAGGTCTTTCACCGGGGTCCTGGCAGAGAAGCCGTGGGACTTCGCCACCGAATCCACCAGGCTTAAATACCATCCGGTGGAATGCCTGCCGTGGCTCCAGGGGGCGATGGCCCCCTCGCTAAGGGACAGGTTCTTGTTGATTATCACCAGTTCGGGGTCTACTTCCAGCTTGAAGCCCAGGCCGGTGCATTCGGCGCATGCGCCGTGGGGGCTGTTGAAGCTAAATGTGCGCGGCTCGATCTCCGGCAGGCTGATGCTGCAACGCACGCAGGCGAACTGCTCGGAGAAGACCAACTCGTCTCCACCTTCCACCGCCACCTGGAGGACGCCTTCGCCTTCCCGCAGCGCCGTTTCCACCGACTCGGCCACCCGGCTGATCTCAGTATCGGGACGCACTATCAACCGGTCCACCACCAACTCTATGTAATGCCATTTATTCTTGTTCAGGTTGAGGTCGTCCAACTCCTCCAACATGTGTATGGTTTCGTTGACCCGGACTCTTACGAAGCCGGACTTCCGGGCCGCTTCAAAAATGTCTTTGTGCTCGCCCTTTTTCCGCCGTATCTTGGGCGCCAAGAGCAAGATGCGGCTGCCCTCAGGCAACGCCATGATGGCATCCACGATCTGGGAAATGGTCTGGCGTTCCACGGGCCGGCCGCATTTGTGGCAGTGGGGCAGGCCTACCCTGGCGAACAAAAGCCTCAGGTAGTCATAGATCTCAGTCACCGTGCCGACCGTGGAACGGGGATTGTGGGAAACGCCTTTCTGGTCGATCGATATCGCCGGAGAGAGACCCTCTATATAGTCCACGTCGGGTTTGTCCATGCGCCCCAAAAATTGGCGGGCGTAGGCCGACAAAGACTCGACGTATCTGCGCTGGCCCTCGGCGAAGATGGTGTCAAAGGCCAAACTGCTCTTTCCCGAGCCCGACACGCCGGTTATCACCACCAGTTTGTCCCTGGGAATGGTGATATCGATGTTCTTTAGGTTGTGCTCCCGGGCGCCTTTGACGTGAATGAATTCCTGGGGCATCTAATACCTCACCCTCACCTCTTGAATCGACATAATTTTACCACCAAGGTGAAGGCCTTGGGGCGGGGTCCAAAGATGCGGCCCACCACTCGAACCCAATTTCCTGTTTGAGCGGGGCGGCTCTAAACGCCCGTGGTTAAATACGGACGTCGTCGAATCAAATTTTTACTCGTTCCCATCGTCCACCAGCCCGGTAGCGCGGCTCCCTGCCAACCCCTTCACGGGTTAAGATATACCGCGTATGCCTTAGCAAGGTTTTCAGTGGGAGTGGAAGTTGGCCAGCCAGTTATTCAAGGCCCAAAAAGCCTTCGTCGGCGTGATCCATTTACAGCCCCTTCCCGGGTCTCCTAGGTGGGACGGCGATTTGGGAAAAGTGCTGGACCGGGCCCGCCGGGAGGGCGAGGTATTGGCGCAAGGTGGCGCCCACGGGATCGTCGTGGAAAATTTCGGAGACGCTCCATTTCGCATCGGCCGGGTTGAGTCCGAGACCGTTGCAGCCATGACCCTGGCCGTGAGCGCGGTCACAGAAGTCTCATCGCTGCCAGTGGGAGTCAACATGTTGCGCAACGACGCCGGGTCCGCCCTGGCCATCGCCGCCGTCACCGGAGCAGGATTCATACGGGTCAACGTCCACTACGGCGTCATGGCCGCCGCCGAAGGGCTGGTGACTGGAGAAGCGTTTGAAACCTTGCGACGCCGTCAGGCCTTGGGAGTCGGCGTTAAGATTCTGGCCGACGTGCTGGTGAAACACGCCGCGCCCCTGGGGCAAACCGATTTGGGGTTGATGGCACGGGAAACCACCCAGCGCGGATTGGCCGACGGGCTGATCGTTTCCGGGCCCGCCACGGGGTTGCCCACCTCGGCCACCGATGTGGCAGCTGTCCGGCGGGAGATCCCCAGCGGGTTCATACTGGTGGGTAGCGGCATCACCGAAACAAACGCCCGGGACCTTCTGGCCATCGCCGATGGCGCCATCGTCGGCACCAGCCTCAAACGCGACGGCGTCATCACCAATCCCCTAGACCTTCAAAGAGTAAAGGCCATGGCCGAGATCTTCGCGGAATTTTCTTAACTTTACGCCACAAGTGGTGAACGGACACTACACATACTGCCCGGCGCAATAGCCGGAGGCCCAAGCCCACTGGAAGTTGTAGCCGCCCAGGGGCCCGGTCACGTCCACTGCCTCGCCGATGAAGAACAGGCCAGGTACCTTCACCGCCTCCATTGTCTTGGATGAAAGCCCGTTGGTGTCGACACCACCCACCGCGACCTCCGCCTTGCGGTAGCCTTCGGTGCCGGACGGCAAGATGGTCCAATCCTTCAGCGTCGCTGAAATGGAATCCAGCCCATTGGCTGATAGCCTGTTGATCGGCTGGTTGCCCAAGTATGTTTCACACATAGACCTGGCGAAGTTCCTGGGCAGCAACGACGAGAGGATGGTCGTGAGCTCCGCCTTTGGCCGGGACACCTGTTGTTCCTTCAAATGTGAAGCCAGGTCGAAGCCTGGGAGCAGGTCCACCCGAACCGATTCGCCATCCCTCCAATAGGAGGAAATCTGGAGCATGGCAGGGCCGCTGATACCTTTGTGAGTGAAGAGAAGGTTTTCCTCGAAGCTGGCGCCATCGCAGGAGACACTGCACGGTATGGATAGCCCGGCCAGCTTTCTGCAGAATTCTAGATTCGGCCCCTTAAACGTGAATGGGACCAGGCCGGGCTGTCCCGGTGTGACCTTCAGTCCGAATTGCGCGGCGGCTTCGTGGGAAAATCTGGTCGCCCCCATTTGAGGGATGGACGGACCTCCGGTGGCCATGACCAGCGAACCGGAGGTTATCGTCCCTAGTCCGGTCTCGATGGAGAATGAGTTGTGTTGCCCGCTATTTTGGCGCATGCCGGTGACATCACACTGCAACCGGATGGTTACCCCGGCTCTCTCACATTCCGCCATCAGCATGCGGACGATCTCTTGGGAGGAGCCGTCACAAAAGAGTTGTCCCAACGTCTTCTCGTGGTAGGGTATGCGGTGCTTTTCCACCAGGTCTATGAAGTCCTGAGGCGTGTATTGTGTCAGGGCGGAGATGCAGTAGTATGGATTTTGGGATTGATAGTCGTCGGGGTTGGCGTACCAATTGGTGAAATTACAACGGCCGCCCCCCGAAATCAATATCTTCTTGCCAACCCGGTCGGCGTGCTCCAGGATTAGGACCCGGCGGCCCCTCTTCCCGGCCTCCACGGCGCACATCAGCCCGGCTGCTCCCGCTCCGACGATGACCACGTCGTAGCGCTCCGTGCCCCGCTTCGCGCTGCGGGACGGGGATATGGTGACTGCGGTGCGGCGGCGGGAGTTTGGGCGTTGGGTTTTGGGTCGGGTTTTTGAAGGTGAGTTGGGCATACCGTACTCGAAGGTACCACCAAAAATTGGCCAATCCGGCGGACTAGGAGGTCTCTCAAAAGAAGGTTCGACGAGCTCACTATGAAAGGAGGAGGGTCTTTTCCCCGTTCGTCCTGAGCCTGTCGAAAGAGGGTTATTAGGTAAATATGGTTTTGAGGTGGTGTTTAAGAACCTCGTTCAATCTTATGCCGAGCCTGCTCTTCAAGGGGCAAGACGATTGCGCCAACGTCCAATTCGCCCAGGCCTTGTTCAACGGCCTGATTGACGATTTGGTACGCCAGGTCAGCTCCCGGGGCGGGCATGTCCAGGTCGCGGACTAGTTCTTGAATAAGCCCCATGTCCTTCAAAAAGACCTTTATCTGAGTGCGGACACCGTCGAAATCCCGGTCCAACATCACCGGAGCGTTGCGCCCCAACATGAAGCTTTGTCCCCAACCAGAATTCACCACTTCGAAGATCATAGCCGGGTCGGCCCCGGATTTAGCGCCCAGCAGCATGGCTTCCGCGGCCGCCACCGAATGGATACCCACCAACAATTGGTTTACCAGCTTGGCCACCGTCCCCGACCCGGCGGGTCCGATGTAGCGAACGGTCGCTCCCATGGCCCGGAAAACCGGCAGGGCCGTCTCGTAGGCCTCTTTGGGACCGCCTGCCATGATGGTCAAGGAACCGTCGATGGCCCTTTCGGTGCCGCCGCTGATGGGGGCGTCCAAAAAGCTAGCGCCCCTGGCTTCGGCTGCGGTGGCGCAGGCTTTTGAAGTGGTTATTCCCACGGTGCTGGTGTCAACCAATACTTGGCCAGGGCGGGCGTTGGCGATGACGCCGTCCTCTCCTAGGAAAATCAATTCAGATGTGGCCACGTCGGGCAGGCAGGCCAAGATCAGGTCTGCTTCCCTGGTTATCTGGCCAGCAGAAGCGGCGGCATGGGCGCCAGCCCCGGCAATCTCCTGTACCTTTGTTTGGCTACGGTTGTGCACCGTGAGGGCAAACCCGGCCTGCAGCAACCGGTAACTCATGGGCAGCCCCATGCGGCCCAGCCCGATGAATCCCACTTTCAATAGCGGCATGTTCTCTCCGTAATTTGGTCAATGAGGGAGGCGCTGAAACCCAGTAAGAATATCAAGCTAAGCCAGCCACTCCTCACGTCATGCGGAGCCAACCGCAGCGGCGAAGCATATGGGAGGCGTCGGCTTGCCGGGAATACTTCGCCCGTATCAGGACCGCCCCCGTGGCTATACGCTAACCGGCCCCCAAATCTTTGGCCGTGTCGCCGATTACCCGGTCCATTACCAACAATATCTCGTCGATCTCCTCGGCTGTAACGCACAGGGGCGGCATGATGTTCATGGCGTCGCCTCCCCGCAGGAGGATGCCGTTATCGCTGAATCCCTGGGTCAAACGGGAGGCCAGGTCCGCTTCCGGAGGGAAAGATTCTTTGGTCTTCCGGTCCTTCACCAACTCCATACCGCACATCAAGCCAAGGCCACGGACGTCGCCGATGATCTTGTGCTTTTCCTTCAGCTCTTTCAGGCCGTCCAGCAGGTAGGATCCCATGGATGCCGAATTTTCCACCATGCCTTCCCGCTCCATGATCTCGATGTTCTTTAGCGCGGCGGCGGAGGCTACCGGGTGGCCTCCGAAGGTGATCACGTGGCGGAAGGCGGCCCCAGCGCTGCCCACGAAGGCGTCGGCGATTGGCTTTCTGAGGATGGCGCCGCCCATGGGTATGTAACCGCTGGTGATCCCCTTGGCCATGGTCATCATATCCGGAGTGATACCCCAATGTTCACAGGCAAACATCTTTCCGGTGCGCCCGAAACCCGTTATCACCTCGTCTGCGATGAGCAAAACGCCGTAGCGGTCGCATATCTCACGGAGCATGGGCCAGTAATTTGGACCCGGCACTACCGCGCCAAAGGGGCTGGACACCGGCTCGGCCACTACCGCCGCCACGGTTGGGGGACCCTGGAATTTGATCTCGTTTTCAATGGCTCCAACGCAAAGCTCCGCGCACTCTTCCGGTGTTTCCCCGCCGAATTCGCAGCGGTAAGGGTTGGGCTGGGGAACGTGGTAACTGCCGTCCAGCAAAGGCTCATAGTCCATCTTGGGGAAACCCGCCGTGCCTCCCAGGGCCAAAGTGCCGAAGGTTGCGCCGTGATATGACCCTCTTCGACTGATGAACTTGTAGCGGTTGGGTTCTCCTACCCGTTTGAAATATGCCCTGGACAGCTTCATGGCCGTCTCATTCGCTTCAGAGCCGCCGCTGGTGAAGAAGCAGCGAGACAGGTCTCCCGGCGTCATGCTGGCGACTTTTTCCGCCAGACGCACCGCCGGCTCGGTGGTGGTTCCCAGAGGCATGTAAGTTATTTGCAGCATTTGTTGATAAGCGGCATCGGCAATCTCGGTCTGGCCGTATCCTACGTTTTTCAGCCACAGGCCCGACATGGCGTCTATATAGGTGTGGCCCAACGCGTCGGTGACGTGAACCCCTTTGCCCTCCACGAATATCTGGGGCTCGCCCTTCTCGGCCATGTCGCTGGGCTCGCGCAGGTATATCCACAGGTGTTCCAGCGCCGATTCCTGCAGGTCTTTTACCTGGCCTTCGTTATGGGTTGCCATGTCAACTCCTGTTTAGTCAGACTAGGACGCTTACTATTCTTTATCCGGCCCCACAGGCCAATGGATGATTGCATGGGTGGCTTTTCCAGACCCGTCAATCAACAACCTCTCTCCCACCACCTTTCGGTCTGCGCTTCGATAATACAGCGTGATTTGCCCGATGCCAACGAGTACGTCCATCAATCCAAACTCCAAAGCCGGTTCCAGGGACGTACTCAGACGCCAATACTCTCGCACCGCGTCTTTTCCCTTAACGCCACCGTCAGGTTGACCAAGCCGTTCGACGACAAGCGGGGATGTCATTTTAACGTCATCGGTATAGTGGGAGAGAATGCGGTCCAGGTCGTGGGAGTTCGAGGCCTCGATCCAGTGCTTTGCAAATCCCAGCACCCACTCTCGCGCGATCATTTCGACTCCGCCGCACTTCGGGAGATACGCGCTGGCACCTCAGCCTGGTGCCAAAGAGGGGTGATAACACGTTTCTTCATCTCGAGAGGCCAGCTTCCAAGTCCCCTACCATGGCAAAATTGTCGGCTCTTAGTCGCGATGTCTACGAAAAAACATGCCTGCCGAACCTATAGGCGAAGGGACTTTAACGCCAAATAAATTCCAGTACGGTCGACTCACGGCATCTACGGAAATCCCGTTGGCAGTCGCGCAAAATAGCTTTAATCGCGAAGCGGACATCAAATAATCAATCGAAAAGTGAAGGGATGCGAAACGTAAGCTGGCCACTAACCGCCTATTGGTCGTGTAAGGTTCCAAATCGGAAGCAACGTTGATGACGTGATGAACATTTTTAAGGATTTCAACATTGCAGGCGCAACCCGCAAGGTTATGAGTGCATTGACTTACTAACTCAACGATTCGGCCAGTGGCATTGAGGACTTCTTTTTTCTTGTCATCTAGCCAAAATCTAGTCGAAATCAGATTCGTTGGCCCCTTGTTTTCACCCGTCAAAACCAAGCCCCCAATCTCGGACTAAAAGGCGTCGCAATCAATTTATTTTGCATTCAATAGCTTACTGAGGTGGACCCGGACATTCGGACAGGTGGCTAAGTGAGAGTCCTGCTCCTAAAATAAGCGCAGCTGTGGCTGTGAAGGAGGAGTGGGACATGTCAAAAGAACGGAGGAAGCACAGCCCGTCATTCAAGGCCAAGGTGGCCGTGGA
>DAOUHE010000067.1:0-1788 GCA_034428715.1 Dehalococcoidia bacterium | reverse complement strand
GGCCGGCGAGAAAAACGCCGGCGCCAACCCCGCCCGGACGCCATATCCAGAAAATGCTCATCAGGAGACATGACCATGTCCAGAACAAAGACGGTCACAGCAATGGCCGATGAACTCCCGGATTACGACAACTACACGGACGAGGGTTGCGAGGCATCCCCGTCCTGCCTCACCTGCCCACTGCCCCAATGCAGGTACGACAACCCCATCTGGTTTCAACGATACAGACGTTTGGCCAGAGACTCCAGAATATGGAAAACGATTCAGTCAGAGAGCCTGACGGCGAACAAAGCGGCGGAGCGTTTTTCGGTGACGACGCGGACCATCTCCCGGATCATTCAACGCTGCCACGAAGCCGAGAAAGTGCAGCTGGTCCTTCACCCCCGCAAAACCGCGTCATCGTGAAGTCAAGCCGTACTGGAAGAACAAACCATGCTGGCACCCAGTCAACTTAGTTTTGGGATTTGTTCAAGAAAGGGGCCAATTGAGCTATTCTGCCTGGAATAATGGCCAGGAACAAATACGCGGCATCGAGCGGCGAGGCCATCCAACTGATGGGAAACCGCCCAATCTGAGGAGCAGCACCACTGCCATGTCAAAACTACTGTATTGTACGCTCTTCATAGCCCTGGCGACCCTCCCAGCCTGTTTCGGCCCGGAGGCGAGTCGATCCCCAACCACCGCTCCCGTAGAAGCCCCGGCGCCGACCAGCGCCCCAATCCCCACCGCAATGCCGGCGCTGACCCAACCGCCCCCAGAAACAACGCCAAAGTCCGGAACGCCTGTCCCCCTCGACTCGAACAGCCCGGAAGCCTTCATGTCCCAACTGTCCAACGCCGAGCTTTCCTGCATCTCGGAAATCGGAGACCCCCAGCAGCTGCCGATGCTGATCGACAGCCCGGATCTCGCGTCGCAGGAGGAAAGGGATGCATTGGCCGGATGCCTGGACAACGAGACCCTGCTGAACATATTCCTGAAAAGATTTACGGACAAGGCCGGACCAATGAGCAACGACACCTCGGCCTGCGTCAGCGCCGGGTTCCAGAACCTGCACCCACGCGCCATGATGCTCACCGACCCGGAAGGGCCCGACGAGGAATCCGGGATAGTCCAAGTCATGGCCGGAATCATAATCGTGCTCGCCTGCCTGGATGAATCGGAGTGGCAGACCGCCAGCCAGACCCTGGGCCTGCCGCCTGACGAAAGGGAAGCCCTGCAGTGCGCCATGAAACTGCTGGGCGGACCTGAAGGAATCGTGGCATCGATGGAATCCAAAGAGGGAGAGCAGCCCATGGCTTTCTTCAATGCGGCAACCGAGTGCGGGCTGACGATGATGGGAGAACCTTCGGGCTGAACCCCAGGCACCACGCAGCGGACCGACGCGCCCGCGCAATGCTGACCATGAAACAGTCCTTAATTGACACCGGGGTGACAGCCATTGAGCATCGGGAACATTTCAGCGGAACGCAAGAGCGGCTGGTTCCTCTCAAAGATGCAGACATATCTCTGTTTACTCCACAGGAGATTGAGTTAATCAACGAACTAATTGCCGAATTCTGGGACTTCGACGCCCGGAGGATTACCAATTACTCCCATCAGGAGTTTGGGTGGAAAATGACCGAAGAGCTACAGGACATACCCTATCAATCGGCTCTTGAATCCCCTAGAAGTCTGGCCGGAAAGCCATTGGCCGGGTTTTGCGCTACACAAAGCAGACGTATTCCAGTGTGATATGGCATGGTAGTCCGCGTAATCAGTTGCAACACCCACTATTTCATCGATAATCGA
>DAOUHE010000066.1:0-3130 GCA_034428715.1 Dehalococcoidia bacterium | reverse complement strand
ACGCCGCAAAGTATTCGACTATGGGTGCACCTGTTGCCTCAACCATCACTACCACTCCCACATCCCAACAAGATAGCAACCATTTTAAACAATTTTGAGACCTTTATTAAGACGCGATTGCCCTAGCAGCTGGGCCGGTTCGTTGCGATCAAATGTAGAAGCTGATATCATTAGAGGGTTGGCAAACGATAATTCAATTGCCCAGTCACGGGCAGGGATTTACCGCAACCAAAGAGCCATAAATTCCGATAACCATCAACCAAATTCCAAAATTCGCATGGTTTCCGGTTTACCAATCCTGCTTTTAGCGCGGGCGCTGAGGTCCGGAACCAGGAGGAATAACAGTCGATGAGTGATGTGATCCCTTCCCTGACCGAGGCCCTCATCCTATTTGTAAACGTAAAAAAAGACAGTAAGAAGGAAGCGGAAAACCACCATGAGTTGGGCCGATTCGTGGCCTGGTGTGGTAGGACGAGGACCGTGTTGGAGGTTTCTCCCGCTGAAGTAGCCGAATACGCTCACCAAATTGGAAAGGGCGGCGCCGAGTCGGCCCAGCGGCTAAGCCCGGTTAAGTCGTTTTTGGCTTTCTGGAAGCAAGAAGGTTGGATCGAGGCCAGCCTGGCAGCCCATTTGAGGATCCCCAGGGCCGGCCGTGGGTCCACCGGTAGTACATTAACCGCTAAAGATGGATCCGGACAGGGTTCCAAACTTAGTCAGGAAGGATACGACAACCTTGTGGCTCAGGTTAATCTGTTGAAGGGAGAGCGGGTTGGCGTCGTGGCGGATATCAAGCGGGCGATGGAAGATAAAGACTTCCGTGAAAATGCCCCCCTTGATGCCGCTAAAGAACGGCAAGGAATCATCGAGTCAAGGATCCGCGAGTTGGAAGCCAGCCTGGCAACCGCTGAGATTCTGTCGAAACAGCCTTCGGCCCCCGGTAAAAAGACCGCGGTCGGTACCAAGGTTAGGTTGAAAGATTTGGACTCGGGCAAAAAGTTCACCTACATTCTGGTGGATGTCCGGGAAGCGGATGCAGGCACCGGGAAGATCTCGACCACATCACCGGTGGGCCTGGGGTTGTTGGACCGGGCAGTGGGCGACGAGGTCTACATAGATGTTCCCAAGGGCAAGCTCCATTACGTGATCGAGGGCGTGGCCACCTAAATCAGCAGTAACTCTTAAAGGATTAATTTATATGGGCTCCCAAATCGGGAGCCCATATTTTTGCATCAAGAGGCGTTGGGATCTTTGGCTTGAAGCCGCCTAACCCATTTTCTCGATTGCCGCCACGATGTCCAGCGGATCGGGCAGGACGCCGGGCTCGTAGGTTTGCCTGAACCGGATAACCCCTTCCTTGTCCACCACTACAACCGCCCGCTGGCTGGCCCCACGCTCTTCGTTGTACAAGTCGTATGCCTGACTTGCCTTACCTCTGGGATGGAAGTCTGACAATTCCGGGTAGGGTAGTCCCCCCAATGAGGTGGACCATGCCCGGTGTGAAGGTACCGTGTCGCAACTTATGCCCAGGACCTGGGCATTGTTATCCTCGAACCGGCTGTAATACTGCCGGAACAAGGTGGCTTGCGTGGTTCAACCAGATGTGAAGTCGAACACGTGGAACGAGAGGACCACGTATTTTTCGCCCCGGTACTGGCTGAGGGAGATATCTCCTTCACTTACCGAGGGTAGGGTGAAGTCGGGGGCGACGTCGCCGATTTCTGCTGCCATATTTTCACCTTTCCACTGGAGATCTTGACGTGGGCACACCGTTTGTGGATTTTGGTGGACCGGTGAGATTATACCCCACAACCGCCCGCCTGACGACCGCCTTGCCTTCAACATTGTGGGCCAAGCACCGGAGATGCCTGTGAATATGACATCGGTGAACGCTGAGACCGGCGCCCAATGCTATACTGTGGGTCGATTCATGGGACGGCCGCGGCGCGGCGGGGCCTATTTGGTGAGGCTAAAGGGGCAGGGTAGTGGAAGTAGTCTTTGACCGTGGGATCTATCTCCCTGAGTTGGACCTGTGGATGGATTCCCTGCGGCGAAAGGACAGCGGATTCATCTCCCATGCCCACTCCGACCACACCGCCCGCCACCGCCGCCCGGCCCTCACTCCCAACACCCTCTTGCTTCTAGACGGTTATCTGGCAAAATCCGATCCTGTCCCCCTGCCTTACCATGAACCAATGGACCAAGATAGATATAGCATCACTCTATATCCAGCGGGCCACTGTTTGGGCTCGGCCCAGGCGCTGATCGAGTCCCGGAAGACCGGCGAACGGCTGCTTTACACCGGGGATATAAAGATTCAACCCAGTCCCACCAATGAACCGCTGGAGCCGGTGCCTTGTGACATCCTGGTCCTGGAATCCACTTACGGCAAGCCCGAATATATCTTTCCACCCCAAGAAGAAGTCCTTGCCATAGCCTACAAAACCCTTTCGCTTTGGCTTTCCAGGGGCGAGAAACCGGTCATCCAGGTTTGGCGGTTGGGGAAAGCCCAAGAGGTGTTGCACCACCTTTTGTCCAACGGCTTCGACGTGATGCTGGAAGAAAGCATCCACCGCATCTCGAACGTCTACCGGGAGGCCGGGATTGTGTTTCCCGGGGAGTTCCATTTGTTTGACGGCGATTGGCCAGAGGGAATGGTCCTTTTGTGCCCGCCATCAAGGGCTGGGAAAATTGGCCTGGCTGATATTCGAGGCAAACGCTTCATGGAGTTGACGGGCTGGGCGGTGGATGGCAGCCACCATTGGGGCCGGCGCGCCGACGCCAGTCTGGCCTTCAGCGATCATCCAGGTTTTAACGAGTTGGTGTCCTACGTCAAACAGGTGCGGCCAAAGCAGGTGTACACGGTCAACGGATTTCCAGACTTGGCGGCCTACCTGCGAAAGATAGGCTACCCGGCGATCCATTTAAATGGCAAGCGCGATGCCAAAGCCGGCGGTTTCCAGTTGAAGTTGGTGTGACAGAACGGCGTAGGGGCGGGTTTAAAGAGACTGTCTGAGATAAGGATGACTGCGATCAGAGCGGTTTAGGGATCTGGCGGTCAATTCAACGAGCTAGCAAAAGAGGCGGTCCGCCCATGGACCGTCTCTTGGCTTTCCACAGAGACCGCAGGTTG
>DAOUHE010000065.1:0-6680 GCA_034428715.1 Dehalococcoidia bacterium | reverse complement strand
CTACCGGGCTAGGGAGTCGGCCCAGGTGGAGCAGCAGGAACTGGCGGAGCGGGTGGTGGAGTGGGCGGAGCGGATGGGCGACGGGCTGGACGACCTGCCCGACGCGGAGCGCCGCGAGGTCTTGCAGTTGTTTCTCGACGGAGTGACCATAGACCGTGAGAACAACGTCAATCTCACGCTGGCAATCCCAACGGAAGATTTGGCGTCAATTGAAACACCGGTATCAGTACGCCGGTGTAAAACTCACGGGCCCGGCCTACGTCTGATACCGTGAGGGTTACATGGTGAACGGCTCCGGTTGAAATCTGACTCGCCATGATTGTATCCCCCTTAGACCTATTACGTTTGCCATTTCAAATTATCCTCACCAACGGTGACATACTACCAATTGTCTCTCTTCCCTGGCAATCGGGTAGCGCAATGGAGCTTGGCCGCGCGGTAACGATAAAACAAGTTGTTGGCTGAAATCCGGGTAAAATACGGACTTCGACACGTTCAAGGCATTGTAATATAGTTCCGTGCCGCCCAGGTGGTCATCCGGAGCGAAATCAGGTTGATTTGGTTTGTTCCCACCCAGAATGACCCAAATCTCATTTCGCGATGTCTTCTACTCGAATGGAGTCCTAATCATTTAAACGGGCTCATGTGCCGGAAGACCTGGTGGGGACGGCGGTGTTCCTCTGCTCGTCCGACAGCGATTTGGTGACGGCCAGACCTTGGTGGTGGACGGCGGGGCCCAAATGTATTAAAACTAACCTACCCACAACAAGGCAAATCTTAAAATCTTACCGGCTGTCAAAAGGCCGGTGTTTCCAGGAGGGATATACAACCGTGGCAGGCGACAAACAAACTATCGAGGTCGAACTGAATAATGACCAGGTGACCTTCATGCGTCTCATGAAGGATGATTACAAAATAGCGTCCGAGAGCAAGGTCTTTCGTATCGTCATGGACTACTTACAGAGCAACAAGGATGTACACGACACGGTTTTTAGCCAGACCCGCTGCCTTAGATGTGAATAGCCCCACATCCAGACGATTCTGACTCTTAGGCTGGGTGGACGACCCCCTTCCCCTTCCCTCTTCGTAAAGGGGAAGGGGCCTGATCTCTGCCTTTGTAAGGGGGAGATTCAGAAGGGGTAGTCCATTATGCACCAGCCTCATATTGACCGGGTGCTAGGTGGGGGAGCGTCATTCGGCGGGGTTGATTCGGCCGGACTAAGCCTTCGCCATTTGCTTCACGGCCTCCAACGCCAGGTAGTAGCCATAAACCCCGAAGCCGTAGACCGAGCCCTTGGAAACGGGCTGGATCTTGGAAACCGTTCCCCGGGATGTGGGGTTGGAAGCGTGGACCTCGATGACGGGGAACTTCACCTGGGCAATGGCCGCCACCAGGGGGCCGGTGCCGGTGGTGTAACCCGCCGGGTTGATTAACGCCGCGTCGATGTTCCGCTCGTGGGCGTCGTAAAGGGCGTTGACCACCTCGCCTTCGATGTTGGAATGAAATAGCTCCACGTCTACGCCCAGGCCTTCGGCGTAGGCCATTATCTGCTCGTTGATCTGGTCCAGGGTGGTTGTTCCGAAGATCTCCAATTGGGCCTTTCCGCGCATGTTCATACCCGCGCCTTGGATCACCAATACCTTAGTCATCATCGCCCTCCTCTAGCCGCAGATGGTCCACCTGGCCGTTGCTCCCCGCCGGGGCATCGGGATTGCCCGGGCCCTCGTCACCGCTTTTGGGAGCGGCTGCCGTGGGGGTTTCCGATACGTATCCCGCCATTAGAATGTCTAGTTGCAGCATCAACATTTTGTTCCAAGCGATGGAAGCACGCATCGCCAAGCCCTGGTCTTCCAATTCTTCCAACAGAACTTCTGCCAATGCTGTCTGGATGAATGACATACTGGCAATCATGAACCGGCTGGGGATGGACCCCAGGTGCGCCCGGTGGCTGGGTGGATGACTGTGCACGACGCCGGTGGCCAGCACCCTGATGGGATAGTCGTAGTCAATCTTGAAGTCGATGGACCCGCGCAACCACCGGGCCAAGCTGTGCTTGCGCCGGGTGAGGCGAACGTCGTCCACTTCGCCGTCAGCTTCCAGAAAAAATCTCCGGGTTTCCGGGAATCTCAAAAAATTGTCGTACACCGCGCCGGTCAGTTCGTCAACGTGCTTCAAAATCGCGTCCGACGTGGATTTGATAAGGTCCAACTCCCCCTGGTCCAAACCCACGAATTCCGCCAGTTGTTTCAACCGGCCGGGCCAATCGATGATATACGCCATCGCGTCTCCTACGCCCTAAATTACACCGGGAGTCTTGATACCCCGGAATAACGTCTATCGGAATATAACCTCTGTTGAACTGAGGGGCAAGCCTGGGAGCGGCGCTGCGACCGTGGCGGCACGATCAGGCTTTGGCTAATCATCCGCCAGCACAACCGCCCTCTCCCAAGAGGATTTACCCATCAGAGAGGAAAGAGCCAGCACCGGGACCACCAGGACCAACCCGGCCAAGGCATTGGCTGATATGGCCCACTGGATGGTCAATGCTCCGGCCATGGCGCCGATCTCCAACGTTCCTAGGATCGTTCCGATACCGATGCATTCGCTGAGGACGCCCATCATCCGGCCACGCATCTCAGCAGGGGCCGCCAACATGGTGATGGCGCTTTGCATGGTGCCGAACCCCGCCTGACCCAGGCCGCCGATGCTGAGCAATAGGAAGGATAGCACGTACCAAGGCGACCAGACGAAAAGGATCACGATCACCAATACCAGCAGTGAGCCCAGCACGAAAACCCGGCCCGGGCTGACCTGGTTCCTCGATAAAGCAAGCAGAGCGGCGCCGGCCAACTGGCCGATGCCGTCGGCCGCAACCAAAACACCCACCAGGCCCACACCGACGTTCAGTTGGTCGCGCCCCACCGCCGTAACGAACTGTTGCAATGGGAAGGCAAGGGCGTTCATGATGACGGTCACGTAAAGCAGGCCCAGCAACTCACGGCTGCCCAGGGCGTAGCGAACACCCACCGCCAGGCTCTTCCACACCGGCTCCTCTCGGGATACTCCCGGGGTTGGGGGTATTCGCAGCTGGGTTATCAAGACGAGGTTGATCAAATGGATCGAAACAACGAAAACGTAGGCCCCCTGAAAGTCCACTGTCGCCAATAAGAAACCGCCCAGCAAAGGCCCGGCCATCTTGCCGGCCGTGTTGCTGATGACATCCAGGGAGAGCGCGTTGACCAAACGGTTTGCTCCAACTATGTCCAATATGGCGGTGCGCCGGGACGGGTCTTCGACGGCCTTTATAGCTCCCTGTATGAAGATCACCAGGTATACATGCCATGGCCGGATGAGATCAAAATCCCATGTCATGAGGGCCAGGATGGCGGCGGCGGCAACCGTGTTGAGGCCCTGGGCGATACCCAGGATGAGACGCCGGTCAAACCGGTCGGCGATCAGCCCCGTAAAAAGTGATAGAGCGGGCCTGGGAAGGTTGTTGAATACCAGTACCAGCGCCAGTTGAAAGTAGGAGTCGGTCAACTGCAGTATCAGCCAGCTAAGGGCCAACATCTCGGTGCGGCGGGCAAACTCTAAGAGACTGCCCACAAACCAGATGCGGCGAAAATCGCCGTCCCGCAGGACTGCCATCACGGGCCGCCGGGCAGGTGGAGTAGAATTCACTAAAATTTGGCTCCAGGAGTAAAAAGTGATAAATGCGCCAAGGGGCTATTCTACTTCAAACCCGTGGGCGTTTACCCTAGCCCAAGTGCAGGTTAAGCCGGGTAATTAGGCCGGGTCACCCTAATCATTGACACGCGGTCCAACGGTGGGTAACTTGGACCCCATCGGAGCAACACTGGTCAATCGGGAACAAATTATGCACCCCAGAATACCTTAAACGCCTAGGCCAAGACCCTTTCGTTCCGGAACCACCACCTAAAAAAGGATAGTCACACGCCGAATTCCGGAACACGGCCCAAGCGCAACCAATATCTTTAGGAGGCAGGCCCATGGCGCCGACAACCGTGGCAAGATTTTGGGCGGACACAATCCAAGAGTTGGACCGAACCCCCATGAACGCTTCCCTGGAGGATGCCCCCGAACTTAGCTCCCGGGATTTTGTCACCTATGGATTGGCCATGGACTCCTTCGAGGGCAAACGTATCAGGGGTTGGTATTCCGTCCCTAAGGATGCCCCGCCGGTCGGTAAGATGCCCGCAATTCTGGCGGTGCCGGGTTACGGGGGCGATAAGGCCATTCCGGTCCACCTGGTGGTGTCGGGTTTCGCCGTGCTGACCCTCTACCCGCGGGCCCAGGGAGAGAGCTTGCACGAATGGCAGCTTGAGCACGGCACCAAACTCACCTACAACGTCACCGACAAGGACAATTACTACTACCGGGGCGGGTATATGGATTGCCTGCGGGGGTTGGACTTTTTATGCTCTCGGACCGAGGTGGATTCTGGCCGTTTGGGGATGTGGAGCGGCAGCCAGGGCGGCGGTTTCACCCTGGCCACTGCGTCGTCGGACGGGCGCCTGAGGGTGGCGGTGGCTGAAGAGCCGTTCTTGTGCAATTACCCTGAGTCTATAAATATCACCACCAGCCCGTATGTGGAATTATGCGACTACGTCGCCCAGCATCCGGAGCAACGGCAGGCAGTGCTGGACACCCTGGCCTATTTTGACCCGCTGAACCTGGTGCAGGACATCACCTGTCCGATTTTGATAGACATAGGCATGAAGGATGAGACCTGCCCGTACCACACCATAATGCCCGTTTTCGAAAAAATCACCGCACCCAAAGGGCTGCACGTATACCCTGACCTGGTTCACTCGCCTTGCACCGATTTCAACGCCCACGCCATGAGTTGGCTCAGGCGCTACCTGGGCGCGTGAAATTTTTACGCCAAACGTAATGCCACGGCCGCGATGTCTTGGTTCAAACGGCTTGACGTTGATGGCCGTAGTACTATTAAAACATTCCGAACGGTGGCTTTAAACCGCCCCGCCAAAAATACCAACGGCAAGTCCTATCCCCTAATCCTTCAAGCCAGCCCAATGGAGGCCGACTCTATGCCAGCAAGAACCGGCCGGGAGTATCTCGACGGCCTCAGAGAACAAACAAAGGAGATTCACATCCGGGGGCAACGGGTGGACGACGTCACCACCTTTCCCGGTCTGGCGCGGGGCGCCCAATCCGTGGCCCAGTTGTACGACATGCAGCACGATGCCAAGCTAGGCGGGGAGATGACCTATACTTCTCCCACCAGTGGCCAGCCGGTGGGCCTTTCGTTCATCAACCCGGCCAACGCCGAAGAACTGGTGCGGCGGCGGGTAATGATGTCCCACTGGGCACATACCAGCTACGGGATGATGGGCCGGACGCCGGATTTCCTCAACGTAAGCATCATGGCCATGGCCGAAGCGGCGGATTACTTCGGCCAGAACCAGCCGGAATTCAAGAAGAACATCATCGATTACTATGAATATATCCGGGAAAACGACCTAACCCTTACCCACACGCTGGTGAACCTGCAACGCAACCGCCGCCCCGCCGCTTCCTCCCAGTTCTTCACCACCGATGTCGCCCTGAAAGTGGTCAAGGAGACAGACGCGGGCATCATCGTCAGGGGACCTCGGGTGCTGGCTACCCTGGGTCCGCTTTCCGACGAGATAGCCGTTTACCCGGTGCGCAACTCCCAACTGGAGAATGCGGAAGATGCCTGGCGTTACGCCTTTGCCTTCTCCATACCGTGCGGCACTCCGGGCCTAAGATTCCTGTGCCGGGAAAGTTTTGACTTAGGCCGGTCTAATTTCGACCACCCATTGGGCTCCCGGTTCGAGGAAATGGACGCCATGATATTCATGGACGACGTGCTCGTCCCTTGGGAGCGGGTATTCCTATACGGTGACGTTGACCTGTGCAATGGCCTCAGCTCGGCCACCCACCAATATGCTCACTCGGGCCACCAAGTGGTCACTAAAAACGTCGCGAAATGCGAATTCGTCCTGGGCCTGGCACATATGATGATCAAAACCCTGGGGTCGGAAACCAACCAACAAGTTCAGACCCTGGTGGCCGAGATAATCGAGAACATGGAGATCATGAAAGCCCTGCTTTGCGCGGCCGAAGTCAACGCCCAGATTGACGAATGGGGGGTGATGTGCCCGGACCTGATGCCCATCAGGGTGGCAAGGAACCTGTTCATAAAGATGTATCCCCGAATGGTGGAGATAATCCAATTGCTGGGCTCCAGCAGCTTGATGGCGCTGCCGGCCGAGGTAGATTTCGACGGTCCCCTTTCCCGAGAGATCAATCAATACCTGGATACCGATACGGCCACTGCCAGGCAACGGGTGCAGCTGTTTCACCTAGCGTGGGACCTGGCCGCCAGCGCCTTTGGTTCGCGTCAAGTGATTTACGAGCGGTATTTCCAAGGGGATTGGATGCGCAACGCCTCTATTTTGTTTGACGCATATGACCCCGAGCCAGTCATGCAACAGGTGCGGGATTTCCTCTCCCATTCCGCCCCGGACCTGTCCTGATAACACCAGGGCAATCGCGTCTTAACCAAGGAGCACCTCGAGGAGGTAGTCCTCGACCCAACCGGCTTTAAGCCGTTTACCCTGGATACCCCGTTTGAGAGTGGTTTCTTGCTTCAGCATATTGAGGGCAATCT
>DAOUHE010000064.1:0-21907 GCA_034428715.1 Dehalococcoidia bacterium | reverse complement strand
TTACTGCAAAGTGACATATCATGGAGTTATTATAGCTGGAACAACGCCAAATGGCCCATAATTAGACGATGGTTGAAAGACCATCGACGAATTACTGAGAAAGCTTTTTAGCCATATGGGAAATGTGGGTTTAGTGATGTCAGCCAATCATCTTTTGGGCCTCCTGTCCCAGACCGTGGGGAACCTGGAACAAGCCGCGGTCCACTTTGACGACGCCCTGGCATTCTGCCGAAAGGCTGGCTACCGGCCCGAGCTGGCCTGGTCCTGCTGCGACTACGCCGATGTGCTTCGGGAACGGGATGGTCCAGGCGATAAGGAGAAGGCTGTATCGCTGCTAGACGAATCGTTGACCATTTCCAGCGAGTTGGGCATGCGTCCCTTGACGGAGCGGGTGTTGTCCCGGCGGGAGATTCTGAAGACGTAGGCGTCCAGCCCAAATCTGGTTTCCTCATAGCGTAGGGGGACGGCATGCCGTCCCCCTACCGGTAAAAGCCTCGACATATTAAAGAGGCATCGCCAAGTAGACATGAACCTTTGCCAAAGGGTGTGATTCCATAGTAAGGTAAGCCTAATAAGATGGCTCAAACCCCTATTTTTAGAGACGAACAGGAGGGGCGTAATGGCGCAGATTGTATTTGGTCTGGCTAGCTCCCACAGTCCCCAACTCAGCACACCCTCGGAAGGCTGGCCGGCCCGGGGAGAGCGGGACAAGGGAAACACCATGCTTTACGGCACTGACGGTATCCATTCCAACTACGAAGACCTCCTGGCCAGGACAGATGTGAACCGCATCGCCAAGGAGATCACCCCCGAAAAGATGGAGGACCGGCACCAGCGCAACCAAAAGGCCATCGCCAAGCTGTCGGAGGCGTTGTACAAAGCCAATCTGGACGTTTTGGTGATGCTGGGAGACGACCAGCAGGAGTACCTGACAGACGATAACATGCCCGCCTTCTGCGTCTACTGGGGAGGCGAGGTCAATGTCCCCGGTCGGGGCGCGGCGCCTTCCACCGGAAACCAGACCCTCATCGGCTACAGCTCAGAAGATCAAATGGTGCCAACCCACCCGGCTTTGGGTCAGCACATGATCGAATATCTGATTGAATCCGAATTCGACGTCGGAACGTCTAAATTCTTGAACCCCGACAAAGGAGGAGCTTCCCAGGGCGGCATCGGCCACGCCTTCGGGTACGTCTACCACCGGTTGATGACAGACAAGCTGATCCCGGCATTGCCCTTCATGGTGAACACCTACTATCCGCCAAACCAGCCTACGCCGAAGCGCTGCTACGACCTGGGCCGGGCCATTCGCAACGCCATTGAGGCGTGGCCGGTTCAAGCCAGGGTCGGAATATTAGCATCAGGCGGTCTGAGCCACTTTGTCGTGGACGAAGAACTGGACCAGTGGGCCATCGAAGGCATGAAAGAAAAGAGCATCGCCAAACTTTCCAGTTTGCCCAGGGAAAGGCTCAACGCGGGAAGCTCAGAGATCCGCAACTGGATATCGGCGGCGGGGGCGGCCGAGCATTTGGAAATGGATTTGATAGACTACGTTCCCTGTTACCGTTCACCGGCGGGCACCGGATGCGGCATGGGCTTTGCCACCTGGTCTTGATTCGAATCGGGACGGCGGTGCCGGGGTCAGGCACAGGCTGCTCTCGGCTCCTAAACCAATTATCACCTAGCCGGCTTCAATTTCCTGGGGCCGGCCCCCAAACAACACTAGAGGTGACCATGGGTAAGCTAACCATCATCGGCACCGGCCTTATCGGAACGTCCCTGGCTTTGGCCTTGCGACAGGCCAAGTTAAAGGATCTGGAGTTGGTTGGCACCGACGCCAACAACGCTTCCAGATCAGGCGCCAATAAGTCTAAAGCCTTCGACCGCGTCGAGAACCGCCTGAGCAACGCGGTACGGGATGCCGGTATCGTTGTGCTGGCGACGCCGGTCATGGCCATGCAAGAAGTGATGGAAGCCATTGCCGGTGACTTGTCCGAGGGCTGCGTCGTCACCGATGTGGGCAGTTCAAAAAAAGTAGTCCTTGAATGGGCGGACCGATACCTGCCCAGACACGTGGAATTCGTGGGCGGTCACCCCATGGCCGGGAGGGAAAAATCCGGCCCGGAAAACGCCGACGCCAACCTGTTCAAAGACAAGGTCTACTGCGTGATCCCCAGCAACCGGGCCAGCAGCCGGGCTGTCTCCGAGGTCACCAACATTGCCGAGGCCATTGGCGCCAAGACTTTCTTCATCGGAGTGGACGAGCACGATAGCTTTGTCGCGGCGGTAAGCCATCTGCCATTTCTATTGTCCGTGGCCCTGGTGGGTTGCACCTCCAAGAGCCCAAATTGGGACGACATCGCCCAACTGGCCGCAACCGGTTTCGAAGACAGTTCCCGCCTGGCTTCCGGCGACCCGATCATGCACCGGGACATCTGCCTGTCCAATCCCGAGCCCATCGTGGCCTGGATAGACTCTTTCATCAAAGAACTCTATGAGGTCCGCCAACTTTTGAACGCCCAGCCGGGACCCGACAGCGATTCCGTGCATGATCTTTTCGAAAAGGCCTTCGTGGCACGTAGCCTGTGGAAGGCCGGAGAGGTGAATCAGGCGGCCAGCGCCCATCAGTCTCAGATCGACGTTCCCTCCCTGTCCGAAAGCGTGGGAGACTTCTTCGGCGGCGGCCTGGCCCGAAGGGCTATCCAAAGCCAGAAAAAGTTTTTCGGCGGCGATAAGGATGACCGCTCCCGCGACAGGTAGCCCGGCAAATCTCTGCCGGTAATACCCCCTCCCGTACTTGACCTCGCGGAGGACCAGCGAATCAGGAGGTTTTCCAGGGTGCAGCGTTCAGTAAGTAGTCCAGCCTCCATCTCCGGTGACCTATCGGTACCGGGCGACAAGTCTATTTCCCACCGTTCTTTGATATTGAACGCTATGGCCACGGGAGACGCTCGGGTCACCGGCCTTTCCAGCGGCGAAGACGTCATGTCCACCATGGCATGCTTGCGCGCCTTGGGCGCGGAGATAGAATCCGGAGACCAGGCTGGGACGGTGATCGTGCACGGGGCAGGAGGAGAGGGTCTTCAGGAACCCGATGGCATACTGGACGCTGGCAACGCCGGCACGTCCATGCGGCTTCTGTCGGGACTGCTGGCAGGCCAACCCTTCAATTCAGTCCTCACCGGCGACGCCTCGCTGCGCACACGGCCCATGGGCCGGATCGTCCAACCGTTGAAACAAATGGGCGCCCGGATAATGGCGCGAAAAGACGACACCCTGGCGCCGTTGACGATTCACGGCGGTTCTTTACGGGGCATAGAATATACCATGCCCGTGGCCAGCGCCCAGCTTAAGTCTTGCATCATGTTGGCCGGATTATCGGCCCAAGGCGACACGATCCTCCACCAACCGGCCCTCTCCCGCGACCACACCGAGCGCATGGTTACGGCCATGGGCGGCACGGTGATCTCAGACGGCCTTACTTTGGTGGTTCAGCCCGCCGAGCTCAACTCGGTGGACATAGAGGTCCCCGGCGACATCAGTTCCGCGGCTTTCTGGTTGGTTGCGGGGCTATGCCATCCCGAGGCCCGGGTGTTGGTCCGGGGCGTTGGGTTAAACCCCTCACGCACGGGTATTCTGGACGTGCTGGAAGCCATGGGTGCCGGAGACGGCCTGCAACTGGTCAACCAGCGCACCGAGGGAGGCGAGCCGGTGGCCGACCTGCTGGTGACGTCTGCCCAGTTGTCCGGCGCCGAAGTGCGGGGAGACTTGATTCCCCGAATCCTAGACGAGATTCCCATCTTGGCCGTGGCCGCCTGTTTTGCCCAGGGAGATACGGTCATCAGAGACGCCGCGGAACTCCGGGTGAAGGAATCCGACCGCATCGCCACCACCGTGGGCGAACTAACCCGCCTGGGAGCGAACATAGAAGAGCTGGAAGACGGGATGGTGATCCATGGCACGGGCAGCTTAAAGGGTGGCCATTGCGAAAGCCACTTGGACCACCGGTTGGCCATGGCACTGGGCGTCGCGGGTCTACTGGCCCAGGGAGAGACCACCATCAACGGGGCGGAAGACGCGTCCATCTCCTACCCCGAATTTTGGGAGCATCTCGACCTCCTTTCGGGCAAATGATTCAGTCTTTGAAGCTGCTCCGTTTGGCTGGCCGCTACCCGGATCTTCCTCTTGCTTCCGGCCGACTTACGGTATAGATGCAAGATGTCCAGCCGGGACCTCCCTTGTTGGTGGTGTTGTCCGGCCCGTCCGGTGTGGGGAAAGACGCAGCCCTGGCCGAGTTGAAGAAGCTGGACCGGCGTTGGCATTTTGTGGTCACCGCCACCACCAGGCCCCAGCGCTCCGGCGAACGCGACGGCGTGGACTACATCTTCCTGGACACCAAGACATTTTTGGCCATGAAGGCCCGTGACGAATTACTGGAATGCGCCGAAGTCTACGGCCGATGGTATGGAGTGCCCCGCAGCCAGGTGATCGAGGCTATGCAAGAGGGCAAAGACGTCATTCTGAAGATCGACGTGCAAGGAGCGGATACGGTTCGCCGTTTGTCTCCCGGAGCCGTTTTCATCTTCATGTTGCCGGCATCTTTTCAAGAGCTACGGGGAAGGTTGGCCAGCCGGATGACGGAATCCACTCCGGAGATGGACCTGCGTCTGAAGACAGCGGAAGAAGAGATGAAACAGTTCTCCAAGTTCGACTACCGGGTGATCAACCGTGACGGGGGCCTGGCAAGCGCCGTGGCGGAGATAGACGCGATAATCACCGCTGAGAAATGCCGGACTGACCGCCGGCAGGTTGGGCTGATATAATTTTAGCGGTCAGCGGTCAGCGGTCAGCGGTCAGCTGTCAGCGAATGATGCTAAAGGCTTAACCCACCTATGACACAGCAAAAAGACAACCTTGTTATCAGGCCTCGTCTGCCGGAATGGTTGAAGGTTCGGGCTCCGGGTAGTCCTCGGTACATTGAACTCAAGAGCCTGATGCGGAAACAATCCTTGCACACGGTGTGTGAAGAGGCCCATTGTCCCAACATCGGCGAATGTTGGGACCGGGGCACCGCCACCTTTATGATCCTGGGTGATATCTGCACTCGGGCCTGTCTTTACTGCGCCGTCACCACGGGCCGGCCGGCCGGCATCGATCTGCAAGAGCCCGCCCGCTTGGCCAAGACCGTGAAAGAGATAGGCCTGGATTATTGCGTCATAACGTCGGTCAACCGGGACGAATTGGCCGACGGAGGGGCATTCATCTTCGCCTCGTGCATCAAGAAGATCCGGGAAGAAGCCCCCGCCTGCAAGGTAGAGGTTTTGATTCCGGACTTCGGCGGGTCATGGCCAGCGCTGCAGAAAGTGATGGATGCCGGGCCCGACGTCTTAAACCACAACATAGAAACGGTGCCCCGGGTGTTTCAAAAGGTCAGGCCCAAGGGCGATTATCAGATGTCTTTGCAGCTATTGGCCAAGGCGAAAGAGATGTCGCCCGCGACCGCCACCAAGTCGGGCATCATAGTGGGAATGGGGGAGAGCCAGGATGAACTGTTGCAGACCATGGCCGACCTTCGCGTCGTGGACTGCGACCTGCTGACCATCGGCCAGTACCTGCGCCCTTCGCCCAAACACCTGCCCATCGACCGCTTCTACACTCCGGCCGAATTTGACCACCTTAAGAATGCCGGAGATGCCATGGGTTTCAAACACGTAGCCTCGGGCCCCCTGGTGCGCAGCTCTTACCACGCCGATGAGCAGCACGCGGCGGCTCAAAACGTAAAACGCTCATAGCCCGGGCCGTTTCATATTTGGCCCAGAGAAGCCACCAGTTGATCCGGCCGTTCCCAGCGAAACCCGGGGCCGGCTGCCAACACCTTCTCCCGGTCCAAAGCCCCCCATAGCGCCGCTCCGCTTTTGACCCCGGCCCGGTGGGCGCGCTATATGTCGTCGCCCGTGTCGCCGACATATAGCGCTTCACTGGGGGTCACTCCAAGGGCATCCAGCACGTGTTATAAGCCCTGGGGATTGGGCTTGTAGGGCCGGCCGTCCAACAGAAACAGCGAATAGTCGATCAGGCCGCCGATGCCGGTCTGCGCCAACTCGGCAACTCCAAAGGCGTGCCGTTTATCGGAGAAGACCGCCAACCGGTATCCGGTCTCTTTCAGGTGGCTCAGGGTTTCGGCGACGCCGGGATAAAGATCAGGCATATGGCGGACGATCCGCCGGTAAAATGCCATATAGGTATCCATCACCCTCTGCTGATCTCCGGGGAAAAACGACTCCAGGTGTTGCAAAAAGGGTATGGAATATCGCGCTGCCACGTCGGCCGCTTGCGGCCGCGCGGCGCCCAACGCGCCGGCGGTCTGGCGCAACAGCTCAATATGGGTGTCCCAGCTATTCCAGAGCGTGAGATCCCAGTCGAATACGATCGCTTTCACAGCATCAACCAGTTCTAGCCCTTGGCGTCCCGTTTTATGGGCCGGGCCGGATCTTCTTCCAGTAACCTTGTGAAAAACGATTTTAGAGCGGCGGATTCAGAACCCTTGAGATGTCTGGCAAAGTGTTCAACCACGCTCTGGATATGGCCGGGGCCGGCCCGGTCCAACGTAGCACGGCCTTCCGAAGTAAGCACTACATAAGAAACCCGGCGGTCTTCCTCAGACGCCTCCCGACACACCAAACCCGCGCGCGCCATACGGTCCACCAAACGGGTGACCCCGCTGCGGCTGAGGAGCAAAGAATCAGCCAGGACTTGATGGCGCAGACTTTCCTGGGGAGACTCGGATAGATGCACCAACACGTCGTACCAGGTGAGGGGTAACCCCACCTGCGCCATCAAGTCCCTCTCTAACTTGCGGATCACTGTAGCGTGGGCTTCCAGAAACCCCCGCCACACCGCCAATCGCGTTTCGTCCAAATCCGATGAACCAAGGTTCGATGCCATGCCGGTATTTTACCTTATATCAGTTTCTTACACAAATGTTGACAGAACAATTATTTTATTATAAATTGTTGCATACACAATCATTAACTTTTGGCACACAGGAGGATGTGAAACTGGCCATGGTGTAGAATGGATTAGCCCGATTTAACCAAGCAGAAACATTTCCAATGACAGACGCGGGCCTCGTCTCATGAAGGCCCCCTAAGGAGTAAAGATGAAATTCCGGGCAATAAATCATTTGGCATTGGTTACCAACGACATGGAAAATACGGTGCGTTTTTACCGCGATGTCTTGGGTATGCCGTTGGTGGCTACCTTGGGAAACCGGCCCGATGGATATCCTACCAGGCATTACTTTTTTGAGATGGGGCCAAGCAGTTGCATCGCCTTCTTCGAATGGCCCGGCTTTGACAACGGATTCTATAAACCCGCTGGACAGCCATTCCGAGGCCCATTACAGTTCGACCACCTTTCCTTTGATCTGGAAACCGAAGAGGAACTTCTAGAGTTGCAAGACCGCTTGGAAAAGGCCGGCGTGGGTGTCACCACCGTGATCGACCACAAGGTCATCCACTTAATTTACTTCCACGACAACAACGGCATCGCCTTGGAAGCCTCGGTATGGATCACCGATCCCACCGGACACGCTCCAGACTATTCCGACCCCATCGTCTTTCAAGACCCGGACCCCGTACCCGCTTTGCGGGAGGAGATGGAGCGCGCCCGGCTCATCGAGACCAGCTAGGAAACGTCCGATCGGGTAACCTTCCCAAGAGGCGCCGGCGATTTTGGCCAACACCGCTCATGCCGATTTGGTGCTGTTAAACGCCCGGGTTCTCATCCCATCAAAAGGGCGAGGATCCGGGCCTTGTCATGCCCAGGCAGTGGCGGTGGCCGGAGACACGATCATCGCCGTTGGAGACAATTCCCAAATATCGGGCTTGACGGGCCACGGCGCCCGTTCCATCGACTGCGCCGGCATGACTCTGATCCCAGGTATGATGGACGCCCACTGCCACGTGTTGGCCATGGCGGCTTCCCTTCATGGGTTGGACTGCGGTCCCACGTCGGTCTCATCAATACCCCAACTTCAGGAGCTCATCCAAAAAGTGGCCGGTCGGACTCCTCAAGGCGATTGGATTCGGGGATTCGGCTACGACGACGGAGCCCTCTCCGAGAACCGCCATCCCACCCGCTGGGACCTGGACCAAGCGACAACCCACCATCCGATGCGGCTGGACCACCGCAGCGGCCACGCCAGCGTGCTTAACAGCCTGGGGCTGGAGCTGGCGGGAATTACCCGAGACACTCCCGATCCTGTGGATGGCGTCATACACCGGGACCAGACCACCGCCGAGCCCACCGGGCTGTTGCTGGACATGGCCGGTTTCCTGCGCCGCAGACTAGGGGCTATTAGAAGTTCCGCCGAATTCGATCGCGGGGTCGAAACCCTAACCACGAAATTACTGTCCTACGGCATCACCTCCGTGCAGGACGCCGGACCGTCAAACGGCCTGGACCGGTGGCAAACCTTTACCCAACTGCAAGAACGAGGACTACTGTCCTGCCGCCTAACCATGATGGTGGGGATGGACGGCGCTTCCCCGATGGATGAATTCCAACGGGCAGGCTTAACGTGGGGATCAGGAGACATGCGGCTGCGTTTAGGCCATGCCAAGATCATGCTCACCTTTACTACTGGGACCATGGCTCCCGACCTGGACGGGCTGAGGGAACTGGTGGCAATGGCCCACAGCGCCGGGTTCCCAGTGGCAATCCATGCCGTGGAGCAAGAAGCGGTCGAGGCGGCGGCGCGAGTTATTGAATCGGAAATTGAATCAGCTCGGGCGGCGCGGCACACTCATCTCCCCAGCGGTCCCCGCGACCGTATTGAACACTGCGCCGAGTGCCCGCCTGATCTGGCGGACCTAGTGCGAAGATCGGGCGCGTCGGTGGTGACCCAGCCGGGACTGATCTACTGGCACGGCGATGAATACAACACGCGGGTCGAACCGTGGCTGCTGGCCCACCTCTATCCCGTGGGAATCCTGTCGCGGGTTGGAGTCCCCGTGGCCTTTGGTTCCGACGCTCCGGTCACAGATCCCAATCCGTGGCCCGCCATCTACGCGGCGGTTACCCGTAAGACCCGTTCCGGCGTGCACGTCCCGCTCCAGCAAGAAGACAACCCCGTCGATCCCCAACGGGTCTCGATACGCGAGGCATTGGGAATGTACACCGAGGCCGGCGCCCGATCCGAGGGTGCTCTGGCCGAAAAAGGGACGATTCAAGCCGGGAAACTGGCCGACTTGGTCTTGCTCGACAAGAATCCGTTTGAGGTGGAGACAGCATACCTAGCGGATATTCGGCCCGTGCTCACCATCATCGGCGGCCGGGTCGTCTGGGAAACGTGAATCCTCGGTTGGGAAGCAAGGCCAGGTATCGCCCCAGATCGGATCAAAGCAAAAAGGGCAGACGTTGGAATTAGCCTGGCCGGCTATTTAGTGGACAGGGTCCAACGGCGGGCGTTACTATTTTAGAGCAATTGTCATGGCGTATGACATGAGTTCACGCCCCAGCGGGATATCCCGGCCCCTCTTTAACCCTAGACAAGGAGCATCCACGGAGCAATGCCACTGGTATCGGCCTCTGATTTGTCAGTAAGCTACGGCGCTGACTTGATCTTTGAGAACCTCAACCTGGACATTCACGAGCGCGCCCGTATCGGCATCGTCGGCCCCAACGGCGGCGGTAAAACTTCGCTGCTTAGGGTCATCGTCAAAGAACTTGAACCCAATGCCGGCCGGGTGCAGTGGTCCCGAGGCCTTCACGTGGGCTATGTGTCCCAGAATCCCACGCCATCAGACCACGGTACACTAAAAGACGAGATCACCGGAGCATTTCACCGGCTGATCTCCTTGGAACGGGACATGGAGGCCAGCGCCCTGGAACTGGAGCGGGCGGGCAACGGCAAACACGCGGACGCGGAAGAACGGTACGCCACCCAGCTAAGGGAGTATGAGGCCCTTGGTGGGTATACGTACCAAAACGACATGGAACGAATGGCCGAAGCCCTGGGTCTGGGCCCGGAAACGCTGGATACCCCGTCATCATGGGCCAGCGGAGGAGAGAGGACCCGCGCCGCCTTGGCCCGTGCCCTGCTAAGCCGGCCCGAACTTCTGGTGCTGGACGAGCCCACCAACCACCTGGACCTGAAAGGCGTCACCTGGTTGGAAGACTTTCTGGATAAGCTTCCCTCGGCGGTGGTGGTTGTTTCCCACGACCGTTATTTTCTGGAACGGACGATCAATCAGGTTTGGGAATTGGACCATGGAAGGCTAGAAACCTTTCCCGGCAAATACGCGGCTTATCGGGATTTGAGAGAGGAGCGGATTCGCCGCCAACAACAGGAATACAAACAACAGCAGGAGTATATCGCCAAAGAAGAGGCGTTCATCCGCCGGTACCACGCCGGGCAAAGGGCAAGAGAAGCACGGGGGCGTGAGACCCGGCTGGAACGGCTGGAACGAGTACAGCGTCCAGACAGAGACACCGCAATCTCGATCGGCGGCCTCTCCGCTTCTCGCACTGGCCAGGTGGTTCTGAGCACCCACGGGTTGGAGGTAGGTTATACCGAGAACGGGATCCAGACCCGGTTGCTGTCGGTCCCAGACCTGAAACTGGAGCGGGGTTCGCACACCGCCTTGATCGGCGACAACGGCGTGGGCAAGACAACCTTCATCAAAACGGTCATGGGTTTTATTCCCCCTTTGGGCGGTTCCGTTGACCTGGGCCACAACGTGGCGGTTGGCTACCATAGCCAAGGCCTGGAGGACCTTCGGGAAGATTTCACGGTTCTGGACACGCTCTTAGACGTAAAGAACATGCCCTTTGGAGAGGCCCGTTCATACCTGGCGCGTTTTTTGTTTCAGGGAGAAGACGTATTCAAACCGGTTGGATCGTGCAGCGGTGGAGAACGCAGCCGGCTGGCCCTGGCTTGTTTGATGACCACCGAGCCCAATCTATTGATTTTGGACGAACCGACCACCCACTTCGACATCCCAAGCAGGGAAGCGCTGGAGCAGGTGCTGTTGGGATACGGCGGGACAATATTATTGGTCTCCCACGACCGCCATTTCGTCTCTCTGGTAGCCGAGGCATTATGGGTGGTAGGTGAGGGGACGGTCACCTCGTTCCGGGGCACATTTACCGAATGGGTCGAGTCGCAATCGGCGGCGGTAAAACCGTCCTCGGGGCGGAACGATTCAGGGGCTCCCCGCCGGGCGCCCCGCGGTTTTAACCCCTCGAAAAAGCAGTCGCGCCCCAACCCCATGAAGGAAGAGCTGATGCTTAAGGCCATCGCCCAACTGGAAGAGCGCATGGCGGATCTGGAGGTCAGGTTGGAGGCGGCATCCCAAGAACAAGACCTGGACGCGGTGGCAAAACTGGGCCAGGAATACGACCAAACCCAGGCTGAACTGGAGCAGAAGTTGGAGGATTGGGGAGGTTAGAACCCAGTCAACATAACCCTGGTGAATAAACGCGCCCCTAGTGGCTGCGCTCCCAGATATAGTCGGCCAACACCATTAACGACCTGCGGGCGTCGCAGTCAGGAAGGGACTCGAGCGCTCGCTTTGCGTCATTGCAATACTCCCGGATTACATCGTAGCAATCATCCACTATGGTCGAATTGTTGATCATCTCCAGGGTCCGGCTAACTTTGCCATCCGCCGAATACGGGCCATCCGGCGAGTACGGCCCATCGGGCTCCCGGTCCTTGAACAACTCACGGATGGGATTGTCATCGGGGTAGCGCTCCATCAGCATGATGGTGGGAAGGGTCATCACCCCTTGGAGCAGATCGTTTCCCACGGGTTTACCCAATTTAACGGCGTCGCCACGGACGTCCAATAGATCGTCGACCATTTGGTACGCCATGCCAATCTTATACGCGTAGTCCCGCAGGATTTGCACCTGTTCCTCGGGAGCGCCGCCCAACACCGCGCCGGTCTCGGCGGCCGTGCAAAACAGAGAGGCCGTCTTCCGGTAAATCCGGTCGTGGTACACATCTCTGGCTTGCTGGGCGTCAAAGGCGTTGAAATATTCGACTAGTTCGCCGCTGGCTAGGTCCATGATGGTTTCTGAAAACCGACGTATGACCCGCACGTTGCCGGTGTCGCATACAAAGGTGGCCGCCGTGGCGAAGACGAAGTCGCCAAAAAGCACCGCCACGTGAGGTCCCCAGAGGCTCGTGACCGTGGCTTTCCCCCGGCGCAGGTCCGAGTTGTCCACCGTGTCGTCATGGATCAGCGTTGCCAGGTGGAGCAATTCCACGGCGCTGGCCATGGTGACAGGATTTTCGGAGTCTTTGGAATAAAATTCCGCCGCCAGCAGCGTGATCGCCGGACGGATGCGTTTGCCGCCCTTGGCTAGCACATAGTCCAGCAACGGCGCCAGGTAAGGGGTGTGAGAGCGGGTCATGCTGTGCAAACGTTCTTCGACCTGCTCCAACAAAGGTTGGACCGGAGCGTAGATCGCCGCCGTTTGCTGGTCTATCCCTTCCACCAACGCTCTTCCTAAACGGCCTCTGCGCCCAGGCGCTGGGACTCTTCATCGGCGACTGCGGTATCTAGCTTGGTGTAAAGGGGAGCGGGATTTCTAAGGGGGCCGCCGGGCTTGATGGCTTCAATCAAAGCATCAAAATCCCAAGTGTCATCTTCGATTCGCCCATCCAACCCCAGAAACCCATGGAGCTGCTGGGCGCTGAATGGCATGAACGGAGAAAGGATCAGCTTCAGGCAGTTGATCACCCTGATCGCGGTCAAAAGGGTGGTGGCGGCTTCCTCGCGGCCGGTCTTGCCGGTCTTGATGGAACGCCACGGGGCCTTGGTGTCCAAATACCGGTTGGCCGCCTGGGCCAGGGAAAAAGCTTGACCGATGGCCGCCTTGAACCGGCAATCGCTGATGTCCTGGCCAACGGTATCCATTGTCGAGCGGGCCGTGTCTATCATCGCCTGATCGACCTCGGTCATGGACCCTTGAGAGGGCATTTGGCCGTCGAAATTCCGGTAGGTGAAAGACAGGACCCGATTGACCAGGTTGCCGTAGGTGGCCACCAATTCATCGTTGTTCCGGCGAACGAACTCAGACCAAGAAAAGTCGGCGTCGCCGGATTCGGGCATGTTGATGGAGAGCAGGTAACGCAGGGGGTCCGGGTCGTAGCGGTCCAGATAATCGGGCACCCAGACCGCCCAGTTTTGGCTGGTGGAGAACTTCCTGTTTTCCAGGCTCAGGAACTCGTTGGCGGGAACATCGTACGGCAGGTTAAGCCCGCCGTAGGCCATCAACATGGCCGGCCAAATGATCGTGTGAAAAGGTATATTGTCCTTTCCGATGAAGTAATAAGCTTTAGTGGATCCGTCTTTCCAGAACTCCTCCCATGCGTCGGGCCGACCGGAGTCTTTGGCCCACTCGATGGCGGCCGAGAGATATCCAATCACGGCTTCAAACCATACGTAGATCCGTTTTTCTTCATACCCTTCCACGGGCAGGTCTATCCCCCAATTCAGGTCCCGGGAGATGGACCGGTCGTGTAGACCGTCCTCCAGATACCGCCGGGTGAAATTCAGAACATTGGGCCGCCAGTGGTTCTGTTTGCGCACCCACTCCAACAATGGGTCCTGAAATTCCGAGAATTTGAAGAAAAAGTGCTCCGACTCCCGGAATTCCGGTGTGGTCCCCGAGAGAATGCACCGGGGTTGCAGCAGGTCTTGGGGATCAAGGGTCCGGCCACAGCTTTCGCATTGGTCGCCCCTGGCCCGCTGGTCGCCGCAGTGGGGGCAGACCCCCTCAACGTAACGGTCGGCCAAAAATCGGTTGCAATCCGGGCAATAGGCCAAAAGGGAGTTGTCGGTGTAAATGTATCCCCGGTCCAGCAATGAACTGAATATCTTCTGAACGACTTCCCGGTGGTTATCCGTACCGGTGGTGGTGAACAGATCGAAGGAGATACCCAACCGGTCCCAACTGTCTAGGAAGACGGCATGGTAGCGGTCCACCACATCTTTGGGCTCAATGCCTTCCTGTTCGGCCCGCACGGTTATGGGAGTACCGTGGCTGTCGCTGCCAGAGACCATCAAAACCTGATTGCCCTTCAACCGGTGGTAGCGGGCAAAGATATCGGCCGGCAGATAGCAGCCGGCCACATGTCCCAAGTGCAAAGGACCGTTGGCATAGGGCCAGGCAACGCCGATGAAGATACGTTCAGACAAGGGGAATCGTCCTGCTGGTAGATCCGGGTAGGAATCCCGGTGATTAGCTTGGTGTTTAGCCCTGATACGGATTACGTCACGCGATCGTTCATCATAACATAAACTCTGGCGATTGCCCTGCCTGCGCAGGTCTTAGCGGACGTTCCGTCTCCCGCTGCGGGAGTTCGAATTGTCCCGGCGGGATCTTATTCCAAAGACGGCCGAGGAACGTTTACAATCGACAACACCGGCTCTCCGCTTGGGTCTTTCAGCGTACCAGACATTACTAAGGGAGGAAGGAAAAAATGGCAGCCGAAAGTGCGGCAAAAATGATCGCGGCGGCAAAAGTGACCAAGACAACCCCTTTGTCGACGGGATCATGCTCGAACGTGTAAGGACCGGTGGGATCATGTTTCACCCGAATCCCCACCAAAGCTAGCAAAGCATATATTGTGGAAAGAAAACCGAGGATACCTACGACTGCCAGGAACGTCGCGATGCCGCGCATTGCCCAATCCCAGTCAAGCCAGCCCATCGCCATTAATATGAGAAACAATTCCAAACAGACTCCGGCTGCGCCCAGCACCGCTCAGATGGTTGATCCGGTGACAGATTCGACTGGCGTGAACCGCTCTTTTATTTCTCGGGCGTGTCCGCTGTATAGTCGGGCAGCCGCCGTATTATAGCTTTTATGAAGGTGAAAAGTGTTTCAGCTTCGAACTAACCTCAAAATAGCCCCTCCCTCCAGTACAGCTATTTTGTCGGCTACTCGGTTGAGTGGTCCATTTTCTTTTACGCCTCAAGTGCCAGTTAAAAGTCAAGGCCGAGCCGACAACAGCCCTGATCGCCGGGAACATGGGTAACCACAAGTAGCATCAAGAATTACCAACTTGACGGGGGAAGTTCCGCAGATATAACGTCCTCTTTATCCGGAGAATTTAGAATCGCGATTAATTCGGAGGGATAGAGATGTTAGAGAAAATACTGGAATCGCGCCAGGTACCCCTGCCGGTACTTCTTGCGGCGGCAATCGTGGTGGGGTTGGTGGCTGGGTTTATCTTAGTGGTGCCCCATGAATCGGCACAAGCAGAGGAGGTAGCTTTCGTAGCTCAAGGGGAGGTTGTATTTATCAACAAGTCGGACCAACTTGGTAAAATACGACGCACTGAGACCGACGATGAATACCCATTTCGGATTCCAGAAGAATGTGTGAGTATCTGCCCTGAACTATATGATATAACGACCTTTGAACCTATAGAAGCGCCGGCGCGTAGGGCCACACGAGGTACACGAGTTACGGGCTGCGACCCCACCGTGCCACCTGGCTGTTAATGAAATGATGAAGGGCCCTGCGGAAATACCCCCGGGGCCCATGCTTTGTCTGGTTCCTAGATGAGCACGGTCAGTGAAGAATCGCTAAAGACGGCTACCGCCACGGCAATTCCCCCACCGATCAATGTAGAGCCCACCTTGGCTCTGGTTTAGGAGCAAGGTCGCAGCTTCCGCCAGCCCATTCTAAAGCGCTCTAAATTTTATTGACAAGGTGTTGACCCACTGTTACCATACATCATTACATCGTTACGAAATCCGCGACGATGGGGAGTAGTAAGGGTGCTCTGTCCTTAGAGAGCCGGCGTTTGGTGCAAGCCCGGTGGCAGCAAGGCCCAGAACTCGCCCCGGAGCCGCCCGCCTGAACAAAAAAGTAGGGTGGGACGGTTGGCCCCGTTAAAGGCTTTTGAGCAGTTCTGGATGGGCAAAAGGCGAACCAGCCTAACCGGAAAAGAAGGGTGGTACCGCGGGAAAACTCAGCCCGTCCCTTTAATGGGATGGGTTTTTTTATTTACCAAATCAGCAAACTGAAAGACCGAGCCGATATATCGGAGACATGATGGAACTGACCGGTGCTGAAATAGTCTGTGAGAGCCTCCTAAAAGAGGGGGTAGATGTAATGTTCGGCCTCCCCGGGGGAGCCGTGCTTCCTTTATACGGCGCTCTAGCCAAATATCCCAACATCCGCCATATCCTGGTGCGCCACGAACAGGCCGCGGCTATGGCCGCCGACGGGTACGCGCGGACATCGGGCAAGGTGGGTGTCTGCTCCGCCACATCGGGTCCCGGCGCCACCAACCTGGTTACTGGGATCGCGTCGGCTATGATGGACTCCATTCCCATTGTCGCCATCACCGGCCAAGTGCCCCGCGCCGCCATTGGCCGGGACGCGTTTCAAGAGACCGACGTCACGGGCATTACCTTGCCCATCACCAAGCACAACTACCTAGTGATGAATGTGGAAGACATAGCTCCCGCCATCAAAGAGGCCTTTCACATCGCCCGTACCGGCCGGCCCGGCCCGGTATTGGTGGACATACCCAAGGACGTTTTGCTGGATGAAAGAACGGAATTCGTCTGGCCGGACAAGGTGAACCTACCAGGATACAACCCACCGGGGGAAGCGCCGCAGGAGCAGATTGAGCGCGCTGCCGAATTGATAAACCAGGCGGAACGGCCGGTGATCCTAGCCGGCCACGGCGTTCTTATCTCCCGGGCCTATGACGAGCTGCGCACATTGGCGGAAAAAGCCCAAATCCCCGTGATCACGACCCTGCTGGGTATCAGTTCACTGCCCACGGACCATTACTTGAACATCGGGATGCCGGGCATGCATGGCCATGCCTACGCTAGCCTAACGATAGACAAGGCGGACCTGCTGATTTCTCTCGGAATGCGTTTTGATGACCGTGTCACCGGAAGGGTCAGAGATTTCGCTCCCAACGCCAAAGTGGTGCATGTGGACGTCGATGCTTCGGAGCTGAATAAAAATGTCAAGGCCGACGCTCCGGTATTGGGAGACCTCAAGCTGGTGCTTAACCAACTGCTCCCCAAGGTGGAGTCCAACGTCCACCTGGAATGGCTCAAATATATAGACACCTTGAGGGCAGAGCATCCCTTGAACGAGCTACCGGACTCCAAAGAGCTGCCGCCCCAGTATGTGTTGACCCAACTGGCCCGGGCCACCCGTGGCGATTCGATTGTCGTGACAGGCGTAGGCCAGCACCAGATGTGGGCCGCCCAGTACTGTAACTTCCAAGAGCCCAATACATTGATAACTTCCGGTGGTCTGGGCTCCATGGGATTCGAGGTCCCTGCAGCCTTGGGCGCCAAGCTGGGCCGCCCCGATAAAACGGTTTGGTCAGTGGCGGGAGACGGCGGCTTTCAAATGACCTTATGCGATTTAGCCACCGCCGTTGAAAACAACATAGACGTCAAGTTCGCCATTCTTAACAACGGCGTCTTGGGCATGGTCCACCAGTGGCAAGAACTTTTCTATGAAAAGGACTACTTCTGCACGGAGTACAGCGGAAACCCCGACTTTGTAAAACTAGCCGAAGCCTACGGCATCGCCGGAATTCGCGTTACGGAAAGAGAGCAGGTTGAAGGAGCCATCCAACAGGCATTGGAGACACCGGGCCCGGTGATTGTGGACTTTATCGTGAAACCGGACGAAAACGTCTATCCCATGATTCCGGCGGGTGAGTCGGTCAACGAAATGCTGGAGCAACCTCCAACCTAAACCAGTGGGGAGAGAGCCGACTATATGAGCACCAAAGGCGAGCTACATACTATCGTGGCCCTAGTGGAGGACCGCCCCGGAGTTCTCACCCGCATCGCCAGCATGTTCCGGCGCCGGGGTTTCAACATCGCCAGCCTGGCGGTGGGCAAGAGCGAGCAGCCCGGACTTTCGCGCATGACCTTCGTCGTGGAAGGCGATGATTACACGGTGAACCAGGTCACCAAGCAGTTGGACAAACTCATTGACGTGATCAGGGTCACCGATATCACAACCCAAGAGATCGTCGCCCGGGAGTTGGCGTTAATCAAAGTCAACGCGAATGCCAGCAACCGGGGCGAAGTCATTCAAATCGTTCAGCTTTTCCGGGCCAACATTGTCGACGTCGGCGCCCAATCGGTGGTGATCGAGATCACTGGAGAAGAAGATAAGATCAACGCCCTGCACGACCTGTTGGAGCCCTTTGGCATCATAGAGATGCTACGTACCGGCCTGGTGGCCATGGTCAGGGGCCAAGCCAACGGGCGCACCAGCGACAGTGTTGGCTTGGACGCTTACGGCCGGGTTTCCAACGGATATGGGGCTGCACATAGGGCCACACCGGAAGCATCGTCAAAGTTGGAATCTTCGCCTTAAGAAGCGCAATCAGATTAAACAGTTTTTAACTTAATGAGGAATAACAGATATGGTAAACGTCTACTATGACGCCGACGCAGACCTGGACCTCTTAAAGGGTAAGACCGTCGGTATAGTCGGTTACGGCAGCCAGGGCCACGCCCATGCGTTGAACCTGCATGACAACGGCCAGAAGGTCCTGGTGGGTCTCTACCCCGGCAGCAGCAGCCGGGCGGTGGCAGAAGCGGCCGGCCTGGAAGTGGCCGACGTTCCCGAAGCCGCGGGGAGATCAGATATATTGATGGTGCTCATCCCAGACCACATTCAGGGCGGCATTTATCGGGATCAGATCGCCCCGAATTTACGTTCCGGAAGCGCCCTGATGTTCGCCCACGGATTCAGCATCCACTACGGAGAGGTGGTACCGCCGCCCGACGTGGACGTGATGATGATCGCGCCCAAAGCGCCGGGCCACCGGATGCGGGAACTGTTCCAGCAAGGCATCGGCGTCCCTTGCCTCCTGGCGGTCCATCAGGATTCCACCGGCCACGCCAAGGAGACCGCCCTGGCCTACGCCAAGGGCCTGGGCGCCACCAACGCGGGCGTCTTGGAAACCACCTTCAAATTCGAGACCGAATCGGACTTGTTCGGAGAGCAGACCGTCCTCTGCGGCGGGGTCACCGAGTTGGTGAAGGCCGCCTTCGACACCCTGGTCGAGGGAGGATACCCTCCCGAGATCGCCTACTTTGAGTGCCTGCACGAACTTAAGATGATCGTGGACCTAATGTACCAGGGCGGGTTCTCATACATGCGCTTCTCGGTGAGCGACACGGCCGAATACGGCGACCTGACCCGGGGGCCCCGGGTGATTGACGAGCATGTGCGGGAAAACATGCGGAAGGTCCTGGCCGACATCCAAGACGGCAGCTTCGCCAAGGAATGGATCGCCGAAAATGACGAAGGCCGCAAGCGCTTCTCGCCCCTGCGGGAGCAAGCCCAGACCAGCCAGATAGAAGAGGTCGGCAAGCGGCTCAGGTCAATGATGCCGTGGATGGACCCCAAGTAACCATCGGGGAAACAAAATGACCACCGCAGTAAAGAGAAATCCCCGATGGCGAACACCTGGCCAGAATGGAAACCAGGGTGGAGCACCTGGAGCAGCGGATCGTGGAAGTTAGGCTGGCAATACTAGACCTGAGTAGCTAGGTCGATAGGAATCTCTTATGGACTCTGGGCATCATCATCACCATGTGGGTTACAGTTATGCTTGTCAATAGCAGGGCTGTACGCCGTGATGCTGACAACCTGAGGACTTAGATCAAATCAAAATCATGATGAAGACGCAGGATAGGTTGAGTGTAGTCCACCATCGCATGTTGGTCCTGGCTGGGCTGAGTGTGGTGGACTACGTGGCCCTGCCGCCCCTTCCCCAAGATTGATATCCCATCCGAACGGCTAACTTTAAGATAATAGGGAAAGGGAAAAGAAATGACTGACAGGAAAGTATTGTTTTTGGACACGACCCTCCGCGATGGAGAACAATCCGCCGGCATCGGAATGACGGGGGACGAGAAATTTGAGATCGCCAAGCAGTTGCAGCGGATGAAGGTGGACATCATCGAGGCCGGGTTCGCCGCAAGTTCGCCCGGCGACTTCGATGCCGTATCCAGGATCGCCCGAGAGATTGAAGGACCCATCATTTGCTCTTTGGCCCGCGCCCATCCCAACGACGTGGACCAAGCCTGGCAATCTATCCAACACGCAGAGAAACATCGCATTCACGTATTCCTGTCGTCTTCCGATATCCACGTGATGCACCAACTTCGCAAGGACCGGGAAGAAGTGATGGGCATGGCGGTTTCCATGGTCGGGCGCGCCAAAGAGTATTGCTCCGACGTGGAGTTTTCCCCAATGGACGCGACTCGCACCGTGCCAGAGTATCTGTACCGGATGCTGGAGGAGGTTATCAAAGCCGGCGCCACCACGGTAAACATCGCGGACACGGTGGGTTACGCCATACCTTCGGACTTCACCCGCCTGATCAAAGACATCAAGGCAAATGTCCCTGGTATAGAGAACGTTAACCTCAGCGTCCATTGCCACAATGACCTGGGCCTTTCAGTGTCCAACAGCCTGGCCGCCATCGAGGCCGGGGCCGACCAGGTGGAAGGTTGCATCAACGGTATCGGCGAACGGGCGGGCAACGCTTCGTTGGAAGAGATAATCATGGCATTGGACACCCGTCACGATCTGTTCGGGGTGGACATGAGCATCGACACCACCCAGCTATACCCCGCCAGCCGGATGGTCAGCCGAATCACCGGGATGGCGGTCCAAGCAAACAAGGCGGTGGTAGGCGAGAACGCTTTCCGCCACGCTTCCGGAATTCACCAGGACGGCGTGCTGAAGAACCGCTCCACCTATGAGGTGATGCAGCCCGAGCGGGTGGGAGTCCCCGGCAACAGCCTGGTTTTGGGCAAACTAAGCGGCCGCGCGGGCCTGCAATCGCGTCTGGAAGCCCTGGGCTACACGCTGGAGCGGGACGATCTGAACAAGGTGTTTGAGTCGTTCAAGGCCCTGGCCGACAAGAAGCGGGAAATTTCCGACCGGGACCTGGAGATCCTCATGGACGAGGAAAAGCGGGAAGCCAGCGAGCCGATAACCTTCACCCTGGAACACGTTCAGTTCACCAGCGGAGATCACGACATTCCCACCGCCACGGTGAGGTTGATGGGCCCGGACCAAAAGGTGACCACCGACGCCTCCACTGGAAATGGCCCGGTGGACGCCGTGTGCAACGCCATTGATCGTGTAGTGGGCTGCCAATGCAAGCTGGTGGACTTCAACGTCCAATCGGTCACCGAGGGAATCGACTCCATGGGCACGGTGACCATGCGGGTGGAGAACAACGGCAAGATCTACACCGGCCGGGGCGCGGATACCGACATCATCGTGGCCAGCGGCAAAGCGTATCTCAGCGCGGTAAACCGCATGTTGGCGGCCGACGAGGATGCCGACATCCCGGCGGCTGGTAGCACTCCGGATTAATTCCCCATTAGATCAAAAATCTCCAGCGATTGGAATCGTAGGGGCGGGTTTTAAGAGACTGTCTCAGAAAGCGGTCAAAAGGTGCCCAAAAACAAGAGCGCCGGGGTAAAATAGCCCTGACGCTCTTGTTTTGGGAGGAAGGGGTATGCCGTGGCGGGAGATGGTGCGGGAACAGGGCTGGCTGCTGCAGCCGACATTGGACGAACTGCTGGCGGAGGACCACCCGGCGCGGTACGTGGGGGCCTTTGTGGATGGGTTCACCGAAGGCGAGTAGGCCGAGTTGGGAGTGGATACCCTTGGTGAAGCCTTGGGGGCCCCGGCGTACCATCCCCGGGCCCTGCTTTGCGCCTGGCTCTACCACAACACCCTATGGCGGTTCTACCAAGCCCACCGGCCCCACCTTAGGAGCTTGTTGCGCCAGACGGTGCAAACCGCCGTCCGGCTGGAGTTGGTTGACTGGGCGGTGCAGGCGGTGGATGGCACC